>SVQQ01000049.1 GCA_015065265.1 Oscillospiraceae bacterium | reverse complement strand
AAAACGTAATAACAGAACATAAACCAAATAAATTTGTGACCCAAATTCGTGTAATAAAACCTCTATGTTTTCAAGGCGGTAGAACACAATGAAGAAAAAACCAAAAAAGGCAGATAATAAGAAAAATACTACTATAAAATATAGTGCTTTCAATACTAACTACATAGTATGGCTGTTGGGCTTTGGCTTTACTTTGTGGGGTAATTTTTATTTCTATTCTTTAGAAAATAAAATATCTTGGCTTTTAGTAGTATTTCTAATTATTTTTCTTTTAGCATTGTTTGCTGATGCAGTATATTATATATTTACTAAGGAAGAAATTTATTTCGTTCATTTTTGGGGATATAAAGGTCGTCTTCCTTGGTTTTATGTCAGTTCAATAACAAAGCACAATTTTTGGGATAGTTTTGGTTTTCGAGAGCTGGTGGGTTACGAAGTGTATTATGACCAACCATATAAAGGCAGGCTAATAAGGAAAACTTTAATTTTAGCATTAACGCCTAAAGTTAAAAAATGTTTAAACAAATTTTATCGTGGCGAAATAACTTTCGAAACAAAGCATCACAAGAAGAAACGATAAGTGTAATTTGCCCATCAAAAAAATATGTTGTTAATAAAGGAGTGAGAACATGGACAAATTCATTTTACATTCAAATTACAAACCTACAGGCGACCAACCGCAAGCGATTGAGCAGTTGGTTGATGGTATAAAAAGAGGGGATAAAGAGCAGGTTTTATTGGGTGTTACAGGCTCTGGTAAAACCTTTACAATGGCTAATATTATTGAACAAGTGAATCGTCCCACCCTCGTTCTCGCTCACAACAAAACTCTCGCCGCACAGTTATGCTCAGAATTTAAAGAATTTTTTCCCGAAAATGCGGTGGAGTATTTTGTATCCTACTACGATTACTTTCAACCTGAAGCATATATTCCAGGTAAAGATATATACATCGAAAAGGATTCCGCTATAAACGAAGATATAGATAAAATGCGTCATTCAGCAACTTCTGCGCTTTTTGAGAGACGTGACGTAATAATAGTTTCAAGTGTATCTTGCATATATTCTCTCGGTGATCCTGCAGAATATGAAAACCTCGTTATTTCTCTCAGACCGGGTATGTTGATTTCAAGAGAAGAACTTATAAAGAAACTTGTATCCATTCAATTTGAAAGAAATGATATCGACTTTACAAGAAACCGATTCAGGGTAAAAGGTGACGTTGTAGAGATATACCCCGCAAGTTCAACAGATTCGGCTATAAGAGTGGAATTATTTGGGGATGAGATTGATAGGATAAGCGAAATAAACGTCGTTACAGGGCAAATTACAGCAATTTTGACCCATGTGGCATTATATCCTGCCACTCACTACGTTACTACCGCAGAAAAAAGATTAAATGCAATAAAAGAAATCAAAGAAGAACTTGCCGAAAGAATTCAGTTTTTCAGAGATAGAAATATGTTAATTGAAGCTCAAAGGATTGAAGAAAGAGTCAGATTTGATATAGAAATGATTGAAGAAGTAGGATATTGCTCGGGAATAGAAAACTATTCAAGAGTATTTGCAGGAAAAGCACCAGGCTCGACTCCTTACACTTTACTCGATTATTTCCCGAAAGACTTTTTACTCTTTATTGACGAATCCCACGTTACAATACCTCAGGTTCGTGGTATGAGTGGAGGAGACTCTGCGAGAAAAAAGAATCTTGTAGAGTACGGTTTCAGATTACCCAGTGCATATGACAACAGACCTCTGTTCTTTGATGAATTTACGAGTAAACTTAATCAAATTGTATACGTCAGCGCAACCCCCGATCAATACGAGCTCGAACGAAGTTCTCAAGTAGTTGAGCAGATTATACGTCCTACGGGACTTCTTGACCCAACGGTCGAAGTGCGTCCTGTTGAAGGACAAATTGACGACTTGATTGGTGAGATAAATCAGCGTGTTGAAAAGGGACAACGTGCTCTTGTCGTTACTTTGACGAAAAAGATGGCGGAAGACTTAACCTCATTTCTTTGTTCGGCGGGAATTAAAGCAAAATATATGCACCATAACGTAGAGACCATTGATAGAATTGAGCTTATTAAAGAACTTCGCCAAGGGAAGTACGACGTGCTTGTTGGGATAAATCTTTTAAGAGAAGGTCTTGATTTGCCAGAAGTGTCTCTTGTTGCAATTCTTGATGCAGACAAAGAAGGATTCTTGCGTTCAGTCACTTCCTTTGTCCAGATAATAGGCAGAGCCGCAAGGCACATAGACGGTCACGTAATAATGTATGCAGATACCGTTACAAAGTCAATGAAAAAAGCAATAGACGAAACGTCTCGTCGACGTTTAATACAAGATAATTTTAACAAAGAACACGGTATCATTCCTCATACAATCAAGAAAGAAATATCCGACAACATAGACGTTGCGATACGTACACCTGAGGCGATAGGTGTACTAAACGAAAACAAGAGCATAATGTCAGCAAAAGAGAGAAAACTTCTCATAGACAAACTTACAAGAGAAATGACAGCCGCATCGAGAGCACTTGATTTCGAATATGCCGCTATTTTAAGAGATAAAATTTTCAAATTAAAGGAAAATAAATAATGATTAAAGATAAAATCATCGTAAAAGGTGCAAGAGAAAACAATTTAAAAAATATAGACGTAGAAATCCCGAGAAATAAGTTTGTAGTATTGACAGGTTTGTCAGGCTCGGGAAAGTCGTCACTTGCCTTTGACACTTTATATGCAGAAGCTTATCGTAGATTTGTAGAATCCTTGTCTTCTTATGCAAGACAGTTTCTTGGGCAAATGGATAAACCTGACGTTGATTTTATCGACGGCCTTTCTCCCGCTATTT
>SVQQ01000048.1 GCA_015065265.1 Oscillospiraceae bacterium | reverse complement strand
TTTTTGAGGAAAAATCGCGGAGTGCGAAGGCGTCGGCGTACAAATGTACGCCAGTCCGAGCAACACGCGAAGAAATGAAATAAAAAAATCAAGAGAAATTCGTAGAATTTCTTTCCGAAGAAAACTGTATATATAGAAAACTTTAAAAATAGTCAAGATTTGTAAATGGTTTTTGTTTTATTAAAAACTTAATAACCTTTTCATTTCTGCATTTTAACCAAAAATGCACACCAAAGAGACGGTACTACAGTTTAGCAGACAGCCAGTTGGTTCCAATGCCTACGTCAACAGATAGTTTCACAGACATTTCTGCCACGCCTTCCATCTCTTCTTTGAGGAGTTTTGCAACGTAGTCTGCCTCTTTTTCGGGGGCTTCAATAATCAGTTCGTCGTGGACCTGTAAAATAAGGCGACTTTCAAGTCCCTCGCTTATAAGGCGTTTTTCGGTTTTCACCATTGCAAGTTTTATAAGGTCGGCGGCAGTACCCTGTATGGGTGAGTTTTTGGCAACTCTTTCCCCGAAAGAGCGAAGTTGTTTCTTTGTGCCTGTAAGTTCGGGAATATAGCGTCGACGTCCCCAAAGAGTTGTAACGTATCCTTTTTCATAACCCTCTTTTACTGCGCTGTCAAGCCAGTTTTTTACCATGGGGTAGGTGGCAAAATATCCGTTTATATAGTCCTTTGCCTCTTTCATGGAGACGTGAAGGTCACCTGCAAGGGAAAACTCTCCCATTCCGTACACAATACCGAAGTTTACCGCTTTGGCACGACTTCTGAGAGTACTGTTTACCTCTTCAAGTTTTACCTTAAAGACCTGAGAGGCGGTAATGGAGTGTATGTCTGCCCCTGAATTAAAGGCGTCAATTAAATTTTTGTCCCCTGACATATGAGCAAGTACGCGAAGTTCAATCTGTGAATAGTCGGCGTCAATGAGCACGTGACCCTGACGGGCGGTAAAAAATTCACGAAGTCGGCTACCCTGTTCGGTACGTACGGGAATGTTCTGCAAATTGGGTTCGGCAGAGGAAAGACGCCCTGTCTGTGTTTGCTTTTGATTAAAACTCGTTCTTATTCTGTTATCCTCGTGGACTACCTTCAAAAGTCCTTCAATATAGGTTCCATGAAGTTTTGAAAGGTGTCTGTATTCGAGAATATTATCAATTATAGGTGAATAAAAGCGAAGTTTTTCAAGGGTTTCGGCGTCCGTGGAATAGCCCGTCTTATTCTTCTTGATGACAGGGAGTTTTAAGTCCTCGAAGAGCACTTCCCCAAGTTGCTTTGGAGAGTTTATATTGAACTCTCTCTTTGCGATAGCAAAGATGTTCTCTTCCGCCTTCTCTATATCACGTTTAAGTTCTTTTCCGTACTCTTCAATGCCCTTTTTGTCTACCTCAAAGCCTCTTATTTCCATACAGGCAAGAACCTTTGATAAGGGTAGTTCTACGTCAAAGTAGAGTTTTTCAAAGTTGTTTTCTATAATTTTCTTTTTCAGTTCCTCACACAAGGGCAGAATTAAGGGAACTCTCTCTTCGGGGGAACTTTCGGCAAGAGGTGACACACTCTTTTTCAGATAGGTCATAACAATTCTCGAAAAGTCCCCTCGGCTATCGGGGTTGTCTATATATGATGCAAGTTGCACGTCAAAGGCTACAAGGTCGTCTCTTACCTCTTCCCCCGCCTTATGCCAAAAGGCTTTTGAGTCAAAGAGCAAAAGGCTTCTGCCTGATGTGTCAAGTTCCTTTATAACCTCTTTTGTGGCATTAGAGGAATATATTTCTTTATCTTTAAAATAGTAGAATTTGTCACCTATAAGGTCAAGGGCAACTTCCCCTTGGGGCAAAAGTTTTATAAATTCTTTCCCCGACACTTCTATAACCTTCGATTTTTCTTCCTCTATACTGTCAAAAGAGATTTGTCCGTCGTCCGCAAATTTGGGGGCAGGTTTTGTCTCAACTGTGTCAAGGGAGAAACGTGACATAAGTTTTGTAAATTCAAGTTTTATAAAAAGTTCACGCAGTGCATTTGTGTCTTGTGTTCCTACCACAAGTTCGCTAAAATCGGGAAGTGAGGGAACTTCAAGGTTGATTTTTGCAAGAGTGAGTGACAAGAACGCCTGTTCTCTGTCACGTATGAGTTTATCTTTGATACCCTGACTTACGTTCAGGCTTCCGTCCACGAGTTTTTCGTATATTCCTTCAAGGCTATCTCCCTCAAGGACAAGTTTTATTGCGGTTTTTTCACCTATCCCCGCAACACCCGGGATATTGTCGGATTTATCTCCCGCAAGAGCCTTAACGTAGATAAGTTTTTCGGGTGGCAAGGAGTATTTTTCCTGTATTGCCTCGGGGTCATATACTACGTCTTCGCCTGTGGAAGCGAGAATTACGGTAGTTTTGTCGGAAACGAGTTGCAGGGAGTCTCTGTCCCCTGTAACGACGTAACTTTCCCCCTCAAATTTATTTGAAAGAGTTCCGAGAATATCGTCTGCTTCATAGCCTTCAACCGAAAGAGTACGAATTCCCAAAAGAGCAGTTGCCTCTTTAATTAAGGGGATTTGAGACAAAAGTTCTTCGGGAGTGGCGTGTCTTCCCGCTTTATATTCTTCAAAAAGTTTATGGCGGAAAGTTGGCGCTTTCAGGTCGAATGCAACCGCCATATAGTCTGGCTTTATTGCGTCCACGTGCTTTTTTAAAATGTTCAGGTATCCGTAAACAGCATTTGTATGAATTCCCGTTCTGGTTATAAGGGGACGTACGCCATAGAAGGCGCGGTTCATTATGCTATTACCATCCACAATAAGCAACTTTTCCATTTTTAATCCTTTCTTCGTCTCTTTGGTGTGCATTTTTGGTTAAAATGCAGAAATGAAAAGGTTATTAAGTTTTTAATAAAACAAAAACCATTTACAAATCTTGACTATTTTTA
>SVQQ01000028.1 GCA_015065265.1 Oscillospiraceae bacterium | reverse complement strand
TTGGGATGACAATACTGATAATGTTCAAACAAAATTCTCTGCAACTGGTACTATTATATGGTCAAATGGTGCTGGTGCAAGAGGTACTGCATTTGCACAGGGTAATTGGGGTACATCAAAATCTGGTATAGCATTAGGTGGAGAATTAGGTCAAGAACTTGTTGTAAGAAATGGCAAATTCTTTACAATAGGTGATGAAGGTGCTGAATTTTTCCAATATCAAAAAGATGATATTATCTTTAATGCCGAACAAACTAAGCAGATATTTGAAAAAGGCAAAATTTCAAGTGGTAATCGTAGAGGTCGTGCTTTAGTAGAAGGTACTGCTTTTAAAGGTGGTACTACAACTGGTACAGGTAGATTCCCCTCAGATACAACAAAATATGTTGCTCCTACAGATTCTTCTACTTCTCCCACTCCTTCGACAACTCCTAAGACAACAACAGAAAAATCGGATGAAGAAACTGAATTTGAACGCCAATATAAATATCACCAACATTTACTTGCAATGGATCGTGAATCTGTTCAAGATTATTTGGATTGGTTAGTTGTCGCATACAAAGAAGCCTATGATGCCGGTCAAATGGAACTGGATGATTTTTATAAATATGAAGAAGAAGTTTATGAAAAATCCAAATCATTATTTGATGATCTTATAAAAGATTCAGAACACCAAATTAGCCTTTGGGAAAATCAAGGTGGTAATGAACAGAATATTATCAACGAATATAAAGAAATGCAAAAAGCAGCTCATGAACAAGCTGAGTATTATCGTACTTTAGGATTGAGCGAAGAAAATGATAAAATTCAAGAATTACAAAAACTTTGGTGGGATTGCGAAAAAAATATTGCTGAAGTAATTACGGATACTTGTGATAAGACAGTATCATCTATTGAAAACTCTATAGACCTTGCTAAAAAGCATTTAGATGATTTTGTTACAGTATATGATGACGGTTCGGCTGAAGAATTTAGTGAATCTATTGTATCAAAATATAAAGATATTCAGTCTGAACTTCACGAAACCGCAGAAGAATTGAGGGCATTAGGCTACTCAGAAGATTCTGCCGAAATTCAAGATTTACAGAAACAATGGTGGGATGCTGAAGAAGCTAAGAATGATTCTCTGCGTGAAATATTTGATAGACGTTTAGAACTTTCAGAAGATTATATTGAAAGAAGTAAACTTCTTGGTTGGGAAAACGGCGATACAGAAATTAAAGCCAGAGAAAGAATTCTTAATTGGATGTCATCTGATTATTATAAGTCTTTATTTGAAAGCGAAGAAGAATGGCAAAAGGCATATTTAGAGCAATTAGAAGGCTATAATGATGCCGTAATGTCTACTATTGATAAAATTCATAGTGATTATTCTGATGCTATTGATAAGATAAATAAAGAAATAGATAAACAGATAACCAGAGAAAAAGCATTACTTGATGTAAAAACTAAACAGTATGATGCAATCAATAGATTAACTGAGGCACAACATGAGGCTGATAAGGCTATTGCCGATTCGAGAATTGCGAAAGCATATTTAAGTGATAGAGAGTATGATCTAATTTATAATGAGGAAGATTACGCTGCTGTATCAAAAGTTATTGGCGATATTGATGAGGATATTTCACTCTTAACAAAAAATTTCAATAAACAAATTGAAAATGCTTATGCAATTGGTCAAGAATATCTTATTGAAAATATAACTGCTGAATATGAACGACAAGTTGAGTTGAAAATGCAAGAATTAGCTATTGCACAGGCTGAACTTGAAGTAACTAAAAAACAGACAGAATTAAATAATGTTCTTGCAGAAAGAAATATCCGTCAATTAGTTGAACGAAACGGAAAACTTGAATGGGAATGGGTTGCTGATACAGATAAAGTTCGTGCTGCAACAGAAGCACTTTCTGATGCTGAATTTGAACAAAAGCAAGCTCTTAACGAAAAAGAACAACAAATTAATCTTAACCGAATGCAAGAAAATATTGATGACTTTACTGACGAACAGGCGAGAAACAATAAACTTGTTGAGGAACTTGGAGATACTATCGACAATATCAAAAAGACTATTGATGATATTGAAAATCCTATTGAGGGATTAACAATAGATGTTAAGAACTTAAAGGAAAAAGGTGTTGTTAATTTCAGCAAAGCCATTGATCAAATGGTTGCTAAATTAGGTAGTGTTGCTATTAATTCTGCATCAACTGCAAAACAAACTACACAATCTGGATTTTCAAGCAGTAGTTATAGCTATGGTAGTGGCGGTGGTTCTTCGTCAAGGGTTACTTACGATAGTAGTATTGACTATATGGCACAGGCTCAAAGTGCTATTAAACGTGGTGATGATAAGGCTGCTGCAAATTATCTTGCAAAACGAGATGCTAAGATTGATGGTGAGGGTTTAAGCTATAAGAAAGAAAGTTTAAGTGATGTTAAGAAAAAGATGGGTTACGCATCCGGTACGACACATGCAACAAAGGGTTGGCATGAAGTTGACGAAAATGGTGGCGAAACTTATATTACTTCTGACGGTAAGTTCCATAACTTTGAAGGTGGTGAATATGTTTTCGATGCAGAGAAAACAAAAACACTTTATCAAATGGCGGAAATGCTTACTCCGTTAGTAAATGGAACTGCTATGACTATGCCTATATCCAAAAATAACATTTCTCATTCAAATGTGTTACCTGAACAAAATAGTTGTGGTGAAGGAAATAGTTATTCATTTGGAAATATAGTTATTAATAATCCGGCTGACTTTGATGCCTTTACAAGACAATTAACAAACGCCATTAAGAAAAGGACAGTTTAATAAATGATAATATAGTGAGGGTTCTATTTAAGGACTCTCACTAATTGTTTTAAGCTATATTACATTATGGAATTTTGAAATTTGCACATATTAGTTTTCAAAAGTCTACTAATGCTAAAATGATTAGTAATAGGACAGCATTACAAGTGCATATATATTAAATAAATAAAATATAGGAGTGTGATTTTTATAGAAATAGTACTTCAAAATCATCAACCTGTTTTTTCACAAATGATTGGAAACAGAAAATTTAATATACATAATATTACACCGGTATTCCAAAATGCTGAAGAAACAGAGGCAAATAAAAAGAATATAAAAAACAACTTATACAAAGTTTTTTCTAAATATATATAAAATATTGAAAAGTACGAGCTACCATGATATAATTATTATATTGTTGGTGGCTCTTTCTTTTTTGAAAGGAAGATGCCAATGGAAAAAATTGATGCAATCTATGCAAGACAATCTGTAGATAGAGTTGATAGTATATCTATTGAAAGTCAAATAGAGTTTTGCAAATATGAAACAAGAGGTGAACAATTTAAAGAATATAAAGACAAAGGTTATAGTGGTAAAAACACAGATAGACCTCAATTCCAAGAAATGTTAGAAGCTATCCGCAACGGCGAAATAAAACGTGTTATTTGTTATAAACTGGATAGAATAAGCCGCTCCATTTTAGATTTTACAACCTTAATGGAGGAATTGCAAAAATACAATGTTGAATTTGTATCATGTACAGAAAAATTTGATACTTCTACCCCTATGGGTAGGGCTATGTTAAACATCTGTATAGTTTTTGCACAGCTTGAAAGAGAAACAATACAACAACGTGTTACTGATGCCTATAATGCCAGAAGTCGTAAAGGGTTTTATATGGGTGGTCGTGTCCCTTATGGATACAGATTAGAACCATATATGCTTGATGGTAAAAAAACCTCACATTATGTTGTAGAACCTGAAGAAGCAAAGATAATTAATTTAATTTATTCTTTATATGCTGAACCGCAAATTTCTTATGGTGATATAGTGAAATATCTGATTGAAAACGGCATAACAAATGATCGTGTTAAAAAAGGATGTTGGGATAGGAACAGAATAGCATCTATGATAAAAAATCCAATTTATGTAAAAGCAAATTTAGACATTTACAATTTTTTCAAAGGTCAGGGTGCAGAAATACATAATAATCCTGAAGATTATATTGGTACAAACGGATGCTATTTATATGCTGATAAAAATTACGGCAGAAAAACAATTTCTCTTGAAGGTCATCATGTTGTATTAGCTCCCCATGAAGGTATTGTGCCGGCTGATATATGGTTACGTGCAAGGCTGAAGTGTTTGAATAATAAGCAAGTTGCAAAACCATTAAAAGCAAAAAATTCATGGTTAGCCGGAAAAGTCAAATGTGGCAAGTGTGGCTATTCTTTAAATATCCGCAAAGCAAAAACACAAGTAGGCAGATATTTTATTTGTAGCCGACATATGCAGACTAATAACGGCTGTGAAGGTGTAGGCGGCATTTATGCCGGCGAATTTGAAAACTTCATCTTAGAGCAAATGAAAGAACACCTAAAACCTTTTAATACTCTTTCTGAAACAATACATGTTGAAAATCCAAAAGTTAATGAAATCAATATTAAGATTACAAAAATTCAAGATGAGATTGAAAAACTACTGGACAAATTGGCTGATGCAGATGCAACATTGATGAATTATATCAGCGGAAGAGTTAAGTCTTTAGATTCTAAAAAACAAAAACTACAAGAGGAATTGCGAGAATTAGAACCTCTTAAAAACACAAAACATTGTAATGTTGACGAAATAACAAACTATATGGATAAATGGGATAAATTAACCATAGAGGACAAAATGACGGTTGTAGATGCCCTTATTACAGTTATTAAGGCAACAGAAACAGATATTGAAATTACATGGAAAATATAATACTTCATGTTGATTGTAAAGGTGACCCCAAGGGCTGTAAGTAATACTATTTCCATATTTTTCTCCTGATTTTTCTTTTTCTTTATTATAAAACAAAAATTAATAAATGTAAATAAAGCCGAAAAAACTTATAAAAGTTTTTTCGGTCTTTTTTAGTTTTGTTCTCTTGAAATTTTATTTAAGACTGCAATTAATTTGTCACACTCTTTTTCGGTGTTAAAATATCCTACGCTTAGCCTCATAGCGCCTTCATATTTTTCGTCCCCTTTCTTTAGAAGTTCGTGGACAAGCGGTGCGCAGTGAAATCCTGCACGTCCTTCAATTCCGTTTTTGTCAAGGACGTTTGCAAGGTTTTCAGGTGAAAGGGTGGAAAGGTTAAACAAAAGGATACTGTGGGCGTTAACCGAAGAATTATATATCTTAACTTTGGGGATAACGCTCATTCCTTCAAGAATTCGCTGTCTTAAGCGCCGTTCCCTGTCCCCTATTTCTTCTACGCCGATTTTTCTGATAAAGTCGGCACCTGCTTTCATAGAGGCAGCAGAAATTGTGGAAACTGTTCCCCCTTCCAGATGCTCGGGCATAAACGGGGGCATTTCTTTTTCTTTTGAGAACATACCGCTTCCCCCTGTAATAAGGGGGGTAATTTCCCCCTTGAAGTTTTCGCTTATTGCAAGAAACCCTGAGCCCATTATTCCGTAAAGTCCTTTATGTCCCGAGGATGCGAGAACGTCAACTCCAAGTTCCTTCATATCAACTTGTATTGAACCTATACTTTGAGAGGCGTCTAAAATGAGGATAATCCCAAACTCACGACAAACGCGTGAGAGTCTTTTAACGGGCAGAGTTTTGCCTGTTACGTTAGAGGTATGGGTGAGGACGAGAACGTCAATTTTCTTGTCTCTTACAAGGCGCTCAAAACAAGAAATCATAACACTGTCTCTTTCAAGAGAGGTGTCAAGAAATTCAAGGGTTACTCCCTCTTTTTCAAGGGCATAAAGGGGGCGCAATACCGAATTATGTGCAAAGCGTTCAAGGGCTACTGTCATTCCTTTTTTTACCACACCTCTTATTGCCATATTCAAAGCATAGGTGGCGTTATAAGTAAAAATAACGTTTTCGGGGATTGTGCCAACAAGGTCAGAAATTGAAGTACGGGCGTCGTAGAGGGATTTTGCCGACAGAAGCGTGTCCTTTGAAGAGCCTCTGCCCGAGTTTGCAAAATAGTGGTTGTAGGCATATTCTACCGCTTTTTTTACGCAGGGTGGCTTTGGGTATGACGTTGCACTGTTGTCAAAATAAATCAAGTTTAAAACCTCCTTTACAAGATTTTGATTGAGGAGGCTCTAAGTAGTAAGGTGGCTTCGTCCTTTTTTTGACTTTTTACATATACGCCATAACTGCAACCTCTGTTCCCGCTTGTATCGGATATTTTTCCGACAACAGATTTTATGGAATTTGCTTCGAGTATTTTTTGGGCTTTATGGGCATAGGTAACAGTGCCGAGGTTGATAAAATAATTGGGGCTTTCCGCCACGGTTTCACCTCCCCTTTCAATTAGTTTTTTCATTTCTCTATCATATAGTATGCCAAAGGGGAAGTTAAAGTCAAAGAAAGGAAAGATGAATAAAAAAATTATATTATTTTTTTGAAAAAAACATTTACAAAATACCACAAATTATGTTATCATTTATAATAGAGATAAAATATATATAAGGAGTGTTTGGCAAAGGTATGAATGCTATAAAAGAGTTCTTTGAGTATATACTCAATCAATTCACTACCGTAGGGTTAAATGACATCATAGACATTTTGGTCGTTTCTGTGCTTTTCTATTACATTATCATCTTCATTCAAGACAGAAGAGCGGGAAAACTTGCGGTGGGTATATTTTTGCTCTTTGCCATTTTAGGTATCAGTTCACTCTTCAGGTTTAACGTACTTACCTATATTTTGAAGAACATAGTTCAGGTGGGACTTCTCGCTATTTTCATTATATTCCAGCCCGAAATTCGCTCTATGCTTGAAAAAATGGGTAATGAGTCGGTAAAAAATTTAAATCTTCGTGAGGCAGGAGACGAGTCAGAGACTAAAAAGTCCATTGAGGCTTTATGTACGGCGACTCAAGAACTTGCCGCTACCAAGACAGGTGCTCTTATCGTTATTGAAAGAGGCACAAAACTTGGTGACAACATCAAGACGGGTGTTATCGTAAATGCCGACATCAACGTATTCCTTTTGAAAAACATTTTCTATAACAAGGCGCCTTTACATGACGGTGCTGTAATAATAAGAGATAACAGAATTTATGCTTGTGGTTGTTTCTTACCCTTGTCATACAATGCAAACATAATCAGAAACGTAGGTACACGTCACCGCGCCGCAATAGGAATGAGCGAAAACAGTGACGCTATTGTAATTGTTGTTTCGGAAGAAACGGGTATCATTTCTCTTGCAATTTCGGGTAATCTCGAAAGGAACTTCGACTTCTATTCTCTTAAAAAGAGACTTACAAAAGAACTTATACAAGAAGAAAAACCTCACAGAAAGGTTAAACTCAAACTCCCCATCAACACCAATAAAACAAAGTGAAAGGAGAAGGTCTTATGGAAGAAAAAGATTTATTGACCGAGGACGAGAAAAACGTGGGTGAAGACGGTCAAAAAAAAGGTGACGTATCACCTAAAGGAAAAACTCTGATTGTAAGACTTTTTTCTATCTTTTGTGCGGTTCTGTTGTGGTTTTACGTGTCAGAGGTTGAAAGTCCTGCTTCTGAAAAGAACTTCGATTCGGTTTCCATAAATTTAAAAAACAAGGACGTTTTAATGTCGGGAACGGAACTGTCTGTTATATCCGATGCCCTTTACGAAACCGATATTGTGCTGTCAGGCAAAAAAAGCATTCTTAACAAGATAGACAGTGAGGACATTTCTGCGTCAGTTGACTTATCGAAAATTACTGAGGCAGGTACACACGAACTTGTTATCACAGTTACTCCTCCTACGGGTTCAAAGGTAGTGTCTACAAATCCAAGATACGTTACTGTAACAGTTGACAAAACTGTTTCAAAGCCTTTTGAAATTACTACCGACGTGCGTTACAGTAATCTCCCCTCCACCTATACTTTAGGTGATACAGTGGTGCTTGATTCTCAGTCAAAGGTTATCACAACCGTTACAGTTTCAGGCCCTGAAACCGAAATTGAACGTATCGACAGTGTTGTGGCAAAGGTGGACTTCGGCTCTCTTCAAAGCAGTGTTGAAGCTAAGACAAGTTTGATTTTACTTGATATGTACGGTGAGGAAATTGAAAGTCCTAATTTGAAATTGAACGTGCCAAGCGTTATTGTAAAGCAACCTGTATACATCACAAAGACGCTTCCCCTGTCGGTGTCACAGGCTTACAACACTTTTTCTAAATCCCAGATCACCTTTAACGTAAATCCCAGTAAGGTTGAAGTGAAGGGTGACCCCAAGGTCCTTGAATCTCTTGACTCAATAGCCCTTGACCCTGTCAATGAGAGGCAGATTGGTGAGGCTTTGACCATGACTGTCACCTCTCTTATAAAGTTGCCTGACGGAATGGAACTTATAGGTGCTCAGAATACTGCCACAGTTACTGCAAAGGTTAAAAACGTAAAATGTCAGTACATTGATATAAAACCCTCAAACTTCACTATAATCAACAAGGCGTCAAACCTTGACATCAAATTTGACGACATAAAGTGGAAACTTATTATAATCAACTCGTCAAACAAAAATATCACACTTGACGACCTTGATTTGACTCTTGACTTTGACTCTTATTTGTCACCGGGATTATACACTATAAATTTTGTTCCTCAGTTTAAAGAGGATATAGATTTTGCATATTCTCCCAATCTTACATACACAGTTTCATTTGAACTCACACAAAAAGAAGGTGCAAAAAAATAAAGTTTCTTGTAAGAAATATTAAATGTTCATACAAAGAATCGGGATACGAGGCTATTGCCTCGTATCTTAGGTTAAAGGGCATTAAATACAACTCTTTTTCAATATATAAAAAGTCTGTTGACGCGAGAATTAAAGACAATATAAAGTTCGTTTTGACTGCCCTTGTTGACAGTGACGACAAAAAGATTTCTTCTCTTTCTGACACAACTCTTTTCGAGTCTTTATCCTATCCTTCCGAAAGTCTTAATAGAGTCCACCGTAAAGAAAAAGAAAGGCCAGTTATTGCAGGTTTTGGACCTGCGGGAATGTTTTGCGCTCTGCTACTTGCTAAAAAGGGATATCGCCCCATTGTTATCGAGCAGGGTGAAGAAATTGAAAAACGTGCAAAAACAGTGGAGAGGTATCTTGCATCAGGTGACCTTAATCCCCTTTCCAATATTCAGTTTGGTGAAGGCGGTGCAGGTGCATTTTCCGACGGAAAACTTATTACGAGAGTTAACGACCCCAGAACAAGTTACGTTTTAAAAACCTTGACTGAGCACGGTGCACCTGAAGAAATACTATATCTTGCAAAGCCCCACATTGGAACAGATTTGCTTCGAGGTGTTGTAAAAAGCATCAGAGAGGAAATAATAAATCTTGGTGGGGAAATTCACTTCTCCTCGAAGATGACCGACGTGAAAATCAAAGGTGAAAAGGTTGAAGTCGAAATTAACGGTGACGAAACCGTTTTAGCCCCTGCCCTTTTTATTGCCACAGGACATAGCAGTCACGACACTTACAAGATGTTGCTTGAACGTGGCTTTGATATAAAAGGTAAAGACTTTTCGGTAGGGGTGAGAATTGAGCATTTAAGAGAAGAGGTAGAGTATTCACTTTACGGTAAGGCTGCTCACGACCCTCTCTTCCCTCTCCCTGCTGCTGAATATTCGGTATCAATGAGAGAAGGAAACCGTGGGGTATATTCTTTTTGTATGTGCCCAGGTGGGCTCGTTATGGCGTCTTCCTCCGACCCTGAATCAATCGTTACTAACGGTATGAGTTATCACAAGAGAGACGAAAAGAATTCAAATGCCGCACTTGCGGTGTCGGTGCTTTCCTCGGACTATGGGAACACCCCTCTTGGTGCAATAGACTACCAACGAAAAATTGAAAAGGCGGCGTGGGCTATGGCAAGAGACAACCGAGCGCCCTCACAGAGTGTAGGAGATTTTCTCTCTTCAAAGAGGACCTCTTCCTTTTCAAAGATTGAGCCTAGTTATCCTCACGGAGTTATTGGGGCAAATCTTGAGGAAGTTTTACCTCAGAATATATCCGATTTACTGAAAAAGGGGTTACGAAACTTTGGCGGGAAGTATTCCTTTTTCAAAGAGACGTCTGCGCCCTTGACAGGAGTGGAAACGCGTACTTCGTCCCCTGTCAGAATAATGAGAGAAAAAAACCTTGTTGCCACAGGTTTTGAAAACATCTACCCCTGCGGAGAAGGTGCAGGTTGGGCAGGTGGAATTACAAGCGCCGCCCTTGACGGACTGAAAGTGGCAGAAAGTTATATACTTGGAGAAGATTATGGTAAATGAGGGAATAGTTTTAAAAGTACAAGGTGATTTTGCAGTTGTTGGCGTTAAAAGGCAAAGTGCCTGTGACACTTGCAGAGCAAAGTGTGGCGGTCACTGTGACAAAGCCACAACTGTGGAAACTACGGTAAAAAATACTCTCAATGCAAAAGTTGGAGACAGGGTGAAACTCTACTCTAAGACTTCCACTGTAATGAGGTTTGCCGTGACTATATTCCTGTTACCTCTTATTACTGCTTTTTTAGGTTTTTTGTTGCCTTATCTTTTAGACCTTTCAAAAAGTGTGTGCGTTATATTTTCCGTTATATCTTTTATTCTCACATACTTTGTTATCTGGCTTATTTACAGGAATAAAAAGGGTTATGAGACAATAGAAATGGAAGAAATAATTGAGGATTAAAGAATGACACGTGAAGAAAAAATAATACTTGATACTCTTGAAGAATTTGGTATAGAACACAAGGTTTACAGGCACGAAGTTGCAAATACTATTGAAGAAAAAAAAGCCCTTGACAAAGCCGAGAACATAACTGCAAAGCACTGCAAGAACATCTTTTTAACCGATAGGAAGAAGGAGCATTTTTACCTTTTGGTGATGCCTTTTGAAAAGACTTTCCGAACTGCCGAAGTGTCAAAGGAACTGATGTCCTCACGTCTTAGTTTTGCCTCGGAAGACATACTTTTTGAAAAACTTTGTTGCCGTTCAGGGTCTCTTAGTTCCTTAAGTTTAATTTTTGACAAAAGTTGTGAAATCGCACTTGCAGTAGACGGAGAGTTACTGAACTTTGAGGAACTCTGCTTTCATCCCAACGTAAACACAACTACCGTCACCATAAAAACCGAAGACTACATAGGAAAATTCTTACCTAAAATACATCACCGTCCTACCTTTGTAACAGTTAGCAAGAAAGAGGCATAAACTGTTACAAAGGGGTGTGAGATATGAAAAAAATTAACTCCGACTACGTCGGAGAATTTTTTTTGCAGTATTTATGGCTTAAAAAAGGTGAACTTTGTTTTTTTGAAGAAAACACAAAGTTTCTTGACAGAGTAGGAGTCCCTGATTATAGGCGATTTTACGTATCCGCCTTTTCACCTACAGTTATTGCCCTAATAGACCGAGAGGATATGGAGAGGATAAGAAAGGACCCTCTCTTTTTAGATATGTCGGAATACGACACAGACAACCCTAAAAAAAATGAAGACGACTTAATTCTCACTCAAATCGGTGCTGACAGTATTTCGGGAAGTAACTCGCCTTTATTTAACATGGGTGAAGGATTTAGCGGTGAGGGGGTGAAGGTGGGAGTAATTTCTGCCGAAAATTTGATTTTTTCCTCTATGGCAAAAAGTCTTGAGGGGCTTATGGAAGGGGGTCGGATTGTCGTTTTGCCCTCTCTTTTTCCACCTAAAACCGACAGGCACCCGACTGTGGTTGTAAGCGAAATTGTTGGACGCAAAATTGAGGTAGATAACACAAATTATTTTGGAGTTGTAAGAGATGCCACTCTTTATTTTGCGTCAACTAAAAGTGCTAAAGGGTTATATGATGCCATAGAAAAGATGCTATCTTTAGGGGTCAAGGTGATAAATTACAGTGCAGGAGTAAACCCCGACGGAGTTTACGGAAATCTTGACAGACAAATTGACAGTCTCATTCGCGAAAACGATTTCCTTTTCGTGACGGTTTCGGGAAATACGGGGACGCTGACTAGTCCGGGAAAGGCGAAAAATGCTATAAGTGTGGGAAACCTTGTTACTAAAAGTTCTATGACAAAAGTTGCCCAACTTCCTTGGGAAACAAAATGTGTGGAGTTCCAGTCCTGTTCGGGCTTTAATCAATCGCCCTTACGCCTTCACAAGCCTGACCTTGTAGCACCAGGTGAATATATACCCTTTGTAGATGAAAACGGAGAAGTTGATTTTCAAAACTTTGGCACAAGTTTTGCAAGTCCTCTGGTGGCAGGGATTGCCGCCTCTCTTTATCAAGCAACAAGAGGTGAGTATTCCTATCTTACAATAAAAGCCCTTATTCTGATGTCGGCAAACGGGGAAGTTATATCAAGTGCTAATAACCCTTACGTAGAGGGGAACTCTTACATAAGAGAAAGAAGCGGTTATGGTCTGCTTCAAGGTGACGAGGCTTTGAAAATTCTTGAAACTGCTACAATTTATGAGGGACGATTAGATGGTGAGAGGTCGTATTCCTTAACGAATGAAATGGGAGATACACTAATCATAATGTTTGTCTTTGAACTACCTGACGGGGAAAGTGACGCCCCTCTTGTTGTTTTAGATGGAGAAAATTTTTCTCCGAATGCACAGAACACTCTCCTTATAAAGAAACGCTCAACGACAAGTAATTCATCGTTGAGCGTTGTATCAAACAGTGGTATGCGGTTTTCTCTTGTTGTGTATAAAGTTAACCGTTAACCTTATTTTCAAGTTTCTCTATTCTTTTTTCAAACATTTTGTTTAAGAGTTCGATAGATGACACACGTTCAATAACGTGATTGTGTTTATCTACCTTTTCTTCAAGTTTTGACAGGCGGTATTTGACAATTTTTTGTGTGGAGAGTACTCCGCCAAAACTGCCTATTCCTGTACCTATAAAACTAATAAGAGCGACGATAATTGCCTCAGTTACTATCAAGTGAGTCTCCTTTCTCTCTTATCATATCCACAGAAGTTTCTGCAAAAATATAGGCGATCAGTGAACCGCAAGAGGTAATAAGTGCGGTGACTGTGGTTACATCATTTTCGGGAAGTTTGAACAGTAGCAAAATCGGGGCAATAAATCCTGCAAGACCTGCCCAGAATTTACGAGATAGAAACTTATCTTTAATACTCATAGTTTTCCTCCTTTAAATCTTTAAAATCTTTAAGACTTTTCTCTATTTTATCTATTCTTTCATTCATTTTTAAAAGAGAATCGAAGAGGTTTTTTTCATATGTGATTTCAAGGAGTGCACTGTCATTTTTTACTTCAAGTGTAAAGTCGTTTTGAGGGAATTCATCGAAGTTCAACGTACCTTCCGCCTCTGACTTTTCCTCTGCAAGTGGATAAATTAGAGTCAGCGGTGTTCCTTTTCTCTTAAGTTCGATTAGTTCTGACACAAGGGTGGTGACCGAAGGATATTCTTCTTTATTAAGATAGAAGAATATGTATTCGCCACTTATCCACACGCAGTTCTCACTGCCACTCTGAGAGTATCTAAATAAACTTGACATACCTTTTGCATCAAAGGCGCATTTGTCCCCTTTCATAGCGGTAGCGTACAGTACTCTCGTGTCAAAGTCGTCGTCCTGAATAAAGTCGCCCTTTCCGTCAAGCTCAATCTTCCCTATTCGTCGCAAAACGTTAACGTTTAAATCGTCGTTTATTATAACCTCGTCTGCTACGTCGTCAATAGAATAAAGAGGATTTTTTATACTTAAACTTATGGGGCTCGAATTTATTTCAAGGTTTAGTTTTCCCTCTTCTCCGAGACCCGAAATTTTTCCTTCAGAAACGTGACTTTTCCCTTTTATGTGAATGCTTTTTGCACTGCCTTCGCAAAATTCAATTTTGTCTTCCCCGCAAATCACGGTTTTGAAGATTGGAGTGGAATTTTCGCAATTTACAACCTTTTCAATTATTCTTTCAAGGTCTTTAATTCTCTCTTCCCTTTCGTGTTCACGGATACTTCTGACGTTGTCGGCGGTAACTCTTCCCGAATCGGTAATCTGCCTTTCAATTTCACGACTTTTGCGCTGGTTTTCGCTTTGTCTGCGGTTTTCTTCTGAAATTCTTCTTTCCTTTTCCGCAATGACTCTCTTATCTTCTTCCTCGGCAAGTTTTGAATGGGTAAGGTTAAGCCTTTTATCAACGTCGAAAATGTCTTTCATAACACTTCCTACGGCGTCGAGAATTCCCGATACTTCTTCAAATATCTGTTTGGATTTTTTAAGGGCATTTTCTGCATTCTCGGCGTTACTCTTTGCTCTTTCACTGATTTTTCTGCATTCTTCAAGACATTCAATCACTGTTGTTTCACTTTTTTCGCATATTCTGCGATGCTCTAAAAGTTCACTGACAAAGGTGGCGTAGGCATCTGTTGTGATACTGGGTGTTTTACCGTGGTCGATAGAGGCTTCGACGTTAAATGACGCTTTGGTGGTTGTAGCCACGTGCTCGGCACCAAATACTCCAAGAACACTGACGTACACCTCCCCTTCAAATAGAACTTCAGAGGGGATATAGTATCGCCACTTATCCTTTACGTCGGGAACGTCGTAGACCTCTTTTGTTTCCTTATGGGAAAACCTGACCGTCCTGATAAACCCTTCCCAACTCTTGTCACACTGAATTTCAAAGGTGACGAAATTCAGTGCTCCTTCGCTTATTATTTCGTCTCCTACAATTTCAAGTTTCTGTCCGTTTACCTTTAAAATCATACTAAAACCTTCTTTCTTTTCCCTTTTTGCAGTTTCAGTATAAACTAACTTCGGTATGACATACAATGACATCTATATGACAAAAAGGCTGTGGCATTTTGCCACAGCCTTAAATTTATAAGTTAAAAATCTGCGCTTCCTACTGTTCTGGGGAAGGCTTCTACGTCACGAATGTTGCCTATTCCTGTAAGGTACATTATAAGTCTTTCAAAGCCGAGTCCGAAACCTGCGTGTTTTACTCCGCCGTATTTACGAAGTTCAAGGTACCACCAGTAGTCTTCACGTTTGAGTCCAAGTTCGTCCATTCTCTTTTCCAAAAGGTCGAGACGTTCCTCTCTCTGTGAGCCACCGATAAGTTCACCTACGCCGGGTACTAACATATCCATTGCGGCAACGGTTTTGTTGTCGTCATTCATTCTCATATAGAAAGCCTTGATTTCCTTGGGATAATCGGTAACGAAAACGGGTTTTGAGAATATTTTTTCGGTAAGGTATCTTTCATGCTCGGTTTGAAGGTCAACACCCCATTCAACAGGATATTCAAACTTTTCGCCGCTTTTCTTCAAGAGTTCTACCGCTTCGGTATAGGTAACCTTACCGAAGTCACTGTTTACAAGGTTATTAAGTCTTTCTTTAAGGCCTTTATCAAAGAAATTATTGAAGAAATCAATTTCCTGAGGGCAGTTTTCAAGAACGTATGAGATAACCGATTTAATCATTGCTTCGGCAACTTCCATATCGTCTTCAAGGTCAGCAAAGGCAATTTCGGGTTCCATCATCCAGAATTCCGCAGCGTGTCTTGCGGTGTTGGAATTCTCTGCACGGAAGGTAGGACCGAAGGTATATACGTTTGAATATGCAAGGGCGAAACACTCTGCGTTAAGTTGTCCTGACACGGTAAGATTCGTGCTCTTTGAAAAAAAGTCCTGTGAAAAGTCAACCTTTCCCTCTTCGGTCATAGGAAGATTATCCATATCAAGAGTGGTAATTCTGAACTGTTCACCTGCGCCCTCGCAGTCACTTCCTGTAATAATAGGTGTGTTTACGTAAACGTAACCGCGTTCCTGAAAGAACTTATGAATAGCGTAGGCTGCCACACTTCTTACACGGAATACTGCATTGAAAGTATTGGCTCTTGGACGAAGGTGGGCAATAGTTCTTAAAAACTCAAGGCTATGCTTTTTCTTCTGCAAGGGGTATTCGGGGGTAGACAATGCTTCTACTGTAATTTCACTTGCATTAAGTTCAAAGGGCTGTTTTGCATCGGGGGTAACGATAAGAGTACCTGTTACAAGAATTGCGGCAGAAACGTTCTGCTTTGCAATTTCCTTGTAGTTTGAAATCTTGGAGTCTTCAAAAACTACCTGAAGGTTCTTAAAGCAACTTCCGTCGTTAATTTCTGCAAATCCGAAAACGTTAGAGGCTCTGATAGTTCTTACCCAACCTGCAACAGTTATCTGTTTTCCGTCGAATTTCTCTTTTGCGGTATATAATTCTTTTATTTTTGTCCTTTTAGCGTACATAAAAGTGTTATCCTTTCCTGACTACAACAAAATTATATTGTTTTTTCTACATTCTTCAATCATTTCTTCGCTCCAGGCAGACGCCTGAACTTCGCCGACGTGTGCCTTTTGTAATATGAGCATACAAAGTCTTGACTGACCTATTCCGCCCCCTATTGTCAAAGGCAGTTTATCTTCCAAAAGCATTTTGTGGAAGGGCAACTCTCTTCGGTCCTCACAACCTGAAATTTCAAGTTGCTTTGTGAGGCTCTCTTTATTTACTCTGATACCCATTGAAGAAATTTCAAAGGAACGTTCAAGTATGGGGTTATATAAAAGTATGTCTCCGTTAAGTGACCAGTCGTCATAGTCGGGGGCTCTTCCGTCGTGCTTGTTGCCACTTTTGAGTTTCATACCTATCTGCTCTATGAAAACTGTTTTCTTTTCTTTTGCAATAGCGTGTTCTCTCTCTTTTGGAGTGAGGTTCGGGTACATATCTTCAAGTTCTTGGGAAGTTACAAAATACACGTCGTCAACAATGAAGGGTTTAAGGGAGGTAAACTCCTTTGTAACCACAAGTTCGGTCTTTTTGAGGGCTGAAACTATCTTTCTTACAACAGAGTGAAGGTAGGCGGGTGTTCTGTCTTTATCTGTGATTACCTGCTCCCAGTCCCACTGGTCAACGTAGGCTGAATGAAGGTTATCAAGTTCTTCGTCACGTCTTATGGCGTTCATATCGGTGTAAAGACCGTGACCTACCTCAAAACCGTATCTGTATAAAGCCATTCTCTTCCATTTCGCAAGGGAATGAACAATCTCAAATTCCTTATTTTTGAGGTCGAGCATATCGAAATTAACAGGTCTTTCTGTTCCGTTCAAATTATCATTAAGACCACTGTCACGACTTACGAAAAGTGGTGCGGAAACTCTTTCAAGGTTGAGTTCTTTTGCCAAATTATTTTCAAAGGTGTCCTTTACGAGTTTGATGGCACGTTCGGTCTGTCTGATATCCAAAGGTGTTGAGTAGTTTTTGGGAATGATAAAATCAACCGACATAAAAACCTCCTATTACGAATAATAAATCTTTTACATTAAATTATATAACAAATATCACTTCTTTGCAATAGATTTCAGGGAAATTTTAGAAAGGATTTTCAAAAGTTTCGCTTTTTTTAGTCATTTATGTGCTATTGATTTTATTTTTTCTCTGTGTTATACTTTTAGTATTATGAAAGATACTTTAACTTTATTAAAAAACACTTCGTCCCTGTGGGATAAACTAAAAGTAGAAAAGCCCCGTGTGGTTTTGTACGGAATGGGTGACGGGGCGGTAAAACTCTTAAATATACTTGAAAATCTCGGGGTCAAGTGCTACGGAATTTTTGCAAGTGACGACTTTGTAAGATATCAGTCTTTTATGGGATTTACCGTGAAGAAACTGACAGATATTGAAGAGGAAATCGAAGATTTTGTAGTCCTTTCCGCCTTTGCCACAAGGCTTGAAAGTGTAATTGAAAACTTCTATAATATTTCAAAAAGGCATCCTTTTTTTGTGCCCGACATAAACGTTTCGGGTGACTATCTTGAGCTTTTCGATAATGCTTTTGTGTCAAGGTTCTCTGACAGAATCGAGAAGGTTTATTTTTCTCTTGACGACGTGGGAAAAGAATTTTACAAGGCACTTATTTTATACAAGTTTACAGGTGAACTTACTTACCTTGAAAAAATAGAGGAATTAAGGTGTTCTTCCCCTCCTCCCTTCGACTGCGAAAAGGTGACCTCTTTTGCAGACTTCGGTGCTTATATCGGGGATACAATTCTGGAAGCAAAAAGCCTTTATCCGAATTTATCAGAGGCTGTGGGGTATGAGCCTGACGAAAAAAACTTCAAAAAGTTAGTTTTAAATACTGAAAATATAGGTATCCCTGTGACTTCTTTTAACTGTCTTGTCCTTGACAGAGAGTGTGAAATTCCACTGCTTTCAGGGGGAGCGATGAACACAATTATCCTAGACAACGTACTTATGGTGAATAATCTGCAAAAGAAGAAGGAACGCAAGGTAAAAGCGGTAACGGGGGATGGTACTTTGCCCTTTGTTCCGAACTTAATCAAGATGGACGTTGAGGGGTGTGAGAGGGCGGCGCTTGACGGTTGTTTTAAGACAATTCGAGACTCTTCCCCCATTTTAAAGGTGTCGATTTATCACAATCACCGTGACGTTTTTGAAATATTTGAAAAAATTTCTGAAATAAACAATTCTTACAAATATACAATCAGGCAGAAGTGTCGATATATACCCGCTTGGGATATTGAACTAATTGCAAAACCGTAAAAATAAAGCCGATAGATTTTTAAAATCTATCGGCTTTTGTTTTAGAAAATTCTGATGAGTGAAAGTTTGGTGATACCCTGTTTTTCCAACTGTTCAACTCTCTTTTTACATTCGCCAAACGAAAGTTTTTCGGTTTCAATAGCGATTTCTTTCATATCGGCGTCAAGAATTTTAGCGTCGAAGAGTTTGACAATTTCCTCTTTTGCACTCTCGGTATCCTTGGCGGAAAATGCGATATAGTACTTATCTTCCACGTCATTTGCGTCCATAACTACGCCTTCAGGAGTTGAATCGGGTGAGCACCATGACGTGGAAGATAAGTACTATATCG
>SVQQ01000047.1 GCA_015065265.1 Oscillospiraceae bacterium | reverse complement strand
TAGTCTTCTTGATCTCAATTACGTCTTCTGCTACCCAAGTATCAAAACCCATTGCAATACCGGAGACAAACTCAGTATAACCGCGTTCTACCAGACGGTCTATCACCTGCCTGAGTCTTTTTCTGAAAGACACATATAGTTCATCCTTTTTATCTTCGACAAACGGCAATTTATTAGGTCTGTATCCTGTAAATGCAACTGTTCCCATAATATCCCCCCCTAAAAAGTCTTATATCATTATATCATAAAATTAATTATAACACAAAATCAAAAAAATATCAACTAATAGTTATGGTGTAATCCGAATATATTCTGTATTGATTGCTCGTAATAACCTATACTATTAGTTAAGGATAACAACTGATATTTATGAGGTATATTATGAACACTGCATCAATAGGAAAACGGATTAGAAAATTTCGCGAGCATAAAGGATGGAGACAGGAAGACTTTGCAGAAAAAATCGGTCTCAGTGTGACCTATACCGGAATGATAGAAAGAGGCGAAAAGGTTCCCAAACTGGAAACATTCATAACAATTGCCAACGTCCTTGAGGTATCCGCAGACCAGCTTCTTGCTGATGTTCTAACTACCGGATATGATATCAAGTCTTCTGCGCTCACTGAGGAAATTGCGAAATTGACTCCTACCGAACGAGAAAGAGTGTACAAAGTTATTACTGCAATGATTGAATTTGATAAAAAATAAGATCACGCGGTGCTCTTTTTAAAGATCAATGCGTTTTTAAAGCAGATGTTTTTTCGTTGTTAAATGTGTATTAACAAAGGTCTGTGCCGCAACACAGTCCGAGGGTTTAACAAAAGTTTTATTCGTAGCCAGCTACGAATTTTTTCAAGGGTCTGGCGTACATTGTACGTCTCAGACTCTTTTTGTTTAGTTTTTGTTGTTTTACTCGGTAGCCCAAGTTACAAAACACCTCCCTGAAAGAAGGTGTTTTGTAACTATTTATGAGTGAAATATGCTCAATAATTATTTTTTGGAAATGAGCCAATACCCATCAATTTCGATATTTTCTTTACTGCTACTATCGCTCCAACTCAGTTTGCTGGCATTCTTCCCGTTTTTCAAAACATCTAGATCTATCCAACTCCCCTCAGCTTTTGTGAGACCGCCTCTTTTAATGCTTCCCATATCTCCAGGTCCAGGATCGAAAATAAGTATTTGTTCCTGGCCATTCGAAACCCTATAATCTACGGCAGCCATATAATGCCCGTAAACATGAACAACAGCTGTCCCGTAGTGATTTTTAAGATGTGACACAAGGGGCGAGAGATCGGTGTTCACTTTGCCATAACTTCCGTAACATCCATATGTACGATTTGTTTCCAAAACATTAAAACCATACTTGTCACCGAATTTTTCGTCAGATGCGGCAAACAATCCCCAAGCAGTACCGTCAAACCAGTATTTGCCATACGCCCAATTGAACACATCCTTTATAGCCGTATCAACTTCGTTTTTCTCTATTGTTCCGCCTAAATTGTAAACAGCACTCACTAAAGAAACGATACCGCATCCAGAACTACTGATTGTGTCATCATACTTTCCATTCTTCTTATATTTTGCCCAAGACCCGGTTAAAAAATCGCCTTTTTTGCTAGTATTATATTGAATAATATTCTGCTGATCGAATGTGTTTTGAGCATTCGATGATGCGGATGAAGTCGAAGAACGATCAAATCGGCTTATCGATGCATCTGCAAAGAAATCATACCCGCTACTATTTAAAACGCTTTTCATTTTTTTAATCGTCGCTGGTCCGAACTGACCATCCGCTGTAAGTCCATATGTCTTTTGGAAGATTATCGTAGCCTCTTTTGAAGATGGTCCAAAACTACCGTCAACCACAAGGCGGTTTGTTCTTAATCCTACTTTTACCCGGCAGTAATTTAACGCTGATTGGATCCACTTAATTTCGTCTTTAGAAGTACTGCTTGATTTTACGACCTTTTTACCGTTCCAATATACCCAATCGCCTGAGTTTTCCGGTTCATTGTATCCTAACGAAGAACTTACACTGGCAGCTGAAACCGAAATACTCATAATTGACAAGATTGTTACGATACACAAAATAATCGCAATTACCTTTCTTGACCTTGTTGCTGTCTTTTTCATTCCTTCTTCCTCCATTTTTATGCTTCTTCTTTTTCCATATAAACAGTAAAGCCGGACTTGTAAAAACTGTATGTTCCCTCTTGATTGACTGCCGGGCTTACTTCCGTAATCATCTGCTTCACTTCCCATCCCTCATTGAGATACTTCTCAATTTCATTTTGCGCTTTGGGAAAGGTTTCGATAAACAGACGATCCCCATTTGTAACAACTTCCGAACAGCCATCATTAATGTGCAAAATTTTTACTTTTTTCATGTTGTTTATCCTCCGATTATTCATTTCAAATGGTATGCTTGATTATGAAAATGCTAATATCTTAACAAAGCATTATCCTCCTTTCGAAAATCAAACATTTGTATGGCTCCCGCCTCCTTTCAAAATATGTATTACATTTGTTCATGCTGCTCTTTCATTCTCCTCTCTAATTACCGAATCAATAGATGCCAAAATGTAAAACCTTTCATTTGCTTTTTTTAATACACTGCAAAGCACCTCTGTTCCTGTATTCAAAGCGCCAAATCTTGCGAATGCACTTTCACCGTTTTCAAGTTGAAGAAAAAGACCACTTGCACATCCACCCGTCACGGTCCCCTTTACAACATCATGAATTTCGTAGCTTGTAATAGTTCTGTTTTCTGTAATCATTAGTTTTCTCCTTAATTTTTATTTGTGACCAACTCTCGCGATCACATCTTAATTATAAACCTTACCGCAAGGTTAAATCACAAGGGGGGACCATGTGTTATTCCCTAACCCATCTCGACAACCACAATCATATTATAAAATGTATTCAGCGATCAATTTTTAGGGGGGCGGAGACATTCTGATAAGCATCTTTCCTCACCACACTTACATTATAAAACAAGTATACTCAACAACTTTAAGGGGGGGACAAGTTGTTCAAATAAAAAACGCAGCGGTATATTTCAACCACTGCGTCAAACTCAGTTGGGTATTATACCGAACTTGTCATCGGCATAATACGTACCGGTAAAAACATTAAAGATTGCAGCGCATCTTACGCCGTTGTAATCAACGATAAAGGTTCTCTGCTGACCTTGCATCGTTTCACCGAGGATTGTTATCTCTCCCATTTTTCCATCAAGAGAGTGAATATGAGCCTGCTCCTTGAAGGGTTTGTCATAATAGCTAATCATATTACTTGTTCCCTTC
>SVQQ01000046.1 GCA_015065265.1 Oscillospiraceae bacterium | reverse complement strand
TATATGTATTTAAAAAAATTACATAAATCGTTACAGTATTCGTTTACCGTTAAATCCGAGCGATTTTCAATTATCTTCTTTTGCATAATGAAAGATTTAAGAAAACTTGGTGCCTCAGTGTATTTCAATCAACTCACCTCACTATATTTTAACACACTTTTAAGTATTAATCAACTATCTTTTGTTTGACTTTCAAATCCTTTTATGTTAAAATGTGCCTTGCGAGGTGATTGTTTTGGCAAAAGAAAAAGATATATTGATGTGTAATTATGACGTATTGTTTAATAGCACGTATAAACCTTCATCATTATATAAATATTTTCAACAGATTGCAACAGAAGATTTGGATGCTTTGGGACTTAATGCAAAAACAATGAAAGAACGAGGAATTGCGTTTGTTCTTGTTCGTATGAAAACAGTTTTCAAAAAGCCTATCTTTGAATATGATTTGATTACTATCAAAACTTGTCACCGACGCGTTAAAGGCGCAAGTTTTATTAGAGATTATTTAGTTTATAGAAACGGTGAACTCATAGGGGAGACCAGTTCATATTGGGCTTTAATTGACTTGAATTCAAGACGCCTTATGAGGCCAAGTTCGTTGGAAGGAGATTTTAATCACCCAGTAGAACTTTGCTCTTTTGAAATAGATGAAAGATTTTCGTTTCCTGAAGATTTAGAATGTAAAACATACGAATACAATATTGTTTTCAACGATATTGACGAAAATAAGCATATGAATAATACAAGATACGTCGACATCTGTCTTGACGCTATTTCGGGGATTGCTGAGGACGAATTTGTTTCAGAAATAAGAATTGATTTTTTGAAAGAAGCGAAAATGGACGAAAAATTACTTTTAAAATACGCAAAAGGCCAAAGTGACAACACATTCTATTTTTCTTCATATAATAAATCGTCACAGCAGAGTTGCTTTGATGCAAAAATAACTTTTAAAAAGATATAATAAAAAAGAATTTACGCCAGTCGTAAATTCTTTTTTATAAATGCTTATTTGTTAGATTGTATAAAGTCTTCTACAACATAAATAAGTTGTTCTTCGGGTAAATCTAGACGATTACATAAATTACAGAGAAGTTCAACTTTTTCTTTGTTACACGCTAGCGCCCTGAATATATACTTTTTAGATTGTATCCCGTAGGCCTCAACTCTTTTGCCTTTTTCGTCTATAAGAATACATTTGTTGACTTTATACACCTTTTAACACCTCACGAAGATATTATACATCAATTTCCGCGTGGTTTCAATGATTCGGCAAAATATTTTCCAATTTCTTCCATTTGTTTAAAAACAAGAGATTTAAATTTTGATTTTTAACGTTTTCGTCAAAAAAACGACTATTTGTTAATAAAAGTAAAACTTCATTTCGATATTTTTCCAAAAAGTAAGATTTTTTGAAAATAACTATTGAATGATTTTGAAAAAAGTAGTACAATAAAGAGTAAATATAATTTGGAGGTTTCATATGGCTCAAATAAAACCTTTTAAAGCTCTTCGTTTTACAAATAGAGCAGGTGATATTCGTGATAATGTTTGTCCGCCGTACGACATAATTTCAAACGAAGAAAGAAATGAACTTATTTCATCCAGTGAAAACAACATAATAAGACTTGAACTCCCTCGTGGTGACAACCCATACGTTGAAGCAGGGAATACCCTTAAAAAATGGCTCGACAACGGAGTACTTGCATGCGATCAAAAAGATTCACTTTACGTATACGAAGAAACTTTTGTATGTGAAGGAAAAGAATATAAGATTCACGGTATAATTTGTCTTGTAAAACTTGAAGAGTTTTCAAAAGGAGTAGTTCTTCCTCACGAAGAAACTCTCTCAAAAGCAAAAGCAGACAGATTTAACCTTATGTCTGAAACTTTCTGCAATTTCAGTCAGGTTTATTCAATGTATATTGATAATGAAAAGATCATCGACAAAGAAGTTTTGGAAATACTTGACAAAACTCCTGACGTTGATTTTACTGCAAAGGACGGAATAACACAAAAACTTTGGATCGAGTCTAACCCTGAAAGAATAAGTAAAATTGTTAAAGCCTTCGAAGGCAAACAACTTTATATTGCCGACGGTCATCACAGATACGAAACCGCCCTTAATTTTCACAAGTCACTTGTAGAAAAAGGAGAAGCGGTAGAAGGAGACCAGTCAGGTTATATGATGATGTTCCTTGCGGACATCAACGACCCTGGACTTGTGATTTTGCCTACCCATAGACTTGTAAAAGACCTTGATGAATTCAGTGAAGATGAAGTCCTTGAAAAAGTTTCACCTTTATTTGAAGTAGTTAAAATCGATAATGTTTCAAATATAAAAGAAGACCTGTTAAAAGCAAACGTTCCTACTTTTGCTTTTTATACGGGATTTGACTACTACTATTCTCTTAAATTGAAAGATACAAATGCTGTTTCAAAGGTTGTCGTAGACCGCTCAGACGCCTATAAATCTCTCGACGTTACAGCTCTTCACACTTTGATTTTAGAACCTATATTCGGCATAGATAAAGAGAATATGGCACAACAGAAAAACCTCACTTATACAAGAAGTATTGACGAGGCAATTTCGTCTGTCAAGGACGGAAAATCACAGTGTTCATTCATTTTGAATGCTACAAAAATTCACCAGTTGAAAGACGTAGCACTTGCTGGGGATAAAATGCCCCAGAAGTCAACGTATTTTTACCCCAAACTTATAACAGGACTTGTTATGAACAAATTCAGATAAAAGAGGACATAAAAGATGTGCAACAATTGTCAAAACGATAAGAAGAATTTAGCAACTACTTATAGCCCCAAAGACTTTGAAGACAGGATATACAAAAATTGGGAAGATAACGGTTATTTCAAACCATCTGACGATCATTCAAAAACTCCTTTCTCCATTGTAATTCCACCACCCAACGTAACAGGACAGCTCCATATGGGTCACGCCCTTGACGATACCCTTCAGGATATAATTATCAGAACAAAGCGTATGCAGGGCTTTAACACCCTTTGGGTACCAGGTACTGACCATGCGGGAATAGCCACACAGATTAAGGTTGAAGAATATCTCAGAGTTAACGAAAATAAGACAAGATACGACCTTGGACGCGAAGAATTCTTGAAACGTGTTTGGGAATGGAAAGAAAAGTACGGCGGAACAATTATTAAACAACTTAAAAAACTCGGTGCTTCTTGCGATTGGTCAAGAGAAGCATTCACAATGAGTGACGAACTTTCCAAAGCTGTTAAAAAGACGTTTGTCTCTCTTTATGAAAAGGGACTTATTTATCACGGGTACAGAATTATAAACTGGTGTCCTAAATGTGCTACCGCCCTTTCAGACGCCGAGGTTGAATATAAAGACCTTCCGGGTAA
>SVQQ01000027.1 GCA_015065265.1 Oscillospiraceae bacterium | reverse complement strand
CGCAAAGGGATATAATTAACCCATTTGGAAATATTATAAACACCTTTTATTGTGTTTTCTTTATTGGAAAGTGTTATGGATTGTAAGCGACTGATACTTCCTGCATCACCGCTGTAATAAAAGTTTTTACTTTCAATATCGTAGGATTGCTTAATGTTTGATGCCGTTTGAGAAATTTTTATAATCATCAAATCACCGCCTTTGATTTATTATAACATATTCCATTTCAAAAGTAAATCTTGCGGTATATTTCTCCCACAATTACAGATACTAACAGTACAAATTTGTAAAGCAAGGAGATTTTTGTATATATGAAAGCAACTGGAATTGTTAGACGTATAGACGACCTCGGTCGTGTTGTTATACCAAAGGAAATAAGACGCACTATGAGAATAAGAGAGGGTGACCCTCTTGAAATATACACAGACCATGACGGAGAGGTAATTTTTAAAAAGTATTCGCCAATTGGTGAACTTCATTCTTTTGCTACCTCTTATGCCGAAACTTTAAACAAAAATTGCGGACTTAAAGTTGTAATTTGTGACAGGGATACTGTAATCGCATCGGCGGGGTTACCAAAAAAGGAGTACGTAGAGAGTAAAATATCAGCAGAGGCTGACGAACTTATAGAAAGTCGTGCTCAATACGTATGGAATGAAAGTGAAAGTGACAAGTTTATTACAAGTCGTTCAAACGAGAAAATATCAGTGTTATCCCCTATCATTATGAGTGGTGATATTATTGGGGCAGTGGCTTCCCTTTCAAGTGAAAAGATACCACCCGAGAGCATTGAAATAAAGATGATACAGACTGCGGCGTCGTTCTTATCAAGGCAACTCGAAGAATAAAATAAGGAGATGTAAAAAAAGTCCAGACCGTCAAAAACAAAAAAAGAATTCAATTTGTAGGTTTTTAAAAAAATTATTCAACAACTTTTTAAAGTAAAAAACTCAAAATTGAGTTTTTAATAAAAATTATATGTTTTTGACTATGAACAAACCTCGCCTCTACCGTACTTTTGTACGCCGACGGGCTTCGGTTTTTTCATTCTGAAGCATTTTTTTCTATCTCCTTAAGAGTCAAAAGTCCAGATCGTCAAAAAAGGAATTTGTCTAAACAAATTCCTTTTTATTTTTATCTGTGATGGTAAAGTTTTTTCGTTTGATATTTAGGTTCGCAAGTTAAGTTGATTTTAAGTTTCTGGAAGACGTTTTCGTCGACACGTGAGAGAATTACTGTTGAATGTGCTTCGCAGTTTGCGAGTTTTGACAGTTGTTCCATCGCAAGTGCGGCGGTCTTATCGGTAACGGCGCTTATTGAAAGGGCGATAAGTATTTCATCTATATGGAGTCTTGGGTTATGGTTACCAAGGACCTTGGTTTTAAGTTCCTGTATAGGCTCAATTACCGTTGGGGAGATAAGGGTGACGTCGTGAGGAATGTCGGCAAGTGCTTTCAAGGCATTAAGTATTGCGGCGGCTGATGCACCAAGGAGCGCCGAGGTTTTTCCGTCGATAATTCGTCCGTCGGGAAGCTCGATAGCAACTGCAGGTGCGCCTGTTTCTTCTGCTCTCTTAAGGGCTACGTCAACTATGGGACGGTCCTCCTTTGAAATGCCGAGTTTATTCATTATCAGTTCAAGTTTTTTAATTTCACACTCTTCTGACATTCCCTGTCTTACCGAGCAAGAGGTGTTATAGTAACGTCTGATAATCTCCTGACAGGATGCTTTTGATACCGCCTCGTCGTCAAATATGCAATCCCCTGCCATATTAACGCCCATATCCGTGGGGCTCTTATAGGGAGACACGCCGAGAATTCTCTCAAGCATTGCATTAAGGACGGGGAAAATCTCAACGTCTCTATTATAATTGACTGTAGTTTCACCATAGGCTTCAAGGTGGAAGGGGTCAATCATATTAACGTCGTTAAGGTCGGCGGTGGCTGCTTCATAAGCAAGGTTTACAGGGTGGCTGAGGGGTATATTCCATACCGGGAAGGTTTCAAACTTTGCGTAACCTGATTTTATACCTCTTTTATGGTCGTGGTAAAGTTGTGACAGGCAGGTTGCCATCTTTCCGCTACCTGGACCTGGGGCGGTGACAATTACAAGGGAACGTGAGGTTTCGATATAATCGTTCTGGCCAAAGCCTTTATCACTTACAATAAGGGGCAGGTTCATAGGGTAGTCGGGAATAATGTAGTGTCTGTAGGTTTTAATTCCAAGAGTTGCAAGTCTCTTTTCAAAAGCCATAGCGGTGGGCTGAGAATTAAAGTGGGTGATTACAACGCTTCCCACAAAAAGTCCGATATCTCTGAAAGCGTCGATAAGGCGCAGGGCATCAAGGTCATAGGTAATGCCCAGGTCTCCCCTTCTTTTATTCTTTTCTATTGCATCTGCACTTATAACAATGACAATTTCGGCAGAGTCTTTGAGTTCCAGAAGCATTTTAACCTTACTGTCAGGTTTAAAGCCGGGAAGCACTCGGGAGGCGTGAAAATCGTCAAAAAGTTTTCCGCCAAACTCCAAGTAAAGTTTTCCGCCAAACATATCTATGCGGTCACGTATATTCTGTGACTGCATAGCAATATATTTATCGTTGTCAAATCCTATTTTGTGCATAACTACTCCTAAAAAACGAAAGCGTCTCCTATTCGGAGACGCTCACTGATATCTTATTTGGGTGCCCTATCTAATATATCACTTTTTTTATAAAAAATCAATATGTAAAATAATACAAATTTATATAATTTTTTTATTATTTCTAACTATCCCTGTCAATAGGTGTTGAAAAGGCGGTGAATTGTGAGAATTGACTGTTCTTTTGTATAATAACCTGTGGGGTTGAATTTGTTATCTTCAACACCGCCCATTACTTTCATTCCCTGACGACTAATAGATGCTGAAACAAAGGCAATTGCATCACGACTCCACTCAGGGAAAGTGTTGGCGTCGGAAAATACGAATTCTTCCGCGTTAGGTTTTTCAACGCCAAGAACCTTTGACACTCGCATAAGCATAAGTGCCGCTTCCTGTCTTGTGATAAGTCCTTCGGGGTCGAACATATTATTTTCTTTTCCAAAAACTATTCCAAGTGCGTTTGCAACGAGGATATTATAGTCTGCGGTATCTTTAAAGAAAGTAGGGTTGATTTCAAGTTCTCTGTCTTTGAGTATTTCGTCGGTACTTTTATTAAGTTTTACGCTAACGAAGTTTACTACAAGGTCGCAGAACTCTTTTCTCGTGATACTGTCTTTAAGAGTTTTTGTGTGCTCTTTAAGAACAAGTTTTTCTTCTACTGCCAAAATAACCTCTTCTTCTGCCCAAGCGGATATTCCGTCAAGTCCGAAAAGGTTGGGGCGGTAGGTTATCATATGGTCTACAGAGAGCATTTCATCTGTCAGGTCAAAGTATCTGTAAGAAATATTTTCCCCGTGTGTTTTTTTACCGTTTTCGTAGGTGTTTTGGCTATCCCAAGTGGTATCAAGGGTTATCCACTTTCCGTCAACGTACGCTTCTACCCACGCGTGATTGGGTTTTGGATTTTCGGGGACGATATCCCAATTGTACGGTGCACCAACGCCAAGGGCATACCCTTTCACGAGCACTGCGGGGATACCTGCACAGTTGAGCATTGCAACTGTCAGGTTTGCATAGCCTTCGCAGACTGTAACGCGACTTGTTAAAACTTCGTTGGGGGTAAGAGAAGTTTTTTCGGTTTTGTTTGTAGCATAATCGTTGTCGTAATAGATATTGTCTGATACCCATTTATGTATGGCACGTGCTTTTTCATAATCGGTTTCGACGTTCTCAACAACGCTTGAAGTTACAAGTTTCACTGCACTTGAATGATTTGTGCCAAGGTGGTCCTTGGGGTTAATATAGCCTTTTTGCCAAAGCGTGTTATTGTCAAAAATTCTGTCATTTAGAACAAACGACCACTGCTCCTCATTTTTTACCAGGATTATATCGTTTCCGAAAAAGATACTTGTAAAGGGCTTTGTTAAATCTTTACCCAGAGAGAGTGCCAAATTAATCTGTGAATTCTGAATTTCAGAAAGGTCAATTTCAGCAATAAATTTGACTTCCGGTGCGACACCTACAAGATAATTCTTATCAGCAGTTATGAGAAAGTACGCTACGTCCTCATTTTCCACAGTACCTGAAATTATAAGTTTTTGTTCCTTGATTTCAAGGGTGATTCCTGTGTTGCTGTTTGAGGTGGTGATAGTTGTTTTATACATTTCGGCAAAGGCGGGAATTGAAAGTAAAAGTATTGTTACCACTGCCGAAAGAAAAAGTTTTAATGTTCTTTTCATTATTTATCCTTTCAAAATCTATATTAAAATGCCCACGTACCGTTTTCAAAAATCAATACCTGTTTACCGTCACGGGTATTACCCACAATCTTTAAATCGGGGGAGCCTATCATAAAATCTTCGTGTACCATAGAGTCGTTAACTCCACGGGCGTGACACTCTTCAATGGTGAGTTTATCGTAGTCGCAAAGGGTATTTGTAAATCCTGCACCGAAGGCAAGGTGACAAGCGGCATTTTCGTCAAAGAGTGTATTGTAGAATATGAGTTCTGATTTTCTTATAGGTGAATCGTATGAAACCAGAGCACATTCGCCCAGATACCCCGAGCCTTCGTCCATATTAATAAGTTGTTTTAAAAGTTCTTCGCCTTTTTTTGCGCGGACTTCCACTGCACGTCCTTTTTCAAAGCGGACTGAAAAGTCTTCTATAAGTTCGCCATTATAGGAAAAGGGTCTTGTGGAATATACAATTCCTTCCGCCTCGCCTTTTTTGGGGGATATAAAAACTTCTTCGCTTGGGATGTTGGCGTTAAAGGTGTTTCCAAGCAAAGTTTTTTCACTGCCTCCTAAAAACATAGAGTTCTCTATGAGTCCGACTTTCAGGCTCGTTTTGTTTGAAGAATAGTATTCAAGGCTTTCAAGGTTCAAAGAGTTGAGGAAGTCGCATCTTTTATGTGTGTTTTCATTGTGTTTTCTCCACGCATCAATTGGGTCGTCTCCGTCGGCACGTGAGGTATAAAGGATTGCTTCCCACAATTTTTCTATTGCTTGTTTTGTAGACAAGTCAGGGAACATTTTCTTTGCCCACTCTTTGCCCGGTACTGCGGCAATACACCACTGATATTTATTATCCATTTTATCGCGGTAGGGCTTAATTACTTTATATCTTTCCTGTGCGGATTTTGCATATTTTTCTCTGTCGATACCGTTCATTCCGTCGGGGTCTTCGGAGAGAAGATAAATCATACAGGGAAGTGTTGTGCTGCGGTGAGACAGGCGTTCTTCTTCCCACTTTTCCACCTTTGAAAGAGTTTCAAGACTGCGGTATTTCTGATGGAGTTTTGAGAGTTTCTGTACGTCCCATTCAACTTCGACTTTTCTCGCTCCCGCTTTATAACATTCTTCGGTAACAGTAATTACGAAATCCGTCTGGTCAAGGTCGGCACGTATTACAACGTCCTGACCGGGAAGAAGATTTATTCCTGTTTTAACAATGAGACGGGCATAGTTTTTCAAAAGTCTTTTCTTCATAATTTCCTCCATAGAAACATCTTTCAAATTACACAATAATAGTAACATATAAAAAAGTCTTTTGCAATAGAAAAAGTTGACATAAAAGGTAAGTTTTTAGCAAAAAAACAGTCAAGCACCCCTTAAAAGAGGTGCTTGAACAAAATCTTATTCTGCTACGTCCGCTTTATGCTCGTCGATAATCTTCTGTGCTATATTTGAAGGAACTTCGGCGTATCTTTCGATACTGTACTCGAAGGTTGCTCTTCCTTGAGTCAGGGCGCGAAGTTGAACGGAGTAATTTGCCATTTCGGATTTTGGAACTTCGGATTCAATTATACTAAAGTCCTTCTTGTCTGTAGACTGGTCGGTGCCGAGTACCTTTCCGCGACGCTTTGTAAGGTCTCCGATAACGTCTCCCATAAGGGTATCGGGAACTGTTACCACAAGGCGTCCCATTGGTTCAAGAATTACGGGGTTAGCGTTTTTGAGTCCTTCTTTATATGCAAGATGTGCGGCGAGTTTGAATGCCATTTCAGACGAGTCAACGTCGTGGTATGAACCGTCATAGAGGTTGGCTTTAAGGTTTACCACAGGGAAACCTGCAAGTACTCCTTTTTCCATGGCTTCAAGAAGTCCCTTTTCAACTGCGGGATGGAAGTTCTTGGGTACTGAACCGCCGAAGATACTTTCGGTAAAGGTAAGTCCTTCTTCTTGTCCGGGTGAGAACTCAATTTTAACGTGTCCGTACTGACCGTGACCGCCTGACTGTTTCTTATGTTTACCTTCTGCCTGTACACTCTTCCTGATAGTTTCTCTGTAGGCTATCTTCTCGGGAGTAAGTTTAACAGAAGTGCCAAATCTTGTTTTAAGTTTAGCAGAAAGTACGTCAAGGTGAATTTCGCCAAGTCCTGAAATGAGCATCTGCTTTGTTTCGGCGTTATTCTGATATGTTACCGTCAAATCTTCTTCAAGAAGTTTTGTGATGCCCTGTGATATCTTATCTTCGTCACCTTTTGCAAGGGGCTGAACTGCAAGGGTATGATAGGGTTTGGGGAAACGAATCTTATGATAAGTTACGTCCCCTGAAAGTGAAAGTGTATCGTTGGTATTTGCGAAAACGAGTTTTGTGGTAAGACCTATATCGCCACAAACCATTTCCTCTACCTCGGTCTGTTTCTTTCCTCTTGTACAGTAAATACGGGCAATCTTTTCTTCCTGACCGTTACGTGAATTCTTCAACACCTGATCCTTTTTAATTGAACCGTTCATAACCTTGAAGAAACTCATCTTACCTACGAAGGGGTCGGCAACAGTCTTGAAAACAAAGAGTGCAGTCTCGCCTTCGGGGTCGATTACGATATCCTCTCCGTCCTCGCTTATCTCATGGGTTCTGGAAACGGGGCTGGTAAAGGATTTAGATACTTTATGAAGGAAATAGTCAACACCGTCAAGTGTGGCTGCCGAGCCTGAAAAGACGGGGACGATACTTCCCATTTTAAGTCCTGCTTGAAGGGCATCTGTAATTTCGTCGTCGGTAAAGGGAATGTCGTCAAAGTATTTAAGCATAAGTTCGTCACTTGTCTGTGCAAGTGCTTCAAAGAGCATGGCTCTATATTCCAAAATCCAATCTGCATTGGGGTCGGGAACGGGAATTTCCTCGGCAACGCCCTTTGTGTACTTATACGCTTTAACTGCGATAATATCAACGTATCCTACTGTCTTATGGTTTTCAAACAAGGGAACGTAAAGGGGACAAATTGCCTGACCGAAAAGTTCTTTAAGTCTATTAAGAATGGCTGTGAAGTTTATATTATCTTCGTCCATACGGTTGATAAAGAATGCTTTTGCAACACCTGCATCGGTTGCCTTCTGCCATGCGAGTTCTGCGCCAACTTCAACTCCTGCCTTGGCGTCAATGACTATAACTGCATTTCTTACAACACGAAGTGCCTGTTCAACCTCTGCAGTAAAATCAAGATAGCCGGGTGTATCTATAAAGTTAATTTTTTTGTTATCATAGAAAATAGGTGCAACTGATGCTGAAATTGACATTTCACGTTTGATTTCTTCGGGGTCAAAGTCGCATACTGTATTACCTTCGCCGGTTTTTCCAAGTCTGTCGGTCTCTTTTGCATAATAAAGCATTGCTTCTGCAAGAGACGTCTTTCCGCTTCCACCGTGGCCTAAAAGGCATACGTTTCTTATTTGTCTAGATAAAATATTCGCCATTTTGATTTTCCTCCTGGTCTGTATTTTAAAAATATTCTTCTGTACCCATAAAATACAGTAAGTTTCTATAAATATTATATAATAAAAAGTTTTTACATTCAATAGAATTTCCTTTATTATCCTACCTATGAATGCCAAAATTAAAGCCTTGATTTTGTGCTTTTTACACAAAATCAAGGCAAAAACCAAATATTTTTTGTTAGTTATGACCTCTTTTTATTGTTTTGAGGACATAGATGACATCTTTCTTTGTGCCAAAACCAAGCCGTAATAGATACCTTGTTTTTTCATAAGTTCTTCATGAGTTCCGCACTCGGCAACTTTTCCTTTATCAAGGACGATAAGTTTTGTGGCGTTGCGGAGTGTTGAAAGGCGGTGGGCTATTGCGAAGGTGGTGCGGTCTTTTATAAGAGAAGCAACAGAGTCCTGAATAAGCCTTTCGGTTTCGGTGTCAAGGGCTGAGGTGGCTTCGTCGAGAATGAGTATTCTGGGGTTGCGGAGTATTGCTCTGGCGATTGCTATTCTCTGGCGTTCTCCTCCTGAAAGGGTGTGTCCCCTCTCGCCCACTTTGGTGTTATATCCGTCGGGAAGTTTCATAATGAAGTTATGGGCACCTGCCATTTTTGCCGCTTTTATAATTTCTTCACGGGTGGCATTGGGGTCGGCATAGGAAAGGTTATCGTAAATGGTGCCCGAGAACAAGAAGTTCTCCTGTAAAACTACGCCTATTTGTGAACGCAGAGAATGTTGGGAAAGTTCTTTAATATTAACTCCGTCAACGAGTATCTCGCCCTCTCTTGTGTCATACAGTCGCATAATCAGGTTTATGAGGGTACTTTTTCCAACGCCTGACCTACCGACAATTCCTATCATTTCTCCTTTATTGACAGAGAATGAAATGTCTTTTAAGACGTCGTCGCCGTCCTCGTATCCGAAGGTGACGTTCTTGAATTCAACGTTACCTTTTACGTCGATTTCCTTCGCATTAGGCAGGTCTTTTACGTCGATTTCTTCATCAATTATTTCAAAAATCTTTCGGGTAGAAGTGAGCATATTTACAATCTGTCGAGGCATACGTGAGAGCCAATCGAAAGCGTAGTAAATCTGTCCTGTGAAGAAGGTGAACATCGTCATATCACCAAGGCTCATACTACCGCCCAAAATCTTATTTCCTACGTATGCCAGGACTATATAGTTTCCTATTCCTACAAGGTAGGTCATATAGGGAATTATTTTTGCCCAGGTTATTTCGTTCTTTTCGGAAATGTCGGCAACTTTTTTTATTACCTTGTCGTAGCGTTTAATTTCTTTTTCTTCCATGCCGAAGACTTTTACGACACGTATTCCTTGAAACACGTCGTGAAGGACGGTATTCGACTGGGATTCCATATGCCATTGGCGGTGGTAAAGTCTATGGGTGTACCGCCATACTTTCCGCACTACACCCATAATTATGGGTGCGGGGATAAGGACGAGAAGTGCAAGGCGCCAATCGTAGACGAACATTGCCACTCCCACAATCAAGATGATGAGGGAGTTTTCAATAAACTGCGGTAGATTATTTACAAAGAAGTTAGATATATTGGTGGTGTCTGCAGTTACTCGGTGTATGAGTTCCCCTGCTGTTCTCTTTGAAATTGCAGAAACCGACAGTGCCTGAATTTTATCAAAGAGAGTTGAACGAAGTTTCTTCATCAAGCGGTTATTTACAAGGGAAAGCATATTAGTTCTTATAATTTCGATTACCTTATAAACTGCGGTTAAAAGAAACAAAGACAGTGCAATTAATACAAGGCCCGAAAAAAGTCCTTCTCGGTACTCTGTGACGGTTATGTATTCGTCTACCATTTTCTTTTGTAAAATGGGGTTTAAGACCTTTACGAAACTGAGCAGTGCGAAAAAAGAGAATGCAACTATCAAGAGTGGCAACTCTTTTTTTACCATTGAGAAAAGTCTTGTAAACATTGACTTTGTGTTTACACAATTTTCACAAGCGGTACTTCCTTTTTTAAAGGGGCGGTGGCATTTGGGACACACTCTTTCGTCAGGTGAGAATACCACTTTAAAGTGGGGGTTGTCACGGTTTTTGATAATTGAGTTAAGGGTTCTGGCGGCGTCGAAAATGAGACTTGCAAGGGACATATCAGAGCGACAAAGTTCAACTGTGTCACTCTCCCCTACACCTTCAAGGCTGACGCTTCCAACGTTTCGTCTTGCAACAAACTCTTTAAAATCGGAAATCTTACGTCTTTCAACGATGGCAGGAGACGTCTCTTCGTTGTCACCCGATTCGGTGCCTGTGAAAATCCAGTCCTTTGTCACTGCTAAAACTCCAAGACGCAAACGGTTTTCACTATCTAAATTGAAGTTGAATTTAAAGAGTATTTCCGTGTCGGCGGCGCTTTTAAGTATTGTTTCGTGAAGACTTTTTCTTCTTGAATTCTTTTCATCACGAAGCCTTTTTTGAATTCTTTTAATTTTACTCATAAGAACAACTCTATCCTTCTGAAACTGTGTTTGTCAAGGGAGGAAAGGCTCTCTATTTCATATCGGTTGGCATCTATATCAACTATCATAGCGCGGTCTTCGCCTATTCTTATGATACTTGCGAAGGTGTCCTTTAAGGTTATTACCCTCATACCGTTTTTGGTTTCTACTGTCCAGACGGAACTGCCAAATTTCTCGTCGACAGAGAGAATTTTTGTGATTTTCGCAGAGAAATATCTACGTTCAAGTTCGTGTCTGAGTATTTCTTCTGTTTCCTTTTCAAAGTCACAAATATTTCTGATAATTCCGTATTCCGTGCCTGTGACGTCGGAAACTGAAATAAATTCTTCGGGTAAATCGTGAGGAAAGACACGACTTAAATGAACTCTGACAAAGTCAGGGGTGTCTTTGAATTTTGCAGTAACAAAGCCGTTTTGGGTAAGGGAAAACTCAACGTTTTCTTTTGTGAGATAATTTATATCGGCACTTTTATTTGCAATACCGAAATCTTTGTCTTCCATACAGTCACGTCCTTTCTATTCTTCTACGCCTATGAGTTTTAATGCTTCAAGTTGCATTTTGTAAAGTTTGTGATAATCGCCTTTTTTCATAATCAGTTCCTTGTGGGTGCCTGTTTCGGTCATCTTACCGTTTTCGATAACGATAAGTCGGTCTGCATCCTTTAAAGTGGAAAGTCGGTGGGCGATTATTATGGTTGTTTTGTCCTTTGTTATTTCCGTCAATGCCTTTTGTATTTTCTGCTCGGTGGCAGTATCCATAGCGGCGGTTGCCTCGTCGAGTATGAGGATTTTCGGATTTTTAAGGATTGCTCTGGCAATAGACAGTCTTTGGAGTTCTCCGCCTGACAGTCCTTTATTGCCAAAACCTATTTGTGTATTGTATCCGTCGGGGTACTTAACGATAAAGTCGTGAGCCCCTGCAGTTTTCGCCGCAGATATTACCTCTTCGTCGGTAGCGTCGGGACAGGCGTATCTTATATTGTCGGCAACAGAGCCTCTGAAAACGTAGGTCTCCTGTGAAACGATAGCAACGTTATCTCTTATGTAACTCATTGGCAGGTCCTTTACGTTATGGGAGTCGATAAGGACTTCTCCGCTTGTAACGTCAAAAAGGCGCATAATGAGGTTTACTATGGTGGACTTTCCTGCTCCTGTGTGTCCTACAATTCCAATAGTTTCTCCTTTTTCCACCTTGAAACTTACGTTGTCGATTACTCGGCGGTTTTTAAGGTATTCAAAGGAAACGTTCTTAAATTCCACACTTCCTTCAAACTTTTCGGGGACTGTGGGGTTTTCTTTATCCCTGACACTTGGTAATGTATCCATTATTCCGAAAAGACGGTGGGCGGCGTTCATAAACTCTGAAAACTGAGTTGAAAAGTGGTTGAAGAAATCAAGGGGAACGTATGCCATTGAGAGTAAAGAAATATAGGTTACGAGAGTACCGTAGGTAAAGGCGAAACTTCCGTCAAGGGTGGACTTTATTACCATATATCCCCCAACTGCCCAAGCCGCATATGTGCCAAGTTCAAGGACAAGTGTGGTGGGGTAGAAAATCCAGTTACGTTTAAGTGTTCCGTCGTATATTGAGTCGGCGTAATCGAATGAGCGTTTATCAAATCTTTTTTGCTCGATTTTTTCTTGAGAAAAGGCTTTTACTACTCTATTTCCTGAAAGGATATCGGAAACGAATGAATTGAAAGTGACGGCCCTTGAATGATTGCGGGCGGCAATTTTACGATTCATATAATAAAGTGAGCGCCTGATTATCATAAAGACGGGAATGGGAATTAAAACTACCAGTGTGATTTTAAAGTTCATCACGAAAAGGAGTACGACGATAGTGATAAACTGAATTATATGGGTGATAAAATACGGAAGTCCGTCAACGAAGAACCAATAAATCGAACGGGAATCCTGATTTATCTGTGTCATAAGTCCCCCTGTCTGTCTTGACGAGAAAAAGTCAAGGGACAGTCGTTGAATGGACTTGAAAATAGTCTTTTTTAAATCATATGTTACTCTTGCAGATATCTTTGCGGTGACAATGGAATGAATCATTGTAAACACTGTAGACAAAAGTTTAGTACCTGCTATGATGAAAATTGCCACTGCAATCTGAGAATAAAAGGGGCTGGTTTTATCGCTTAACACATTATCTATAAAAAATGAACCGCTATAATAAGGGGCGAGAAGTGCAACAAGTGAAGAAAGAATTACCATAATTAAAACGAGAATGGTATCGAACTTGTACTTGTTGAAAAAGGGGAACATTTTAACTAAAATGTGTTTAGTTTCCCCGCTTTTAATTCTTTTAAAAATACTTCCCTGTTCTCCGCCGCTTCCCATAGGTCCACCCATAGTGCCAAGGGCTCCGACGCCTCCCGGTCCACCGGGTCCACCAAGTCCGCCGTGACGTCTTTCTTCTTTTTTGGGTGAGTGGGTGGGGTTATCTTTAACAAAATCCTGTTGTGTGACGTTCTTGTCGTGAGTGCCACGGCAGATAACGTATGCACCGTCTTTTTCGGAGTTTGAAAAATTGAAAACAAATTTGTCAATTTCCTTTGCTTTTTCACGTGCTACAACTCTTCCGCCGGATAAAAGTTCTTCTACGCGGAAGTTATCGTATTCTGCAAAGGAGTATGTACGAAAAGAACGCTCAACAATTCCTGTTTCGGCTTTTTTTGTGTCAAGGAAATTGTAAGTTTTTTTAGGAAAGATACCGCCAAGGACTTCTAAAACTGCAAGTTCGGTATCGGTTATTACCACATAACAGTCAAGAAACTCCATATTCTCGCCCATATCGGATTTATAAAATAAACGAATAGCCGACGGTAAAATGCCCTTTAACTCGAAAATTTCGGATATCTTCGAGGGCAACTTCATCATCGGCTCATTTTTAAAAACAAAGTTCTTGTCTTTTTTCATCACTTTTCTCCTTATTCCCGAAGGACAAAAAGGGGGTGTTTTTCTTACCTGAATTATAACACACAACAGTGAAAAGTCAATATTATTTGTAAAAATTTACATACTTTTCATTCTTTTATGTTTATTATTATTTATATATATTTTATATAAAATCTTTTGTTTGCTATTGAGTTTTCAAAATAAATGTGGTAAACTAAAAATGTATGAATATAAATTCCTAAAAACAAAGGAGAAACAATAATATGCTTAAAAAACTTGATACAAAGCCCGTAAAGGCGCCACTTACTTTAATCGTTATGGACGGTGTAGGTCTTGGTAAAAAGAACGGTGCGAATGCCGTTCATCTTGCACGTACACCTAATCTTGATATGCTTATGTCTAACTTCCCTACCCTCTCACTTAAGGCTCACGGAACTGCGGTAGGTCTTCCCACAGACGACGATATGGGAAATTCAGAAGTAGGACACAACGCTATAGGTGCGGGACAGGTTTACGCACAGGGTGCGAAACTCGTTTCATCTTCAATCGAAACAGGCAAAATTTTTATGTCTGACACTTGGGTTGAACTTACTTCAAACTGCAAGGATAACGACAGTGTTCTTCACTTTATCGGTCTTTTCTCTGACGGTAACGTTCACTCACACATCGACCACTTGAAAGCACTTATTTCAAGAGCAAAGGAAGACGGTATTAAAAAGGTCAGAGTTCACATTCTTCTTGACGGAAGAGACGTTGGTGAAACTTCTGCTCTTGACTACGTTCTTCCTTTCGAAGAGTTTTTGTCAGGTCTTAACTGTGACACCTTTGATGCGCGTATTGCATCGGGTGGCGGTAGAATGAATATTACAATGGACAGATATGAAGCAAACTGGGATATGGTAAAAAGAGGTTGGGAAACTCACGTGCTTGGCAAGGGACGTCAGTTTAACTGTGCTAAATGTGCCATTGAGGCTTACAGAACAGAAGGCGGATACGTTGATCAGGACCTTCCTCCCTTCGTTATTGCAGAAAACGGAGCGCCTGTTGGTGAAATCAAGGACAATGACAGTGTAATATTCTTCAACTTCAGAGGTGACCGTTCAATAGAAATTTCACGTGCTTTCGAGGAAGAAAACTTCGACAAATTCGACAGAGTGAGATTCCCCAAGACAAAATATGCAGGTATGCTTGAATATGACGGAGACCTTCACATTCCTTCAAGATACCTGGTTTCTCCTCCCGAAATTACCGATACTTTAGGCGAATATCTTGCAGGTGAAAAGGTAACTCAACTTGCACTCTCCGAAACACAGAAATACGGTCACGTAACTTATTTCTGGAACGGAAACAAGTCGGGAAAATACGACGAAGAGACAGAAACCTACATTGAAATTCCTTCTGACGTTGTTCCTTTTGAGCAGAGACCTTGGATGAAGTGTGCAGAAATCACAGACGAACTCATTTCTGCTATGGAAAGCGGAAAGTATGAATTTATAAGAGTCAACTTCCCCAACGGTGACATGGTTGGTCACACAGGAAGCCTTGAGGCAACGATAATTTCAATGGAAGCCCTTGATATATGTATTGGCAGAATTCTGAAAACTGCTGACAAAATCGGCTCTGTGGTACTCTTCACTGCAGACCACGGAAATGCAGATGAGTGTATCGAGATAAACAAGAAGACAGGTGAGTTCAACATTGACAAAGAAACAGGTCTTCCCAAGGCTAAAACAAGCCACACTCTCAATCCTGTTCCTTTCATTTTCTATGACAAAACATCTGCAGACAAATATGACGTAATCGATGGTGAATACGGACTTTCTAATATTGCGGCAACTGTGGTAAACCTTTTAGGTTATGAAGCCCCTGAAAAGTGGGACTCAAGTATGATAAAGGTTAGGAAGTAATTATGACAAAAGAATTTAAAAGGGAACTTATTACCCTTGGAATATGCTTTTTAGTTCTTCTTGTAATACTCATCATTCCCGCTCACAGTATTGTTAAACTGTTCTTGTTTCTTATCCCCTATTTTATGACGGGGTATCCGATATTTGAAGAACTTGTTGAAAACGTGAGAAAAAAGGAATTCTTCAGTGAAAACCTTTTGATGACTCTTGCAACTGTAGGTGCAATAATTATCGGGGAATACTTTGAGGCGGTGCTCATTCTTCTCCTTTACAGACTTGGTGAGGCTTTTGAAAAATTTGCCGAGGACAATTCAAGGAGTTCCATTACCGAACTTATTGACACAAGACCTGAAAGCGCAAGAGTTTTGAGGGGTATTAGCGAAGTGATGCTCCCTCTTGAAGAGGTGGAGATAGGTGACGTTGTTTTAGTCAGACCCGGTGAGAGAATACCCCTTGACAGCATTGTCCTTGAAGGAGCAAGTTCTGTAGACACTTCTGCTATAACGGGTGAGTCTATGCCCTATGACGTGGTGTCGGGGGATAACGTAATTGGCGGTACTATTAACATAAACGGTGTTCTCACTCTTAAAGTGACAAAGAACAAAAAAGAGTCAACTGTAAATAAAATTCTCGATTTTGTTGAGAATAGTGCCAGTGGTAAAACACGTGAAGAAAAGTTTATTACAAAGTTTTCAAGATACTATACTCCCGCAGTAATCGCCGCTTCGCTTCTGGTGTTGCTTATTGGAATTATTATAAATCCATCATCTTGGCGTGACGCTTGTTACACTGCGATAACATTCCTTGTAATCTCCTGTCCTTGCGCTCTTGTAATTTCTGTTCCTCTTGCGTTTTTTGCAGGTATCGGGCAGAGTGCAAAGAACGGAATACTCATAAAGGGTTCTCGCTTTGTAGATGCTCTTTCAAGATGTAAAACGGTTGTTTTCGACAAGACAGGAACTCTTACCGAAGGAAAGTTCAAGGTTTCTCACGTTCACAGTGAAAGAGTCAGTGAAAGTGACCTTATTGAACTTGTAGCCCTTGTGCAGACTCATTCAAATCATCCTATCGCTCAGTCTATAAAGAGGGCGTCAGAAGGAAAACTTGACAAGAAAATGCTTGAACGTACCGAAGAATTGCCCGGACTTGGAATGATTGCGGTGATTTCGGGTAAAATAGTTTCGGCAGGTAACCTTAAACTTATGGAAAAACTTGGAGTCAAGGTTCCTGAAAATTCAGGATATGAAGGAACTATTGTACACGTGGCAATGGGGAACACTTACGCCGGTTACATAGTTATCACCGACAGTCTTAAAGAAAATGCAGACAAAGACCTTTATAAATTGAAACTCGCAGGTGTAAATTCAAATGTAATGCTAACAGGGGACAAAATGAGTGCTGCTGCAAGAATTGCAGATATGCTCCCTGCCCTTGACGAATATCACTGCGAACTTCTTCCTCAAAACAAGGCTGAAATTCTTAAAGAGTTAAAAGAAAATGCCCCTGAATCGTCAACGGTTGCCTTTGTAGGCGACGGAGTTAATGATGCACCTGTTTTGACGATAGCGGACGTTGGTATTGCTATGGGCGGTATTGGAAGTGACGCCGCAATAGATGCAGCCGACATCGTTATAATGGACGACTCACTTGAAAAGATTTCTTATGCTTTAAAGATTTCTTCCTCGACTATGCGAGTTAGCAAAGAGAATATAGTTCTTTCTCTTACTATAAAGTTCCTTATTATGATACTTGCTCTGTTTGGAGTGGGAAATCTTGGAATTGCGGTATTTGCAGACGTTGGTGTTTTATGTCTTGCCATACTTAATTCTCTTAAAATTTTATATTCAAAAAAATACCAAAGGTGATATGATGGCGATTAAACTAAACGAAGACAAAGAAGTTGTTCGCAAAATTCGTGAAGGGCTTATTGAAAAGGGCGGTTACTGTCCTTGCAGGATACCCAGAACGAAAGAGTACAAGTGTATGTGCGAAGAATTCAGAAAGCAGATAGCCGACCCCGACTTCGAGGGATATTGTCACTGTATGTTATTCTATAAAACGAAAGGGTAAAAAAATGATTGAAATTACAAAAGAAAATTTCGAAACCGAAGTTGTAAAAAGCGACAAGCCCGTATTACTTGACTTCTGGGCAACATGGTGCGGACCCTGTCAGATGATTGCTCCTATAATAAAGGAAATTGCCGAAGAAAACGAAGATATTAAAGTAGGTAAAATCGACGTTGACAAAGAAGGAGAACTTGCTATGAATTTTGGTATAGTGAGTATTCCCACCCTTATTGCCATAAAGGACGGAAAGGCCGTAAATCAAGCGGTGGGTCTTCGTTCAAAGGAACAGATTCTCGAACTTATAAAGTAATCTTTTAAAAACAAACGCCACCCGATGGCGTGATATCCTTAACGGATATCACGCCATCGGGTGGCGTTTGTTTTATCAAAATCTTTTATTATTCTGCTATTTCCTTTATTCCCGAAACAAGTCCTGCAACAGACTGAATTTCACTGGGGATAATAATTTTTGTTGCTTTACCGTCAGCTGCCTTTTCAAAGGCTTCAAGACTGCGGAGTTTTATTACTGCGTCCGAAGGTGATGATTCGTTTATACGTTTGATACCCTCGGCTGTTGCCTTTTGAACCTTAAGAATTGCTTCGGCTTCACCTTCTGCCCTTCTTATTCTCGCTTCCTTCTCTGCTTCGGCAAGAAGAATCTGCTGTTGTTTCTGTGCTTCGGCGTCAAGAATGAGGGCTTGTTTTTTACCTTCTGCGGTAAGGATATCTGCCGCCTTTGTACCTTCGGCAATCAGTATCTTCTCTCTTCTTTCACGCTCTGCCTTCATCTGCTTTTCCATGGCGTCCTGAATTTCTTTTGGAGGGATAATGTTTTTAAGTTCTACTCTGTTAACTTTAATTCCCCAAGGGTCAGTTGCTTCATCAAGAGTGTTTCTCATTCTTGAGTTAATAAGGTCGCGAGAGGTAAGAGTTGCGTCGAGTTCGAGTTCACCAATGATGTTTCGAAGGGTGGTAGCTGTAAGATTTTCTATTGCGAAATTGGGGTTTTCAACACCGTAGGTATAGAGTTTACAGTCGGTTATCTGATAGAACACGACGGTATCTATTCTCATCTTTACGTTATCCTTTGTAATAACGTCCTGAGGCTCAAAGTCGGAAAGTTTTTCCATTAAAGAAATTCTGCGTCTGATGCGGTCAATAAAGGGAACTGTCATATGGATACCTGTGGTCCAGGTGGAATGATAGGTTCCAAGTCTTTCAATAACGTACGCCTGTGCCTGTGGTACGATGCGAACGTTAGAAATAAGGATTGTGGCAATAACGATAAGTAAAATGATTATAATGCTTGTCATAATGTTACCTCACTTTTTATTTTTTTAATTACAAGTTTTACGCCTTCAATGCCGATTATCTCGACGGTGTCGCCTTTTATAATCTTCTCTCCCTCTCCGATGGCAGTCCATACCTGACCTGACACCTTTACTTGTCCTTTAAGGTTAATATAGTCTATATCCTCTATAACTATACCCGTTTTTCCGATAAGGGCATCGGCATTTGTGGGAACGGTTTGTTTTTTTAACTTTTCATAAATTATTTTTCTCAATGCTAACAGGGATATGATAGAAATGACGAAGAAAACTGTCACCTGTATCCCGATTGAAACGTTAAAAAGAGAAAGTATTATTGCCAGTATTGCCGAGGGTATAAACCAAATCGCCACAAGGGAAGCGGTTGAAACTTCAACGATAAGCGAAATGATAATTACAATGAGCCAAAAATACGTCATTGGGTTTTCCATAACGTTCACTCCTTTCTTTTGTATTATATCATAAAATTATAGCGTTGTAAATAGGAATTAGCAATTGACATAACTGAAAATATTTAGTATAATGTAATTACATATAAAATAATTATCAAGGAAGAAAAAATGGCTACAAAACAGAAAAAATATAACATAAAAAAACAAAGTGCAAATAAGAAAAAATCAAAGCAAAACGTTTCAGAGAAGAAGGGGTACACTCCACCAAGTGAAATTAAAGTACAACTGCTCCCCTACCTTTTTGTACTTATTGCTTTTTTCTTTTTGCTTTGCCTTTTTGCCACGAGTTTTACAGGGTGGCTTGGTGAAAAGATCAAGATGATTCTTGCAGGACTTTTCTCCTGGTCGGCTTATCTTATTCCTGCAGTTTTGGTATGCCGTGCTTTTTGTTTCAGAAAAGAAGCGCTTTCACGTCATCCTTACAGAAACTGGTTGTTCTCACTTCTGTTCTTGATGTTCTTGTCTGCTTTTTTTGCAACTGCACACGCTCACGTTCAAGGGTTTAACGTAGCACGTCACTTTACGTCGGCTATGACTAAAGGTGAAAATATTACCACAGGCTCACTTTTCGGCGGTATGATATCAAATGCACTTGCCCCTGTAATAGGCAAGATTATGACCTTTATAATTCTGGGGCTCCTCACCGTCTTCTTCTCCCCTTTCACTGTTGGAAAGACGCCAATAGACCTTGCAAGATTTATTGCTATAAAAATCCGCGACGCGCGTGAGCGTTCCATCGAAGCGAAGAAGGAACGTGACGATTATTTCGACAAAAAAGAGGCAGAAGAAAAAGCATCTGAAAAGGCTCAGATGGAAATGGAACTTCACGAAAAGAAGAAGCGCCGCCAGGAAGAGTATGATATAGACGTAGAGACTCCCGAAGAAAGACCTCTCATTGAAGAAGATGATGACTTGATAATCGGTGGTGTTGAAGAAGTAGGGACACCTGAAGTGTGCGAACAAAAGGACAAGTCTCCTCTCGAAAGTATTTTCTCAAATCCTTCCGATCCCGAAGTGTCGGAAAAATTCAAGGCAGAAGATGAAGACAGTCTTGAAGAAATGGCAAGTGATACTGACATCACTGCAAACAAAGAAGACGGTT
>SVQQ01000026.1 GCA_015065265.1 Oscillospiraceae bacterium | reverse complement strand
CAGTTTTCTTCGGAAAGAAATTCTACGAATTTCTCTTGATTTTTTTATTTCATTTCTTCGCGTGTTGCTCGGACTGGCGTACATTTGTACGCCGACGCCTTCGCACTCCGCGATTTTTCCTCAAAAACGCTCTTTCTTTTTGGGTTGTGTGTTGAAAGTTTAAAGTAATTTTTTTGTCTCTTTGGTGAAAATACAGAAATGAAATGATGTTGTAAAGAAATAGTAAAGCGTAGTCTTTTAAAAAGGCTACGCTTTATTTATTTGACTATTCTATTAACATATTGTAATGCAGAGTGCTGAATGCAAAATGCAGAATAAAGGAACAAATGCTTCGCATTTGAGTTGATTTATATATGTTTAGCGGATTTTCCGCTAAACATATATAATTGAAGATTTGCAAAGCAAATCATCCTTAACTCTGCACTCTGAATTCATCACTCATCACTCTATAAGCGATTTTTCCTCAAAAACGCTCTTTCTTTTTGGGTTGTGTGTTGAAAGTTTAAATTCATTTTTTTGTCTCTTTGGTGAAAACCGAAATGAAAAGTTAATACAAATCTTCATTTATAATATCGTTTCGGTTTTAGTAAAAAGACAACAAATAAAGCATAGCCTATTTTTATAGACTATGCTTTACTAAATTTCTTACGTTGTCATTTCTGTATTTTCACCAAAGAGACATCTTACCTCAATTTCGTGTGCCATAAGTTCGTCTGCCTTGATAACCTTTATTGAAAGATTTTCATAAGTAAAGGAGTAATTTTCTTCGGGAATACTTCCGATAATTTCTGTTAGCCATCCGTTTACTGTAGTGGCTTCCGTCTCCTCTTTTAACTCCAAATTGAAGAAGTCGAGAAACTCTTCAAGGTTTGCGGAGCAAAGGACGGTGAACTTATCTTCTTCTATCTTTTTGAAGTTTTCAACAGCAACGTCGCCTTCGTCCCAGATTTCTCCTACAAGAACTTCAAGAATGTCTTCAATGGTAACGACTCCTGATGTTTCACCGTACTCGTTTACAACTACCGCAAGGTGATTGTGTTCTTTTTGCATATCTTTAAGCAAAGCGTCAAGACGTGCACTTTCGGGAACAAAGGTGGGTTGAATAATTATATCTTTTAGTTTAAAGTCTTTTTTTAAGTGACTTAAAAGGAAGTCACGTGCGTGAAGGATACCCACGATATTGTCTGTGGTGTCGGAGTAAACCGGCATTCTGGAGTAACCTTCTTTTTGTATGGTATTTAAAATTTCTTCATTTGTTGCATCCTCGGATATCAAAACGAGAGACCTGCGAGGTGTCATAACCTCTTCCGCCGTCATTGTGTCAAGTTTGAAAACGTTTTTGATATATTCAATATCGTTTTCGTCAAGAGTTCCTTCGTCGGCACCTGCATCAAGCATAAGAACGATGTCCTCTTCCGAGACGGGTTCTTCTTTTTCGTGAGGGTCGATGCCAAAAAGCCTCAAGACACAGTTCGTGGAAACGGATAATAGCCAGATTATAGGTTTAAGCACCACCGCCATACCTGAAATGGTGGAGCAAACGCCCTCTGCCAGTTTTTCTTTGTGCTTCATCGCCACTCTCTTGGGAACCAGTTCGCCAAGGACAAGGGTGAAGAACGAAAGGATAAGGGTGATAATTATGACAGAAATGGTATTCAGCGTTTCAAGACTGCCTTGTGACAGACCAAAAACTTTTACCATTCCACCTGTCAACCTTTCGGCAAAGTTATCCGCCGCAAAAGCAGAACCGAGAAATCCCGCAAGTGTTATTCCTATCTGAATTGTGGAAAGGAACTGTGTGGGTTCTTCAATCATTTTGAGCATTTTTACGGCTTTTTTGTCACCGTCTTCGGCTCTTGCCTTGAGTTTCTTCTCGTTTAAAGAAATTACCGCAATTTCGGTTGCTGCAAAGAAAGCATTTAATAAAATAAGTATGATTTGTAATAATAGTTGTTGGACAATGTCCATATAAACCTCCAAGTTAATAAAATGTGTTGTTTCTTTTTCTGATAAGAGGTTGTCCACTAATTCAGATTTTCAGCATAAAAGCGAACTTGAAAAGAAAGATACACAATTTTTCTTAAAGGTTCTTTTGTTCCAAAGTATCTACTTCGGGGCAACGGGTCCACGTAACCAACTCCTTTCTGTACATATTTTTTCACTATATATTAGCACAAAAAAATATTTTCGTCAAGTAGGGTGTCTTTTTGCCAAAAGCAGAACTGAAATAGTTTATTAAAAACAACCCTTTATCAAGTTTAGCGGAAAATCCGCTAAACATCTTAAATGCAACAGTAAAATAGATAATACATAAAGCATAGCCTATTTTTATAGACTATGCTTTACTAAATTCTTATAATATCATTTCACGTTTAACCAAAGAGACGAAAATTTCAACACACACCCCGAAAAAGCAAGAGTATCTTTGAGGGAAAATCGACGTTTACGAAGCCGTCTCCGACTCGCTTTAGCCTCGCAAAATGCTTGGCTACGCTCCCTGTATGGCTTGAATTTTTGTAGGCTTCGCTTATGCTACACCACAAAAATCCCCCGCTCAGCTGTACAAAGGTACGGCAGTGCGAGTAAACGTTGAAGAAATGAAATTGGATAAAATGGTAAGAAACTCATAGAGTTTCTTTCGATATAAGAAATGTTAATTTGAGTTGATAACAAAAAGTATAGCCCATATAAACAGGCTATACTTTTTTAAATTTTAAATAAACCATTTCATTTCACGTTTAACCAAAGAGACGTTATAAAGAAGCCTTATACGCCTTATATTCTTTGTTGACTTTGCTGTGGAATACACACATTACAATAACTGATACGATGTAGAGCAGGGCAAATACAATACCTGCAAGGCAGATGTTAAAGGAAAGTGAGAAGATAATTCCTAAAACGCCAAGGGCGATACTCTTTGCGTTATATGAAAGAAATACGAAAAGAAGAGGGAAAAGTCCCATAACGATAACTGCCCAGAATACTACGTTGAGTATAATAAGAGAAGATTCAAGTTCTGAGTCTTCATATCCTGCCTGAACTCTGTCGGAGTCAATTTCTTCGGCTTCACTTCTTACAACGTTTGCAATAGTGTTAAGGTTCATAATCGAGGGATTGTCCTCAAATTCGTCAAAAGCGTCAATTACCTTTTTAGTGGCTTTGATTTCGCTTTTTTCCATCTTGTGTCTGTTGTTTTCAAGGTCCCACTTCATATCGTCAACCATCTCTTCGGTGTCATCTTCAAGGGTGTGTTTAAGTTCATCTGCAACGTCTTCGCCGAAGAAAGAAACGACGGGAAGTTTGTAAATGTCTGAATTCAATACGGTAAAAATTGCAAAAAGAGCAATAACTACAGTAACGAGGAAAAAGACAAGGGAGAGTTTTGCAGCCTTTTTAGCGTCAGGGCTTCCTTTTTCCTTTAAATACTCTTTTTTGGATAAAATCTTTGGGGGAGGATTAAAACTTGGAGCACCCTGTGCATTATTGTTTGGAGTAGGAATTCCAGCGTTCATAATTGTACCGTCCTTATTTTTGTTTTTGCGACAAGGTCGCAATTAAATTATATTCCCCCACGAAAAAATTGTCAAGTGGTGAAAAAAGCAGTTGCTCGGCAACTGCTTTTTTTATCTTTATTTAGGTTTTTTAATTCTGTTGAGTTTCTTATTCATTTTAAGGAGTTCTTCCTTGGTGAACTCAACGTTCATCATACCCATCATACTTGTAAGACGGAGAACTGTAAAGGAGCCCATCATCTGCATAAGACCGCCGTCGGCTTTAAGGTCAACTTCAAAACCGCCCGACTTCTTGTCCTTTGATTTTTTACCGGCGTCCATCTTCTTCTTTATTTTAAGACCAACGCCTATAAACCACATTTTACCTCTCTTGGTAGCCATAATGTCGGAAATCTTGTCGTTAAGAGAGAAGCGTCCTTCAGGAGCGTCAATATCGAACCAGTTGAGCACCGCACCCTTTTCAACGAGTATGTAGTCCATATTTCTTTCTTCAACCTTACGGATTTTGCTCTCGTCGGTGAGCCCCCCTGCTTTTGCAACAAGAGCGCTCTCACCTACGTTCTTCACTTCAAAGCGGAAGAAATGGTCTTCGGCAGTCTGTTTGCCCACACTCTCACCATTTACAAAGAGTTCCACTTCGGGAAGATTCGAGTAAACTGTAACCTTTGTCACGTCCTCTGTTCTGTCAACGTATCTCTTTGACGTAATGTGTACGAAAGGTTCGTCGGAAAGCCATGCTTTGTAAGCGTAGAAAGCGTCCTTTTTGTACTTTCTGTCAAAGGTAACAAGCCCCTTGTGGTTCTGTCCGTTTTCGCCGCCTTCTGCTCTGGCATCTGCACCGAAGTCGAACATATTCCAAACGTGAGTTGCCCACATATACTTTCTTGTAAAGAGTTGCTTTATGAGTTCCTCGTGGTAGTAGGATTGATACTCTTCTGTGTAGTCCCCTTGTTTAGGGTCAGAAGTGTGCCAGTTAAGAGCCTCACAGCCATATTCGGAACAACCGATAGGAATATTTGGATGAGTTTCGTGGAATTTATCGAACCAAGGTCCGTTCATCGAAGTCTCTCCACCGTACCAACCGAAATAGTGATTGTAGGACACAACGTCGGGTATCTGTAAATAGGGGTCGTCCATTTTACACATAGATACCGCAGCAATAGTTGTAAGCCTCGTTTTGTCCATTTCGTGACACAGGTCGTTGAGTATTCTGTGGTTTTCAAGCAAATCTTCGTCTGAACCGCCGATAGAAATTTCGTTTGACAGTCCCCATACCACGATTGAAGGGTGATTATAGTTTTGTGTAATAAGTTCCTTCATCTGTGACACAGTGTTTTCACGACCGCCTGGCATATGCTTTGAAATATAGGGTATTTCCGCCCATATTACAAGACCTTTTTCGTCGCAAAGGTCATAGAAATACTGGTCGTGTTGATAGTGAGCAAGACGGATTGTTGTCGCTCCCACTTCACAAATGAGGTCCATGTCCTCTCTGTGATGTTCGGGAAGAAGAGCATTACCAAAGCCCCATCTGTCTTGATGGCGGGAAACACCTCTTAAAGCGTACTCCTCACCGTTGAGAATAAAGCCACGCTCAGGGTCAATCTTGAAACTTCTCACACCAAAGCGGTTGCAAACGTTGTCAAGAACGTCGTCACCCTCAACTATTTCCACTTCACAGCAGTAAAGGTAGGGGTCACGTCGACCGTGCCAGAGGTGAACGTCCTTTATTTCAAAACATACCTTTGTATCAAGGCTTTCAATCTTGTAAAGTTCCTTTTCTTCGTGGTCGTAGATTGCGTAAACGAGTTTCTGTCCTTCTTTAAGATTTTTTACAAAAACTTCTACTTCAACCTTAGCGTCCTTACCCTCGACTGTGGGGGTAATCATAAGACCGGGACCGCCGTAATAGTCAAGGTCAAAGTGAGAATTATTCACACAGATAAGGTTTACGTCACGGTAAATACCGCCGTAGAAGGTGAAGTCTGCCATCTGAGGATAAACTGTGTCACTTGGCGAGTTATCCACAATAAGAGCAATTTCGTTTTCTTCTTTTAAAGCCTTTGTAACGTCAACACGCCAAGTGGAGTATCCACCGTCGTGGTGAGCGAGTTTTTCACCGTTCACAAAAAGGTGGGCAGAAGAGTTCGTTCCGCGAAATTCCAGATAGTAGAAGTCACTTTCGGGAAGGTCGGCTTTCTTTATCGACTTTTTGTAGAGACAAGAGCCACGGAAATAGTCGTTTCCGCCGTCCTGTCCGTCTGTAGCATTCCAAGAGTGAGGAATATTTATTTCTTCACCGCCTGTGGCTTTTATATCGGTGGTATCCTTTATAAAAATCCAATTATCATTTAATTTAAGTATATTTCGCATTTGAGTTCTCCTTGTGTATTTAGTTTAAAAAAGGTGTCCGACTTTCCGCCGGACACCAAAAAGTTCTAATTAGTTTGCCGGAGTGTTTTCTGTGGCACTTTCAACGAGTTCTTCACGTCCGAGTTCACGGTTCATCTGTTCAAGAGTCTTCTTGTCAAGGTTATATACAAGACCAAGACCGATGAACTGAAGCACTGCACTGAGTAAATACGTTGACGCTACGATGTAACGCATATTTACCGCTACTTCCCAAAGTTGATTTCCTTCGTTTTCACCTACGTAACCTGCCGCTACCATAACAATGAGAACGAGAGAAGGACCAATGCCCTGAGCGAGTTTACGGAAGAAGGAGTGAAGTGAATAAACTGTACCTTCTTCTCTTGTGCCTGTCTTCCATTCATTGTAGTCAATAGCATCACCCATCATAGCCCAAGAAACTGTAGAGTAAATACCAAGGCCGAGAGAGAATACAAGTTGACATACTATGTAAATTATAAGGTCGAGATTTGTGTTTTTGGGAAGAACTATAAAGAGTCCAAGACCTGCAACGATTGAGCAGATTGAACCGAAGGTAGCAAGTTCTTTTTTACCATACTTTGCAACCATTTTACGTGCAAGAGGTGTGAATACTACGATAGGAATCATAGCGAAAAGTTGAACGATACCTGAAATCTTTACGTTGTTGTAGTATGACTGGAAGATAACTGTTACCGCAGTAGCAGCACCCTGCATACCGATGAACATACCCATAGCGGCAACTGTCGCACCAACTGCGGGACGGTTCTTGATAAAGTTTCCAAATGCCTTGAATACGCTGAATTTAGGTTTGTCTTCTGAAAGGGTAACGTCTGTTTCAACACGGATTTCAGTATTTTTTATCATAAACTGGAAGCAGATGAAACCGAGAACACCCATAATGAGAGCCGCGATAAATACTCTTTCGCCGATAAGGTTGTCGTCCTTGTCATAAATGATGAAAGGAAGAATAACCATAGGAAGCATATTTCCAAAGATTGAACCAACTGAACGCCAAGCGGAGAGAGATGCTCTGTCTTTAACGTCGTTTGAGATAAGTGAAAGGAGTGAACCGTAAGGAACGTTTGCTACTGTGTAGAAAGCATCCCATACTACGTAACCTGCGATGAAGATTATAGCCTTTGCCCATGTGGGAGCATTCGGGAAAGGCAAGAAGCAACATGCACCGCCAATTATTAGTCCGATAGAACCTGCCCATATGTATGTCAGGAACTTGTTTCTTTTATATTTGTGAGTGTCGGCGTCAACTAATGAACCGATAAGGGGGTCGTTGATAGCGTCCCATACCTGAACCACGATGAGAAGAAGCGCATACCAAAGGTCCATACCCATAAACTGTGTCCAGAAGATAGACATTGTACTTTTGAGCGCGAAACTCATGTTACAGCCAAGGTCTCCTGCCGCATATGCAAGACAGTCGCGCATTCCGAACTTGCGCTTACCGTTTGCAGAGGTCTGAATTTCTTTTTTCATAACTGTTTCCTCTTTCTGTTTTGTTTTTTGTTTTTTTGCGGGTTTAACTTACAGTTCCAGTATAAAGTATTTTGAAAAATCTTGTGAGTAATTTTTTTAGGTATCTTTGTAATATTTTTAACTCATAGGATTTTTTACTGTTGCATTTGTACAAAAATTGTGGTATAATAACAAAAAAGTTAGGAAGTTTTGTGCATGACGTAGAAAAGGTTATGTGCGGAAAGGACGACGGCGTGAAGTTTGAAAGTGAATTAAATCTTCTGCAGGACACCTTTAAAAAACTGCGTATAAAAACGCGTGTGGTATACCCTTCGGAGTCCTTAGATAAAGCCCTTGACTTTTCCATTCGTGACATAATATCGAAAGAATATGACACAGATGCCACGGTTCAGAGTTTTGTGGCGAAAATTTCGCCAAAAACAATGTACCGATACACCGACGAGTTCAAACTGTGCTATATTTACTTTAAACTTTCCTCTGACAGCGACAACTCCTTGCTATTTTTAGGGCCATACCTTTCAAATCCTTTGTCAAAAGGGGAACTCTTGGAACTTGCGGAAAACATAGGAGTGCCACCCAGAGCACAACGCTATTTTGAAGAGTTTTATTCCGCCATTCCCACACTTTCAGAGGGGAACCCCGCCTTTGTGCTCCTTGATACCTTTTGTGAGCGCATATGGGGAAGCGTCTCTTTTGCCATAGTTGACCTGAACAAAGGGGAAAGCCCTCAGTTGCCCATTATAACACCGAGTATTGCTACAAACAATTTCGACGAGGCAACCTTAAACGTCAAGACAATGGAAACCCGCTACAACTTTGAAAACGAACTGATACAAGCGGTTTCTCTCGGGCAACTTCATAAAGAGAAACTTCTATCTGTTTCTTTTTCAGAAAACTTCTTTGAAAAAAGGGCGTCCGACCCGTTGAGGAACGCCAAAAACTATGCTATAATTATGAACACACTCCTTCGCAAAGCGGCTGAGCAAGGCGGAGTACACCCGATACACATTGATAAAGTGTCTTCAGAATATGCAAAACGAATTGAAGAGATGCCAAGTCTTGTGGGAGTTGCCCCTCTTATGAAGGAAATGTTTAGAAATTATTGTAGACTTGTGAGAAAACACTCTATACAGAACTACTCCATTATAGTACAAAAGGTTATTACTTTAATAGAAGATAACCTTTCCTCAGACTTTACCCTCACTTCTCTTGCTTTGAGTCAGAACGTGTCACCATCTTATCTGTCAAGCCTTTTTAAAAGGGAGACGGGAAAGACGATATCGGAATTTATAAGGGAAAAGAGAATAGACTACGCCGCAAGACTACTTAAAACCACACAGTTACAGGTACAGACGGTAGCCCTTCACTGCGGAATTGTCGACGTGCAGTATTTTTCAAAACTTTTCAAAAAACAAATGGGAAAAACTCCAAAAGAGTATAGAGAAGCCCAGAGAAATAAATAATATTTTTGATTATATAAATAAGGAGAAAAAATATGCCAATGAAAATGTGTTTTCGATGGTATGGAGAGGGAAACGATAATATAAAACTTTCCGACATCAAGCAGATACCTGGCGTTGACGGAATCGTATGGGCACTTCACCATAAGATGCCTGGGGAAGTCTGGTATGAAGAAGAAATCGCTGACGTCAAGAAACAACTTGACCAGTACGGTTTCAATATGGACGTAGTGGAGAGCGTAAACGTTCACGACGACATAAAGATAGGTCTTGATACAAGAGACACCTATATTGAAAACTATAAACAGACAATAAAAAACCTTTCAAAGTTCGGAGTAAAGGTTATATGCTATAACTTTATGCCCGTCTTTGACTGGACCAGAAGCAACCTTTTCCACGAAGTTGGCGACGGTTCTACCGCCCTCTTTTATGAAAAGAATATGATTCAGGACGACTATAACGCTATGGCGAAGTACATTCTTGACTTTACCGAGAAGTACAATATGTCCTTTCCCGGTTGGGAGCCTGAACGTATGGCGAAACTGGACGAACTCTTCAAGGCTTATAAGGGAGTTACCCACGAAAAACTTTGGGAAAACCTTAAGTATTTCCTTGAAGCCATAATGCCTACCTGTCGTGAGTGCGATATCAAAATGGCAATCCACATGGACGATCCGCCATGGGATATTTTCGGACTGCCCCGCCTTCTTGTAAATGGGGAAGCCATAGGACGTTTTCTTTCTATGGTAGACGATGAATATAACTGCCTGACCTTGTGTTCGGGAAGCCTTAACGCCGACCCCAACAACAACGTTGCAGACATTGTCAGAAAGTACTGTGACAGAATTGCCTTTGCCCATATAAGAAACGTAAAACACTTTGAAAACGGAGACTTTTCAGAGGCAAGTCACCGAGACTGCGACGGAGATACAGGAATTCTCGAGATTCTCAAAGCCTACCACGACTGCGGTTTCGAGGGCTATATCCGTCCCGACCACGGAAGACACCTTTGGGACGAAGTACCCGGAAAAGTTCGTCCGGGTTACGGACTTTACGACAGAGCCCTTGGTATTATGTATATGCTTGGCGTATGGGATAGCCTTGAAAAATTCGATAAGAAATAAGGAGACAAAAAAATGATAAATCTTCCACTCAATATAGATTTTAGCGGAAAAGTAGTAGTTGTAACGGGTGCAGGGGGACTTATCTGTGGCGCAATGGCACGTGCCTTCGCCCAGTCTGGCGCAAAGGTTGCCGCCCTTGACTTAAACGAAGAGGCAGTAAAAAAACTTGCCGATGAACTTAAAAGCGAAGGCTTTATCTGTGAAGGGTACGGGGCAAACGTACTTGATACAGAAGTTCTTGAAACTGTGCATAAACAGGTGCTTTCAGACCTTGGGCCCTGCGATATTCTCGTAAACGGAGCAGGTGGAAATAACCCCAGAGCCACCACCGATAACGAGTATCACCACGAGGCAAAAGAAGGGGGTAAGTCCTTCTTCGACCTTGACGCGTCAGGAGTTGACTTTGTATTTAAACTCAATTTCCAAGGAACACTTCTTCCCACACAAGTCTTTGCAAAGGATATGGCAGAGAAGAAGAGTGGATGTATCCTTAACGTTTCTTCTATGAACGCCTATACTCCTCTTACAAAAATCCCCGCATACTCTGCTGCAAAAGCAGGTATCTCAAACTTTACCCAGTGGCTTGCAACTCACTTTGCCAAAACAGGTATCCGTTGTAATGCAATAGCCCCCGGTTTTCTTGTGTCCGCACAGAACAGAGCCCTGCTCTTTAACGAAGACGGAACACCGACTAAAAGAAGTGCAAAAATCCTTGGCGGAACACCTATGGAGAGATTTGTCGACGCCGATGAACTCCTTGGCGCAACACTCTTCCTTTGTGACAATAGGGCGGCTTCTGCTATAACAGGTGTGGTTCTACCCATTGACTGTGGCTTCGCAGCGTACTCAGGGGTTTGATGACGTCTCTTTGGTGAAAATACAAAAAGGATAGTTTATTGTAAAATAAACAAAGGTTTAGCCTAGAATTATTGGCTAAACCTTTTTATTTTCTTTTCTATTTTACAAGTTTTTAAGGTAGAAAGTCTTACGACTTTCTTTGTTTTTTTATAATCCTTTTTTCAACGTTTACTCGCACTGACGTACCTTTGTACGCCGACGGCTTCGTAAACGTTGATTTTCCCTCAAAGATACTCTTCTCTTTACGGGCTCAGAACTAAAGTTTTTACAATGGAAAGCAGAAGACGCGAGTACTAGCAAAAATCGGATTTAGTCCTTGTATATAGATTAAATTCCTTTTTTAAAAAGTATAAAGTTAGTCCTTTGTATAAAGAATAGGTGCTCAAAATTTAAGCACACAGCCTAAATAGAGAGAGTCTTTTTGAGGAAAAATCGCGGAGTGCGACGGCGTCGGCGTACAATGGTACGCCAGTCCGAGCAACACGCGAAGAAATGAAATTGAAACAGATGAAAAGAAGTTCGCAGAACTTCTTACATCAGAAGAAATGCACAGTAGAATAGAAAATAAATAAAGCGTAGCCTATTTTTATAGACTACGCTTTACTAAATCCTTACAATATCATTTCATTTCGGTTTTAACCAAAAAGACACCATTTACATTTTTGCAATCTTTATTGAGGCATCATAAAGGGCGTTGAACTTCTCATATTTTTTATCAAGTTCGGGGCGAGGACGGGGAAGATATTGCTTTTCGGTTTCAATCTTCTCTGCAGCCTTTTCAAAACTTTCAATTTCACCGTCTGACACTGCGGCAATTATGGCAGCACCAAGACACGCCGCCTCTTTTTCCTTGGGGATAATTATGGGAAGACCTGTAATATCCGCTTGAAGTTGGCACCAGACAGGGCTTTTTGCACCGCCGCCTGTTGCGATAATCGACTTTAACTCAGTACCCTTTTTCACAATGTTCTCACAGTTCTTGCGAAGAACGAAACTCACACCTTCCATAACGGCTGCCGCCATATCGAAAGCATCATGCTCCTGTCTCAGTCCCCAGAAAACGCCTGTGGCGTCACTGTCGAATTCGGGGGCGTTAGTGCCCACAAGATAGGGAAGGAAAATCAGGTCGTTTGTCTCTCTTTTCGCTACTGTATCGTCAATAGTTTTGAAGTCCACTTCAGTCAGACAGGTACGCTTGAACCATTCCAGACTCACTCCACCGCTTTCGGCAACAGGGAGCATAACGTGAGTGTCGGGGATAAATCCGTAGTGCATAGCAATTTTACTGTTTCGAGAAACGCCCTCTTTAGAAATTGCCGCCATAGCCATAACGGTCCCTGTGGAAAGGGTTACTCCCCCCTCTTTTATATTTCCTGTGCCTATCATACCTGCAAAGTGGTCAAGAGTGCCCACGTTGATTTTAGGACAGTTTTTAATGCCCAAAACTTCACGAAGCCCCTCTTTTAAAGTTCCCGCAACAGTGCAAGGCTCTTTAAGGGGCGGAAGTTTATCTTCCGAAATGCCAATGGCAGAAAGCATCTTTTTCCAATAGCATTTGTTATATATATCGAAGTAGAAGGAAAATGTGGCAATAGACATATCTGACACAAGTTGCCCTGTGAGGAAATATATAACGTAGTCTTTGAGAAGTACGTATTGACAAGCCGAATTAAAAATTTCGGGTCGGTTTTCTTTAAGCCAGAGGATTTTTGTAGCAGGCCAGGTGGGAAGGATTGCCTGTTGACCTGTCACCGTCTCGCACTCTTCAAGGGTGAACTGTTTTGACAGAACCTCGCACTCTTTTACAGAACGTTCGTCCATCCAGGAAATTGTGTTCATTAAAGGACGTCCCTCACCGTCAAGGACGAGAAGTGACTCCGCCTGACCTGTGAAGGCAATTTCCGTAACCTCGCTTACGTTGTTGTTTTCAATTATAGTGCCAAGAAGCAAGAGAAGTGACTCGCAGTAAGCGTGAGGGTCAAACTCTACAAAACTGTTTTCACGTATGTATTCAACATTTTTTGATTTGCGGTCTATAAGGTTTAAAGCCTTGTCATAGAGTGCCGCCTTTATATTTGTACTGCCTAAATCAACGCCTATATACATAATAAAACCTCTTTTTTTAGTTTAAATAAAGTTTACCATAGCCCCAAAGAAAAGTCAAGAAAAAGCACCCTTGGGGTGCTTTTTCTAAATATAAATATTTTATGGCAACACATTTCCCGCACTCTTGTAAATCGCGTACCATTCTTCTCTTGTGAGTTTCACGTCACAGGCAGAAAAGGCTTCAAGAAGTCTTTCTTCCTTTGTCGTACCTGTTACGACCTGCATTTTTGCTGGGTGACGAAGTATCCAGGCGTAAGCCACAGTAGACTTTGTTACCGAATATTTTTCCCCTATTTCACCAAGAACTCGGTTAAGTTCAGGGAACTTATCATTATCAACAAAAGAGCCTTTAAAAAATCCGTATTGCATAGGTGACCATGCTTGAATTGTGATGTCATTCAGTCTGCAGTAGTCAAGTACACCACCGTCACGACCTGTGGCTGAGTCGTTGTACATATTCACGTTTATTCCCGACTGAATCATTGAAGAGTGCATTATGGAAAATTGAAGTTGATTTGCCACAAGGGGTTCGTCAAGATACTTTTCAAGCAGTCTCATCTGATAGGGATTTTGATTTGATACCCCGAAGTGACGTACCTTTCCCTCTTTTTTCAGGTCACGAAAAGCCCGTGCCACTTCCTCAGGCTCCATCAAAGCGTCAGGTCTGTGAAGAAGTAAAACGTCAAGGTAGTCCGTCCCAAGCCTTTTCAGACTTCCGTCAACCGATTTTACAATGTGCTCGTAGGAAAAATCGAAGGCTTTTCCGGGAACGATACCGCACTTTGACTGAAGGATAAGTTTGTCTCTTTTACCCTTTACCGCCTTGCCGAAAACGACTTCGCTTTCCCCTTTTGAGTAAATATCCGCGTGGTCAAAGAAGTTTGCACCGTTTTCAAGACAGGTGTCAACAAAAGAGGAAAGTTCTTTTTCACTCATTTTGCCGATTCTCATACAACCAACCGCTACCGCAGGAACTAAAAGTCCGCTTTTACCAAGTTTTACTAAATTCAATTAAAACACCTCTTTTTTATACTGAATTAAAGGAGTTTGCAATAAACGCGACGCTTTAAATTTCCGTATTTTATCTTTGTTGTCTTGTGCTCGTACCCCAAAGCCAAAAGGTTGTTGAAACTGTAATTGTTGTTTTCGCTTACCGTTGCACAGATGATTTTTTTGCCCCTGCTCCTTGCAATATCTTCCAGACGGGAGGTCATTTTTCTTTGTAATCCGTTTCCTCTGAATTCAGGGTCAACTATTACAAGTTTCATATTTATAACTTCTTTTAACTTGCTGTTGTCAATGCCAAGGTCTCTTCCCAGATTTTCTTCACTGTTTCCACCGTCATAAATGATAGCAAAACCTATCATTTTATCTTGATAAAAAGCACCTATTGTATAGTGCGGTTCACAAAGACAGTCTTCTAACATCTCTTTTGAGTTTCTTCTTAAAAGAGAGGCGTCCTCTAAATGTTCAAAAGCCTTTTCCTGCAAGGATAAAATGTCACAAATGTGCTTAGGACCGCATTTTGTAAATATAATTTCACTGTCACTTAACTTCATTTCATATAACTCCGTTAGAACTTTTTGTTTATTATCTTTTGGTATCTTTCTTTGTCTATCATATTGCTTAAAGCGTATTCTTCGTGAAAAATGGGACTTCCCTTTTTCTTTCTGTGTTCAATCCACGCTTTTTCCAATATGTATAAATTCACAAAGTTTTCAGGGGACTTGACCAACTTCATTTTTTGCACGTAAGGATTATGAACAGCAATAAAAAATCTGTAACCGAAAAGGTTGTCAAGCATTTCTATTGTAAGAGTTCCTCTGTCAATCAGCAGTTGGAAAATTTCAAAAAAGGTAAGGTAGTTTGAAATGTGTATGTTTTCCATATCCAAATCGGGCAGTGAGTCAAAGTCATAGTTCTCAAACATAGAGTAGGCTTTTTTGTAATCTTCATTTGTTACAAAAGACGTGTTAAGGTCGGCTAAAAAACCTGCCTCGGTTATCTTTCTCGACATATAAATTTCAGCACCCAGCAAAACTACGCTTAGTATTGCCGCTACCAGTGAAATTATCTGGATAGGGGCTTCGTTTTTTGTGGAGAACATAATTATTCCGACACCTACAAAGGTAATTATAATGTAAATAATGCTTTTAACTGTAAACTTCATATTTTAACATCCTTTTTTAGTTTAATAAGTTAAGTTGTAGTCGCAGAGGGCGGAAATTTCCTTTTGTATATTGGAAAAATCCTCTGTTCCAAATAACACCGCCTTTACAAGACGGTAAATAAGTGTGCGTAGTCCTTGAGCGGGAGAAGATAAAAGGTGCATTCCAAGATAAAGGGAAAGTCCGTTTTCCATATCTACGGCATGATAAGCACCTGCCGCACCACCCCAACCGAAATCGGTATAAATTTTGTCTTCTTTCGGACATCTTACCCCAAGTCCGTATCCGTGAGTTTTCTCTGTCCAGAAGGTCCTTTTTTGATGAGGGGTCAGTCTGTCCTTTGACATCAAGGTGAGCGTTTCGGGTTTTAAGAGTTTCATCTGACGAAGTCCTTCAAGGAACTTTATGTAGTCGTCAACCGTTGACACGCCCCCCGCACCCCCTGAAACGTAGTCACGTCCAAGCCTGTATTCAACGAGATTTTTTCCAATATTCACAGCCTTGCCCTCTTTAAAGCGGTATTGCTCGGCAAGACTTTCGACTTGTATTTTGTGGGGGTCAAAAGTGGTGTCATTCATTCCAAGAGGGGCGAAGATGTGATTTTCGAGATAATCTTCAAATTTTTCACCCGAGATTACCTCAATCAGTGCCCCCAAAACGTCGTGACAAAGACTGTAATGCCATCTGTCACCCGGCTCAAAGAGTAGGGGCTCGTTTGCAATATATTTTATCGTCTCTCTTGTGGGACATCTTCCGTTTGTGTCCTCAAAGCACTTTTTAATTGAGGGGGAACTTGTAGCATAAGACAACCCTGCTGTCATTTCAAAGAGATGTTTTATTAAAATCGGATTATCCGCCTTCTTTATTCCATCTTCGGTTTTTACCGTCATTTCCTTGAATTCAGGAAGATACAGGGAAAGTTCGTCTTCAAGAGAAAAAAGTCCCTTTTCCCATAACTGTAAGGCGGCAGTACAGGTTATCGACTTTGAACAGGAATATATGTTGTATTTTTCTTTCCCCGTCATTCTCACCTTGTTTTCAAGGTCGGAATATCCGTTTGTGTGACGGATAATGCACTCTCCGTCCCGATATACCGCAAGGTCAAACCCAGGTACTCCAAGAGAAAGGAAACCGTCACAAAAATCCTTAACTGTATCAAGCATAAAACATCCGCCTTCTTTTTTTATTTGAAGTCATTATATCACAAATAATAAAAAAAAGAAATAGTTTACAAAAACCTCCACCCAAATTTTTTGGGTGGAGGTATTATAAAAAGTATACTTTATGCTACTGGACCAACGTTAAAAAATTGATTTCCGCCTTTGATAATAATAAAATCGGTTGAGGTGTCACCACGTACTGTCATATTTTCCCCTTTGTTGTCGGGGGGTGTCAAATCACTTGACATTTCAGGGGGTTCACCGAAGGGAAATTCGGGCTTTTCGCCTTGTGGACGCTCACCGAAGGGAATTTCTTCTATTTCAATGTCTTCGGAAAAATCAAAAGGTCTCTCTTTGCCCTGTCCGTCACCGTTTTGACTGTCAGGTCTTTCCCATTGAGGCACTCGGTCTTGCATATTTTTTCCTTGACTTGAACTTAACTGTGTTTCCCCTTGCCAGAAGGTGTAAGTGCCAGGAGTGAGTTCATCTCCTGCGACGATAAGGTAAGAGAATGAGTTTTCGGGAGCGTACACACCAACCGTTTTACCTAACGAGTCTTTAAGAGTGTAAGTATTTGAGCCACTCTGAGGAAGGGAAAATTTAAACACCGCATACGTTTGTTCACCACCTGCAATGCGGTCGAGCATATTGCCCGATGCGATAACTCTGCCACCGTTAATATAAATGCCTTTATCGGAGTCGATTCCTGCGTCCCCGCTTGTAGCACAAGCCTGTGCAATAACAGTACCGCCATTGATTACAAGCCAACCGTTTGAGTCAATTCCGTCACCTTCTCCTGTGCTTCCGTCACAAAGGATATTGACTCTTCCACCGTTTATGGTAGTTACCGAAACGTTGTCTTCGTTGGTGTTAATTCCGTCGTTGCCTGAGGTAATATTGATAACGCCACCGTTGATTGTAAGGTGAAGTTCACTGTTGAGTCCTTCATTTTCGGCGTTGATATTAAGTATTCCGTCCCCTTTATCTCCACCGCCTACGTTCATTGTCATTTTTGAATAGAGAGCCCCGTCGTACTTGTGAAGTTTTTTGTTATCTACAACTTCCGTTCCGTCTTCACTCAATTCATAGGACTTGTAAATTCGTGCAACGTATGACCCATTTACGTTATTTTCACTTCCGTCAGCAATAATGACGTTTGCCCCTGCCTTTGATGTGTCAACGTCCTTTGTAGCCCCTTCTTCGTCACTTGATGAACATTCATATACGTTATAGAAAATAATGGCAGGTGCAACTTTACAGGAAACGTCAACGCCATTGAGTATTAGTGTAACTACTGCATCGGGGTCTGTTTTTGCATCTTCGCCAAGGTCAACTGCAATTTGCCCAAGGGAAAGTTCACCGCTTAAAACGTATCTTCCGGGCTTTGTAATATGTACAACGGTATGTGCATCTGCTTCACTCTGCTCATGCTCGTCCTTCTCTTCACCTTCACCGTAAGTAAAGCCCTGTCCCGCAAGGTAAAAAACTATATCTTTATCAGAATAAACCGCTTGTGTTTTGTCATTTGTAATTTCTTTTCCGTCAACTGTGATTTTACTGTCGGAAAGTTTAATTTCTGTGATACCTGTTTTTCTCTCTTGGTCATAACTGCAACCCGAAAGCAAAAGAGAAAACGTTAAAAAAAGCGCAAACAATCTTTTCATATTATACCTCTGCAAACTGTAATTTGGTAGTTAAATTATAAAATATCGGCGCATAAAAAAGGTTAACGGACAATTAACTGTTTGTAAAAAATCCCCACCTATGCTTAGGTGGGGAAAAGTGAATTATAAATCCTCTGTTTTGAAAGTGGTATAATCTTCGTAGTAATAACTGTGGTCTATTCCTTTCATAAACACTTCGCGGTCATTGATTTTGTCTGTCAAAGCATTTCTTAAAACGTGCTTGATTTCAATGTCTTTAACGGGACTGCGCTCCATAGCAAGTAGATATTCTTCTTTGTCAACCAAACTCCAGTCAACCACTTTTGCAAGTTCTTTTTTTAATATGCAATCAAGCCAAATACGTGTAGCCCTGCCGTTTCCTTCTCGGAAAGGGTGGGCAATATTCATTTCGACGTATTTTTCAATTATCTGGTCAAAGTTTGATTGAGGCATTTTATCAATGTTTTCAAGAGCAACCTCTAAATACATAACGGGGGCAAAACGAAAGTTACCTTTTGCAATATTAACTGTTCGGATTTTTCCTGCAAAATCGTAAATATCTTCAAATAAAGCCTTGTGAATAGCGGTAAGGGAGGCTGTTTTTCCCGATTCCAAATTATCAAGAGTTCCATTTTCAAAGAGTTTTAGCGCCTTTTTCTTGCTGATTTTTTCTTCTTCCCGCGCAAGTTCGACAGACGACGTTATACCAAGTTTGTTTTCGAGCATATCCTCACCTCAATATTATTATATCATAAACGAACGTTTTTTTCAACAATAAATATCCCCACCTATTAGCGTAGTGCCCTAAAGGGTACTACACCGCGATATATCACTTCGTTATGCGATATGTTGCCTTGCACAAACGGTAAAGATTTATATCTATCATAATCAAAAAAGAGGGATTTTAACATAAATTGCGAGAAATATCAAGTACTCGAAGTATTTAACGCTTTCGTTTGCCTATACTATCTATGGAATTATCGAGTAAATGAAGTATAAGGTGATAGTAATGAAATTAAACGAAGCGGTTGCATACAGAATAAAAGAACTTTGTAAAGAGCGTGGAATAACACAGTATCAGTTATATTTAAAAACAGGGGTCCCTCAATCAACTTTAAGCACAATTATGAAGTGTTCTTACCCCAGTATGAAACTTAGAATAATATACGAAATTTGTGATGGCTTGGAAATTACCCTTGAGGAGTTTTTCGAATCAAAAGTATTCAAACGTGAGAATATAGAAGAAGATTAAGCAAAAATGCCCTGCCGAAACGTGCAGAAAATTATATAAAGACAAAGAAAAGGTGTAGCCCTTAAAAAAGGCTACACCTTTACAAATTATTCGATAGTAAAATAACTCAAAATAGTATCGGTTTTGTCTGATATAAGTGAGCAGAGTGAAACGTTTGCCAGATAGTTTCCTTTTCTAAAAGTAAAAACTATTCCGTAAAAATCGACGTTCTGGAGTTTTGCAGTAATCTTTAATCCGTCAAACTCCTCACCGTCAACTGTTACTTTTTGGCTAACGATATTGATATCTGTGTATCCCATATTTTGATAAGTTGATTTTATTGTATCAATCTGTGATTCCATTACTTGAGCTATATCAAGGTTTATCAATTGAGAAGGACTAACCTTTTCAAGATTTAAGTTCATATTGCAGAAATCTGTGTCATTTTCAGCGAACATATCATAAATTATGTCTGCATTTTTTAGAGTTTCAGCCACTTCTTCATCTAAAACGTCACCAACGATGTTGTTAAGCGCCAGAATTTCCTCGTCTGTATAAAATACCCATTCGGAAGGCAAGGCACAGCTAATTCCCAAAAAATCATTACTATATGTACTGTTTGCAGTCTTACCTAATGAAAATTCAGATTCTGTTTCGTCTGGTTTTTCCTCTTGATTGTTGTTTGAACTTATTTCTCCGCGCACGTCTTCAACATCTGTATCTTCGAAGCACCCGCAAAGACAAACAAGCATTATTGCAGTTAAAATAAGGCACAATATTTTTTTCATAAAATTATCTCCTTGAAATTTTAAAACAGTCTATTAGTAAAACAATTAAACTTTTGTGTGAAACATTTAATATGAATATCACCCTGCCTGTTTTGGCAGGGTGATATTTTGCTTTATATGTTATGGGGCAACCCCTTTTATAATTTTAGGGGCAATTCTGATTATAAAACTACTATTTCATAATTCACTTAAAAAATGATTATAAAATTCGTGTTTTATAAGCTTTTTCAAGGG
>SVQQ01000005.1 GCA_015065265.1 Oscillospiraceae bacterium | reverse complement strand
TTCGCCCATCATAGCACGGGCAGACAAGCCGCTACATTGTTCCAATACGAAATCTAAATATTCTTTACTACTTGACATAGTTACCTCTCATCAAATTCAAAATTTATCGAACTGATTACAAATATCTTTCACTTAATTATAGCACAAAAATGTAAATAATTCAATCTGCCTTGAAATATTCATAATCTTGTGATACAATAAACACGTAATCAATAGCACCTAATGGCGAGATTTTCGTTCATCAATTACCGTTTCGGTCAATGCCGACCGAAAAAAACGTTGTAAAGACCAATATTAAGAGTGTCAAAGGGGCTATTTAGACCTGTTGATTCGTAATCAGCAGGTCGCGTGTTCAAGTCACGTCACCAGCTCCAAAAAATCCTCGTTGCATTTGCAACGGGGATTTTTTATCCAATCCAAAGGATTGGTATGTAAACTCGCGATTGTGAGAATGTAATCGGTTCGCTTTTTTATCACTTAAAAAGGTGAGAAGAATAAAAATAATTTGACAAGTATTGACGAATAGTTTATAATATATTGATAAGTTGTATAGAGGTGAAATTATGTCTAAAAAAAGATTGCTTGTTATCGGTAACTCTTATATGAATTTCATAACTAAAGTAAAAAGAGCGCCTGAAAGAGGGGAAACTGTGCTTTCTAATCTGGACCATTTGCTTGTTCCCGGTGGACTTGGTGCAATTTCTGCAATTTCTGCGGCAAAATTCGGTTTAGACGTAGTTTTGTGCACTCGTATCGGAAATGACGAAAACGGTGAGAAACTAAAAAGTCATTTCATAAACGAAAACCTTGATATGCGTTTTGTAATCACAGATAGACGTAAAGAAACAGGTTACAAATCAATAACAATTGAAGACGGTGGCAAAGCGCGAACCATCGTTTTTCCAGGTGCTAATGCAACGCTTACGTTTGATGACGTTGAAAGTGCCTTTACTTGCTATCCTGATGCGGTACTCATCAACTATGATTTAAGAGACGATTTAATTTTTGATACAATCAAGTTCGCAGCCGCCTCGGGTATTCCTGTTATCCTTTCTTGTGGTAGTGAAAAGACTGATGTGGACGTAACAGGACTTGACCAAGTTGAAATTTTTGCACCCAACAGGGAACAGACCTTCTACCTTACGGGAATTGACCCTGTTGACGTTACTTCAGCCCTTCGTGCATGTGTAAAAATGAAGAATCAGATGAAAACGAAACTCGTCGTTATAAAACTTGGCGAACGTGGAGTTTTTGTCTTCGACGGAGTATATTCTGAAATTATTCCTGCGCGTCCTGTTAACGTTGTGGATACAACAGGTGCGGGAACGATATTCAATGCAGCACTTGCGTATTCATATCTCGAAACAGGGAAGATAACACAAGCCGCAAATTTTGCAAATGCGGCAGCCTCATTTTCTGTTTCAAAAGACGGTGTTTTTAACGCTATTCCAACACCGTCAGACGTTGAAACCTTACTGGGAAGCGGAGTATAAAATTTTGGGAGAATATAAATGTCTAATATAATTTCACTCGATTTTGAAATTCTTGATATATATAATCTTGCTATACATAACAATCAAATTCCGTTAATTGACGAAATAATGATAAAAAACAACGCTGATTATAATTTAAAAAATCTTGACGTTGAAATCCTTTCGTATCCGTCACTCTTTTCCGCGGTTGTTATGAAGATTCCCGAACTTGCATCAACAAGATACACGGTAATTAAAAAGCACGATTTGGAAGTAGATACAACCAAGGTAATGTACCTTGCTTCTCCTACAACGTCAGTTGTTACAGTAAGAGTAAAAAACATGGGAGAGATAATTGCAGAAAGTTCTAAAAACGTACTTATATTGCCTTATGACTATCTTCCACCAATATCAACGTATACAGAACTGATTTCTTCCTTTGTAACACCTTTCCAAGAAGAAATAAAAGGACTTGCCAATCGCGCAATTCAAAATTTATCCACCGACTATAACGTTCCCACCAACAGAGATATGTGGGATATAAATGATCCTAACGTTACAAAATCTATAATTAAATCAATTTACAAAACAATTTGTCAGACAAAAATCACTTTTAATGCACAAAATTTAATTTCTGACAATAAGCCTGTAAAATTCAAGCTTCCTGAAACAACCCTCTTGACAAAAAGTGGAAGCGGGTTTGAAATTGCTATTTTAACATCTTCGCTGGCGGAATTTTTAGGCATAAATTCTTTCATTGTATTTGCATCTGATAAAGTTCTCGTAGGATTTTTCTATTCATCCAAAACTTTTCCCACCTGTGTTTCTGATGACGGAAGATGCCTTTCTACACTTGTAGAAGGGGAATGTGGTGACTTTTGTGTTGTTGACACAACTTCTATGATAAACGGTGTAAACGTTTCTTTTGAAAGCAGTTTACAGACTGCGCAAAACGTTATTGATAACTCAGAGTATCCGATAATTGTCGACGTAAAAAAATCAAGAGAAAGTAGTTATGCACCCATACCTTCAAGAATAAAACAAAATGACAATCTTATATTTGAAAGCGACGTTTCGTATGCAAAAAATAATGATAAACTTGAAACCGCGCCTTTCAAATCGGCAACCGAGTTTTCAGCTTTTATTAAAAATGCAATTTATGACGTTTCTTTAAACAAGCCTTTTCTTTTAAAAAACAACAAGACGACTATCTTTTTGGTAGGACACACAAAACAGGTTTTAAGCAAATTTTATTTCAATAGCAAACTACTCCTTAAAAGTTTTCCTGTCGCAAACGTAATTGACGAAAAATCCGATTTAGTTTTAACACTTTTACAGTTAAACAAAAATATTGACACCACAGATATGTCAAACTGTATAAACACCCTTCACGGAACGTCAACATTACATTCAAGAATCAGCGCAATTCTAACAGAAAATCAAAAAACGGTATCGACTATTTGCTTATCTTTTGGGGCAGTAAAATATCTTGATAACGGTATAGAGTCTACATCACCCATATTTTTACTTCCGGTCACGGTTGAACAAAACGAAGATAAAACCTCTGCGTTTATTAAACTTGTCTCGTCCGAGATGAAAGTAAATCCTTTATTACTAGATAAATTACTTTCACTTGGTGTAAATCTCTTCAAGGACGATTTCAAATCTGTTACTATCGAAAAAATCGACTCTCTTATTTCAAATTTAGCATCGTCAATTTCGGAAAACTCGTTTTGCGAATTCCTTGATATTGTCACCCTTGTTCCCGCCAATTTAGATAAGCAACTTTTATCCTCACTTTGTGAAAACACATATTTTGAAAAGAGCGACGTTTTATCCGATATTTTCACAAACGGTGCAATCTCTCAAACGTCTTATGGTAATGACGTTTTAGAAAATTTCGACCTGCCTTATTCACTTGACTATTCGCAAATTGATGCAGTTAACACCGCACTCAATAACAAATGCACAGTCATAAAAGGTGCAAATGGCAGTGGCAAAACACAGGTTGCTGCTTCAATTGCTTTCTCTGAACTGAAAAAGGGTAAGAAAATACTATATCTGTCAGGATCGAATGGAAATATAAGAAAATTTACCGATCTTTCAAAACAAGGTGGATTTAACAATTATATTTTCTCACTTCTTGACAAAGACAAACAAATTAACTTATTTAATAATATTTATTCCAACGAAACCAACAGTGAAGCATCGGATTTCACCGACACAATTGACGAATTACAATCACTAGTAAATTCTCAAACGTCCTATTATGAGAATTTACATAAAGTTAAAGAAATAGGATTTTCATTATACGAAGCGGCGTCTCAATACGAGAGATACCGTTCTTTTCCTTATGCTGTAAACTTTACAAACGATGAGATTTCCCATCTCACAAGAGACGACGTCGTTGTATGGTTTGATGCAGTTTCATCAATTGCCAAAGCCGGCGCAAACTGTCGAGAACCGTATTCAAATCCCATGAGTTTTGTCAAGGAGAAGAATTTTTCTTACGACTTAAAATCAAAGACCGCAATAGGCTTAAGCGAACACATTTCCTTAACTCAGAATTTTATAAATTTGCAAAATGAACTCGCTCAATACTTGGGTATTGACGTTCCAATAATGCAAGAGGAGCAAACTCATACCCTTATCAAGATATTGGACTGCATTGACACAGAAGGAAATAACGTTTATTTTGGCATATTCGGTAGGGAAGACGTTGACACAGAAATTGCACGAATAAAATCTCTTATTTCTCAATGTAGCGACATTTTCGAGTTGAAAGAGTTTTTAACCGAGAACTTCACCCAAGACGTATCTTTACTTGACTGTGACTTACTTCTCAGCGATTGGAGAAATGCAAACTCACGTTTTGGATTTTCTAAGTCAAACGCGCTTTCCGTTGCTAAAAACAAATTGAAAGCATATTCCCTCAACCCAAAACTTATAAACAACGATAATTTTGTTGAGATATTAAATAAGATATCGAGATACAAAACTGCCGTTGCACTAATAGAAGATAATTCACCCCTTGTTTATGAATTGACGGGTGTTGACGTTAAAACGTCAGTATCTTCAGGGAATAAAGATGTTTTTGTCAAAATCAACACAATTTTGACTACCTCACAAAAAATTGTTTCTTACATAAACGATTTATACGATTCAGAGCAAAGTCCCATTGGAGCATACTCCACCTTCAAAACTCTTTTCAAAAACTACGAAAAGTTAAAATCAGACGTTAGCAGAGACTTTTCGGATTTCAAAGAGTTCTATAACTCTTATATCAATTCCGAAAAGGAAATTGTTAAGTTGCTTTCTCTGGACATCGAGAGTGCAAAGGAAATTAACGGCAAGTTATGGTACTATTTTGTCGTAAAATTCTATAACAGAATGATTGAAAACATCGACTTGTTAAAGTGCTGGTGTAATTGGAACGTTGAAAAAGAAAAGGCAGTTAATTTAGGACTGCAAAGTGTTGTTCGTTTGTACGAGAACGAGCAAATCACATCAGGAGATATCAAAAACGCCTTTTTAAAAGGTTTCTTTAAATCGGTAACGGAATATTTCCTTTCTTGTGAAAATAGCGTCAGCACTTTTTCTTCAGAAAAAGAAAAGGAAAATGCTTGTAGAATTTCAGAGATTATAAACTCTCATAAATCTTTTATTTCTATTGATTTGAAAAACAAAGTCGACTCCTTTATCAAAAAAGGACTGGACGATATATTCAAAATAAGCGTGACGGATGCGCAAACAACCTTGAAAGATAACTTCGCTTTCAACGTTAATACTTCAGCAGATCGAAAATCTGTTGAATTACTTCAAACCTGTAAGCCTTGTTTTGTTTGCAACTCTGTAAAGTTTTTGAATAGTTTTAAAAACCTGCCCGAGTTCGATACTGTTATAATCGACTCCGATTCTTCTGAATTGCAGTATAGTTTATTCTTATTATTACCACTTGCAAAACGTATTGTGGTATTGGATAACATATACAACGATTCTATAAAAGCCTTTTCAAACTATTTAACTCACTTCAATGCACAAGAAGCAAAACTTGACTGGCTTTATAACGTAAACTATACCTCTCAGCTAGTAAACGAATTGTTTTATAATAATTCGCTATCTAATTTTGTGTCTACAAAACAAAGAAAAAACGGACTTAACGTTATTCAACAAATAGGCACCTACGACAGAAAGAGAACGAGAGTAAACGTTATTGAAGCAAGTGCAGTAGTAGATGAGATTATTAAAATCCACAACGAAAAGCCTGGTCTTTCCATCGGTGTTTACACTATGACAGCAGAACAAAAAAGTCTTATTGAGGTTTTACTCAGTAAACGTGTTAGTTCAACACCGACCTTGAAAGAATTACACAACAACGACAGGGCTCCGTTCTTCATTAAATCCTTTAGCGAAGCAACTTACGACCCTCGCGACGTAATTATCTTCTCAACTGTGTTCTCGGCAGAGGAAAGACCAAGATACAAGGATACTATTACTAAAACGATTCCTGAATTATCAGAAAAATCAAGTATCTCAAACCTCGTTAACGTACTTACCTCTTCTGACGTAAATTTCATTCTTGTAACGTCCCTTACTTATGACAATCTGGCAAAATTCAAGACTACAGAAGTCAACTATTCTGTTTTCAAGAAAACAATTCTCCGTCTTATTGATGATAATACCTATTTGATACAAGACTCAAATGCTACTTCTTGCACCGAGAATTCAATGATAAAGCAAGTTGCAAATCACATTGAAACTCTAGGATATAAAGTGGATTTGAACGTGGGTATCAACAACTGTAAAATAGATATCGCAGTAAAGAGCAAAGGGAAAAACAATTATTTGCTGGGAATTGTTTTTGATGAAACTGCCTTTGTTAACAGCGGAAACTACTTTGGTAGAAACTTAATATTAAACGGACTTGAAAAATTCGGAAAATGGAAAATAATAAGAATTTACACTGTTGAATGGTTTGAAAATCATACAAAGCAACTAGACCTGATTTCTTCAGCTTTGAACGGTGACGCCTTCGACGAAGAATTTTCTATAGCAGGAAGATAAGAATAAATATCGGGCATAGCGAATATCCTGTATAAAAAAACAGGAGGCAAGTTATGTCCGATATTGCATTTAACCATAAGCGTAACCCATCAATGTTTTTCAAAACACTTTTTTCCTCATTACTGTTGTCAATTATCCTTACGTTATCTCTTTCGCTGATTATTTCTGTACTTTTAGGTAAAATTCCAAAATATGAATCATTTTATCCTTTCGTTACAGTTTTGATTTTATTCATACCAAACTTTTTTGGAACACGAAGAACCGTTATGAAAAGCGACCACTTTTTAATTTTTATAGGTCTTTTACAAGCACTCTTATTTTCGCTCATTTTGTTAATTGCTTCGTTGGTATTATCAAGAGGGGAGTTTAACCTGAATTTGTATATTTCATCTTTAATTTACATATTTTCTTCATCCGTTTTTGCCTCTGTCTTGCCTAAAACAAAAAAGAAAAAAATCAGAATATAATTTGTTACAAATCGTCCGAAATTATTGATTTTTCGGGCGATTTGTGTTATATTAAGATTAATAAAAACAAGGAGGTAAAAATGAAAAAGTATTTATTATTTATATTTGTTTGTACTTTACTTTTTTCTTCTTGTTCTCAAGGCACGTCAAAAACGTTTGACTCTTTTGAAACTTTCTCGCAAGACACAATTGAAAGTGATTCCTTGCTTCTTTCAACAGACTCGCTTCTCTCGGGATTGACCTATAAGAAGACAAATATACGTTCTGAAATTTGTGAAATTTCAGGAACCTCCGTTGTATTACCAATTCTCCCAACAGAAGAATTGAACACCAGCTTAAAACTACGTCTCGAAGAATTTTTAGCTTCACTTGACCTTTCGTTTAAGCCCAAAACAGTAGATTTTCAATATGAAAAATACCGTGATATAGAAAGTTTTCTTTTTTATATCGCGGATTCTCCGCAATTATACGACGAACAAAAATTGTGCTTTGTATATGAAACAAGTACACACGAAAACGTAGAAATCGGTTATTTTTTCGATGAAGTTAGTTTAAATACTGCTTTTGCTGAAAAGTACAATATCACAAACTTCACAAAAAATCGTAATATTGAAGGCTTTTACATTTTTAGTAACGGTATAAACATCATCAGTGATTCAGAGGTCTATTATTTTCCTTTCGATTATCTGTTTAAATCTGACAAGTTTTCAGTGTTTCACCCCGATGAATACGAACCTGTAACCAATCGAGAAGAAAAATATATTGCCTTGACTTTCGACGACGGTCCTAACCCGTATACCACTTTACCTCTTTTGGAGATGTTGGAAAACAAAGGTGTTAAAGCAACGTTTTTTATGGTAGGCTATAACGTTGAAGAGTATCCTCACGTTGTTAAAACTGTCTATTCAAAGGGCCACGACATAGGTATACACTCTTACCGACATTCTAATTTCTTCACTATGAAATTTAATGAAGTTATAGCAGATTTAGATAAGTGTTCAGACCTAATCTTTTCTCTTGTCGGAAAACGTCCTTATCTTGTAAGGCCACCTTTTGGAAACATTAACAGAGAAGAAATTGACACTCCAGATTACTTTTTTGTAAATTGGAACGTCGACCCTCTTGATTGGAAATACGATTCAGCTGAAATAATTGCAGAAAACGTTATTAAATATACTCAGTCTGGGTCTATAATTCTTTTACACGATATATATGAAACTTCATGTGACGCTGCAGAGATTGTAATAGATAAACTTTTGGAAGATGGCTATCGCTTTGTAACAATAAGTGAATATTTTGATTTGAATAACAAAAAGAACGATAATAAACTGCACTTTTTTGCGGAGGATTATAATGTCGAACAAGAGTAAATTATTTATCCTTTTAGGATTATTTGTTATACTTTGCATTTCTTTTGTTTTATACGTCACTCTTACGCCGTACGTGCTTTTACCAAAGACTTTACAAGAATTTGTGGCTATATTTGAAAGAAAAGAAACTTTGCCGACACAATACGATGCTCAGAATGACAAAACAATTTTATATTATAACGCAGATTTTAACGAAAACATCTACAACGACGAAGTCTTTGTAGAACTTATGAATATGTATGCGTTGGAGTTTATAAACGGAGATTCCGCATATAAACTACAGGTAGAAGATTTAGAAACCTACGGTGGCGATTTAGCAGTTTTCTTTTACGATTTTTTCACAACCGTCAGAAACGGAGACCACGAAAAATACAACTCCTACTTTGACTCACGTGCATTTAAAAATCGTGAGAAGGCATCACAATTTACTATGCAACAAATTTATGAAATTTCAATTAAAGAACTTGATATTACACCGGAGTTTGAAGATGAATACGCTTGGGTCAGTGATGCCTCTATCGAGCCTATTTACGTTGATGTAAGATACAAAATCAGAAAAAATAACGGTACATTTCGCTTAGGTGTGGAAAGTGACACTGTAAAACCTCAAATGTACATTATTTATAAAACCAATAATTCATTTAAGATAATTGATATTTTGGAATACGCACCAGTGTATTCTTAAAAGGAGAATATTATGAAATACTTAGTAATACTCGGCGACGGAATGGCAGATTATAAAATTGAAGAGTTAGGCAACAAAACGCCACTGGAAGTTGCAAAAAAGCCATCAATAGACTTCATTGCAAAAAACGGTTTTAACGGTGTTGCTAAAACTGTTCCCGACGATATGGTGCCTGAAAGCGACACTGCAAATCTTGCTATTTTAGGATATGACCCTAAGGTTTACTCAAAAGGACGTTCTCCTCTTGAAGCGGCAAGTATGGGCCTTGAAATGACTCCTACTCAATATGCTTTCAGATGTAACGTTGTAACTCTGTCCGAGGACGAAAACTATGAAAACCGCGTAATGCTAGACCACAGTGCTGGAGAAATTTCAACCGAAGAAGCAAGTAAGTTAATAGAAGCGATAGAAGAAGAATTTGGAAACGACGTAAGACATTTTTATCCAGGGGTTAGTTATAGGCACTGCCTTATATACGATAACCCTCCAGGTTGCGACAAAAACGAAAGAATATACGATTTTTCACGTCCTCACGACATAATCGGTAAAACCATAAAAGATTATCTGCCAAAAGGTGAAATAGGGGAGAAGTATAAAGAACTTTTTGAAAAAAGCACAAAAGTTCTTACAAATCACCCCATAAACATTGAAAGAAAGAAACAAGGCAAAAACATCGCTAACTCAATTTGGCTTTGGAGTCCTGGTAAAAAGCCTCAACTTTCTAACTTCTATGAAAAGTTTGGATTAAAAGGAACTGTAATTTCAGCAGTTGACCTTATAAAAGGAATAGGGCTTTGTGCAGGTATGAAGTCTATTGACGTAGAGGGCGCTACAGGCAACTATAAAACTAATTACGACGGAAAAGCACAGGCAGCAATTTCTGCTTTCAAAGACGGTGACGATTTCGTTTACGTTCACGTAGAAGCACCCGACGAATGCGGACATACAGCCGACGTAAAAAACAAGATAAAGTCGATAGAAGACATAGACTCAAAGATTTTAGCACCTGTAATGGAATACTTGAAGAGCACGGGAGAACGCTTTAAAGTTCTTGTGATGCCCGATCACCCAACACCATGTTCTATACGAACACACTCACACGAAAACGTTCCTTTCGCAATTTATGATAGTGAAAACATACTTTCACAAGGTATCGAAAGTTTTACCGAAGATAATGCATTAAAAACCGGATTTTACATACCTGACGGACATAATCTTATAGAAAAACTCTTTATTGAAAAGTAAAAAAATACCCCTTATTGCAGATTCTAAACTGCAATAAGGGGTATTTTCATTTGACTCTGTTTTGTTTTTTCTTCTTTACCGAATAACCGAAAGAACCTACTTTTTTACCCAATTCCAAATAGTCTCCGTGAGAATATGCTATAAGTTTTGCTTTTTTTAGTTCAAGTTTTCCACCTTCACCAATCAAACTCTCTTCGACGTTTACTGCAACAATTCGTGCAAGAAACATATCGTGAGTACCAAGTGGTATAATCTTTTCCACCTTGCATTCAATGTTTACAGGAGATTCTTTTATCATAGGAGAAGAGACCTGAGATGCTTTTTCGGGTGTTAAATTGAATTTCTTGAATTTATTTACTTTTGCACCTGTGTAAACACCGCAGGAATCGGTCTTTCTGACTAAATCTCTCGTAACGAGATTTACTACAAATTCACCTGATTCACTGATGATTTTATGAGAGTGTCTCTCAGGTCTTAACGAAATATAAAGCATCGAAGGATTTGTATTTACAATTCCTGTCCATGCAACTGTAACAGCGTTAGGGGAGTCAACAGCGCCCGAAGACACAAGAACTACAGGAACAGGGGAGAGAAGTGTGCCGGGTTTCCATACAATTTTGCTCATGATATACCTCTGATGTTTTTTCTTTATTTTACATCAGCAAATTATAAAAAGCAATATTTATTTGGATTTTCCTTTGAATATCACACCTGTTATATACCCAAAAAAGATTGCCGCACTAATTCCACACGCAGTTGTAGCAAGACCGCCTGTAAAAGCCCCGATTAAGCCTTTTTCCCTAACCGCTTTTTCTACACCGTCGGCTAAAAGATAACCAAAACCCGTAAGTGGCGTAGATGCACCGCAGGAAGCAAATTCCACAATAGGTCTATAAAGCCCGATTGCTGTTAATATTACACCCGCAGTAACGTAACCTACCAGAATTCTCGCCGGAGTAAGACGTGTCTTATCAACAAGGATTTGCGCAATCAAACAAAGCGTTCCGCCAACTAAAAAAGAGATTAAATATTTCATTTTTAACTCCTTACAATTTCTACTAAATGTGCAATCCCAGGAATTGACATTTTTTGAAGGACCGACCCTGAACTAAGCAATGCCCCGGTACCTACAAACAGAACTCTTTTAATTTCCCTCTTCTTTAAAAGTTCCATAACGTAACTCGCTAAAACGACTGCGGAACATCCACATCCCGAACCACCTGAAAAAACGCACTGCTTTTCAGAATCAAAAATCAACTCTCCACAATCCTTATAATTATCACCTAATGAAAGGGAATAGGTGTGACAAGTTTCTCTTACAATCGACGCCCCTTCGATGCCCAAATCTCCTGTCAAAATAAGGTCAAAATCCGACTCCTTATTGTCACTCTGCGCAAAATATCTTTGTAAAGTGTCAAGCGCTGCACACGCCATCGCGGCACCCATATTATTAGCATCCTTTATACCTCTGTCTGTTATAATTCCAATAAGAGCAGATGTGACTTTGATGTCACTTGGTATATTAGAAGACAATATAAAACTACCAGCACCTGTTACTGTTGTCTGACTTGTTGGAGTCCTTTGCAAACCGTATTCGAGAGGGAATCTGAACTGTCGTTCTGACGTAGAAAAGTGAGATGATGCAGAGGTTAATATGTTTGAAAAATGACCACTATCTATTAGTAAAGATGATAGTACAAGTCCTTGTGCCATGCTTGAACAAGCACCATATATTCCCATATATTGACTATTTGAATCCGCCACCGCAAAAGAATGTCCGACACACTGGTTTTGAAGGTCGCCACCAATTATAAGGTCAATGTCACCGTAGGTGTATTTACACTTATTTAAAGTACTTTCACAGGACATTTTCACCATCTGACTTTCAGCCTGTTCATAGGTTTTCATTCCAAATCTGTCGTCTGAAAGTGTTATGTCAAAGAATTTCCCCAGCGGTCCTTCTACCTCTCTGTTTCCAACAACAGAAGAAGATGAAATTATATTCACAGGGGTATTTAAACGTATTAAGGTTTTAAATTTGCTCATTATATCACCAAATAAATTATTCTAAAATGTATATTTACACTTTTTAAAAGAATTATTCTTTGAGAAAATAAAAAAACGGGCATCGTTTGATGTCCGTTAATTTTTATAATAGTAGCAAAAACCAATAAATGATACCATAAATAATGCTTGACACCGTACCGTAAACAATAACAGGACCTGCAATTATAAACATTTTTGACCCAAGTCCTGTTACATAACCTTCTGCGGTGTAATCGATAGCAGGGGACACCATAGCGTTTGCAAAACCTGTTATTGGCACAAAGGTACCTGCACCACCAATTTTTGCAATTCTATCAAACACACCAATGCCTGTTAAAAGACAGGTTAAAAAAATTAAAGTTAACGTTACAGTTAATCTTGAGGTTTCTTCAGAAAATCCAAACTTCATATATAGAGTCAAAAGCAGTTCGGCAAAAAAACAAATACCGCCACCAAAAATAAAAGCGCAAATAGCATCTTTCAAGATAGGAGACTTATCTGCGTGATGTGTAGCATAATATTTGAAATTATCTTTATTCAAAAAAGTAACCTTCTTCCATATTATTTTTAATAGTATTTTATAGGGAAGAAGGTTTTATACCCTGAATTTAAATATAGTCAATTATACAAAATGCAAATTTTATATAATACAGGGAAGTGAATTTTGAAGAAAAGGGGGTTACTGTTCAAAAAGCGGTATCAGGCTACCATAGTCATATAATCTTTTATTTGACAGTGAAACGCACTGTACATTGTGATTGTTACAAAACTTTTTTATATCGAAATGATTCTTATGAGTTTTCAAGTCTCCAAAAAAAGCTAGTGCATCTTTTGAAATTTTTCCACCTGAACCACCGATAAATCCATAGTTATATCCTTCAAGCAAAATGTCACCATGCTCAACGTACAGAACATCAAAATATTTTTTCGCTGAATTATATATTGAAATATCATCGGTAATAAACGCGTTATCAGAAATCGGTAAAATTGAACATTTAACGTATCCTTGATTTACGTGAATTATCTTTTTATCGGTGTTACCTATTATTTCGTGGGCTACAAGTTTTGCATTACATATTATATATTCAGAAGTAACAAACGCATTCAAATATACGTCATTTGGATATTCCCTTTTTAATTCCTTTTCAATTACCCTATTGTTAATTTTTTCACAAAGTTTATTTTTCTTGAAGTAACGACAAACTTGTAAATTAAAGTTGTCAGAAAAATATTGTGAGGTGACAAACTCTCTACCGCCTGTATGACAACAGTGTATATCGGGATGTGCACATATCGGATTTGGTAACTCATTATACTGCGGTACAGTTAAAACGTCTATTCCAAGGTGAGTTAACTCTTCGAACACCTCTACTTCTACCCTACTGTCACACAAAACACATTTTACTGTGTTTTCAGGTAAATTTGGATTTTTAATGTAATTCATAGTTTTCTCTTTTTTAATATAAGTTTAATATTTCAATTCTTTTATTAAATTTACTATAATTAATGTTAAAAATTATTATAAAACAATTATTTTTTCACTTATTTAACATACTTTCATACAGTAGGAGTTTAATATGTTCACACAAATAAACTGTAATGAAAAATGTATTTATCAAACGAGCGGAGTATGCACAAGAAACTGCGAGGTTGATAGTATAAAAGAACTTGATCATACAAAAAAATGTTGCTTTTTTAGATTAAAAGAAGACAAAGAAAGAAACGTTTCAAAAAATAGTTGGACAGAAATACTGAATAATTATTTTTGTTAATATTATATCATCCTTTTATTTTGGGTCAATATCTTTTACAGATTTTTTTATTTTTTGGTAATAATATTTAAAATAAACCTATTTACAACGGAAAATAAATATAGTATAATATTGACATAAAAAGCATCGGAGGATTGTATTTTTGGTACTATTATTAGAGCAATCTCAACAAACTTTATCGACTTTAGGTTTAAAAATCGAGGCTTTAAGTGAATCGCTAGACATAGAAAACTTAAAAAAATCCGTCTCTGAGCTTGAAGCAAAATCACAAGAACCTGAATTTTGGAACGACCCTAAAAACTCACAGATAGTTTTGGTTCAGTTAAAAGACGAAAAAGAAAAACTCGACTCGTATCTAAACCTCGTTAAACGTCATCAAAGCGCTACCGAACTCTTGGAACTTGCAATCGAAGATGATGACGACACTTTGGTCGATGAGTTACTGGCGGAAGTTCAGTCGATTGAATCGGACTATGAAGCACAAAAAATCCAAATATTGCTTTCAGGCGAATATGATAAAAACAATGCGATAATATCAATTCATCCAGGTGCCGGTGGAACCGAAGCTCAGGACTGGGCTCAAATGCTTTTCAGAATGTATTGCAGGTATGCTGAAATGCACGGTTTCAAAGCAAAAACCTTGGACTACCTTGAAGGTGACGAAGCAGGAATAAAAAGCGTTACTTTTTCAGTTGAAGGGCGATTTGCTTACGGATACCTCAAAGGTGAAAACGGTGTACACCGCCTTGTAAGAGTCTCCCCTTTTGACTCTTCAGGAAGACGCCACACCTCTTTTGCTTCAGTAGAAGTAATGCCTGAATTCACTGATGATATGAACATCGAAATCAGAGAAGAAGATTTGGAAATTGAAGCACACAGAGCATCAGGAGCCGGTGGACAGCACGTAAACAAAACCGACTCCGCAATACGAATCAAGCACATACCCACAGGCATTGTTGTTGGTTGTCAAAACGAAAGAAGTCAGCTCCAAAACAAAGAGGTTGCTATGAAAATGTTGAAGGCAAAACTCCTTCAAATCAAAGAAAAAGAGCAACTCGACAAAATTGACAGTATTAAGGGCGTTAAACTTAATATTGAATGGGGTGCGCAAATAAGGTCCTACGTATTTATGCCTTATACTTTGGTGAAAGACCACAGAACCGAGCACGAAACAGGCGACATTCAAAAAGTAATGGATGGAAACCTTGACGGGTTCATCAACGCGTACCTTGTAAACAACGTATAAAACTGTTCAACCGTACAGCGATATAAGGTTGACAGAAATAATATAAATTCGCTGAGAAAAGGAGTATATTATGTTCAAAAAATCAAAACTCATTGCCGGTGTAGCTTTACTTGTACAATCGCTTACATTTCTTATACTTTTCTTTGTATTTTTCTCAAGAAAGAAGAAAACCGCTAATGCTTATCTCGGTGTTAGTTTAGCCACAGCTCTTTCAGGTGCCGCTCTTCTCGCATGGTACAAAGAAGAAGAAAAAGAAGAAAACGAACTTCTTTGGGGCAACGACTGGGAGGACTGCGACGATCTCTTTGAAGACACTTATAACGACGAAATTGACTGTGTAATTGAAGAAAACGCAGATGAAGAAATTCCTGCAGAAGAAATATAATTTTGGTTTTAAAAATGCTATTGCACATAACGTGCAATAGCATTTTTTTAATCATAATCGTATTTTTTCTTTTTATGATTCCGATAAATTGTAAGTCCGATAATAAACAGCAAAAATGAAATAAATCCGATATAGTAAAGGGTATAATCGTAACCGTCTACTTTAAGCGAATCCCAATAATCTGTCATTAGGTGGTTTGTTTCACGAGGAAGGTCGGTGAAAATTTGATTTTTTACTGAATCCGACGGATAAATGTATTCGTTTTCATAAAGAGAATATTCCGGATTGTTTATTACTTCACTGTGCGGGGACGCATAGTAAATATATTCTGCATTCTGCAAAGCAATTTCAGGGTCTAACATAAAGTTAATGTATAACTCTGCCGCTTCTTTGTTTCTCGCTCCTTTAGGAACACACATAGCATCGACAAAGTAGTTAACTCCTTCTTCGGGATACACGAATTCCAAATCATCGTTGTTATCCTTCATAGAAAGGAAGTCGCCTACGTAGTACGGTGCAAGTATCGCCTCGTTATTTTCCATTTTGTTAAAAATTTCATCCATAACGTAGGATTGAACAAAAGGCTTTTGTTCCAAAAGTTTATCATAGGCCTTTTTCCAGTCTTCCGGGTCGGTTGTGTTAAGGTCTATCCCTAACAAAAACTGTGAAATTGCAAAAGCGTCTCTTGGGTTATTAAACATCAGGATGCTTCCCGAATATCTATGGTCCCACAACGCATTCCAACTTGTAGGTTCTTCGTATCCCATACGTTCAATCATGGCGGAGTTGTATATAAGTCCTACCATTCCGACAGTATAAGGCACTGAGTACTCGTTTTTAGGGTCATAAGGTAAATTTCTGTACTCTTCAGCAATATACTTATAATTAGGAATGTTTGATAAATCCAACTTTTCGAGCATATCCTCGTTTATAAGCCTTTGAACCATATAGTCTGAGGGGAAAATTACGTCGTAACTAGCGCCTCCGCTTTTAAGTTTGGCGTACATATCTTCATTACTTGCGTAGTTCGTGTAATTCACTTTTATTCCGGTAATTCGAGTAAATTCCTTGTTGATATCAAGAGAACCTTCCGAACCGTCAGAGATGTATTCTCCCCAGTTATATACATTGATATATTCACCAGTCAAAGGGTGAACGTAATCTTCGTCATAAGATAAATAGTCAGAATAGTTATCTGCCAAAGCGGTTACGGTGGAGTTCAGCAAAACGAGAACACTCAGTAAGAAAAACAAAGTTCTTTTCATTTTTTAGCACTCCCCTTCCCCAGTGTTTTCTTATCATCCTTAACGGTGTTAATGAGTATAAGAAGTACAAGAATTACCACGAACATAAGCGTTGACAAAGCGTACATATCAGGAGTTACGCGTCTTTTTGTCATTGAATAAATTCGTAATGGCAAGGTCTGGAATTGAGGACCGCTTACAAAATAACTGATTACAAAGTCGTCAAGAGAAAGAGTAAACGACATCATAAGTCCTGTAATTATACCTGGCATAATGGATGGCAATACAACTTTAAAAAACGACTGTAACGGAGTGCATCCTAAGTCCTGTGCCGCTTCCGAAAGGTTAGGGTCAAGTTGTTTTAGTTTAGGAAGCACCGACAGTATTACGTAGGGTAAGTTAAATGTTACGTGAGCAATCAAGAGTGTAGTAAATCCGAGAACTCCTGAAATTCCTAGAATTCCGCCGACGAAGACAAACAAAAGCATAAGCGAAACGCCTGTAACTATGTCTGCGTTCATCATAGGAATATTGGTTATTGTCATTATTATTGACTTAATAGGACCGTTTTTCATATAACTGATACCTACCGCCGCCGCAGTACCGAGGATCGTTGCGATAACGGAAGACAATAGTGCCAAAATTAACGTATTATAAAGAGCTTTAAGAGTTTCTCCGTCTTTAAAAAGTTCAGAATACCACTTCAAAGAAAAACCTTCGAAAACGGAAGTACTGTTTGAAGCGTTAAACGAATACACGATCAACACGAAAATAGGTGCGTACATAAAGAGAAGAATTAAAGCGGTATAAACGCGTGAAAGTGATTTCATACTATTATACCTCCTTCATCGTCATTTTCGTTTGTGAAGGTATTCATAAACGCCATACAAACAAGAAGAAGCACCATAAGGACAAGAGAAATTGAAGCTCCGAGGTTGTAGTTGTAGGAAGTTTGAAATTGGCGTTCAATTGTGTCACCAATCATATCGTACTTTCCACCGCCGAGTTTTTGTGAGATGTAGAAAGTACTTACAGAAGGTACAAATACCATTGTAATTCCCGATGCTATTCCAGGTAAACTATACGGTAAAATAACCTTAGTTAACACCTTAAATTTGTTGCATCCAAGGTCTTGTGCCGCCTCAATAACACTCTTATCCATTTTAGAGATAACAGAATATATGGGTAAAACCATATAGGGCATAAAGTTATAAACCATACCAAGAATAACAGCGCCTGACGTATTTATCATATGAACGGGTTCAAAGCCGAACTTCTGAATAACGAAATTAATTATTCCGTTATCACTTAATATATTCATCCACGAATAAGTTCTGATAAGGAAGTTCATCCACATGGGAACCATTAAAAGAATTATCATGGTAGACTGATATTTTACGCTTTTTTGAGATATGATGTATGCTAAAGGAAAGGCTATTATCAAACTAATAACTGTTGTTATAAGTCCATATAAAATCGAGCGTACAAAAATACCTGCGTAGTTATCAAGAGCAATTATATTGTTAAAAGTTAACGCTCCTGAACTATCAGTAAAAGTATAGTAAAAAACCATAAGTAAGGGTGCAAAAATGAATATGAGCATCCATACTATATAAGGGGACGCGCAGAGTTTGGAGTATATGGAAGCACTTCTTTTCATACGTCTTCCTCCTGGGGTGCTGTTGCTGAAAGCTCGGACTCAACGGTTCTTGTAATTTTAATTGATTCTGGATCAATTAAAAGTCCTACACTGTCGCCGACCTTTATATCTTTGTCAATAATGTGCGCTACCCACTTTTTATCTCCGCAGTTAATAACCGCTTCGTCAAATACCGAACGTCTGTTTATCGCTTCTACTTCACCAACGATATACTTGTCATCAGGGGATGTCAAAGAAATGCTGTCGGCGTCAACTGACACCTGCACACTTTCGTTATAAAGAAGACAATTTTCCACACATTCATAAGTTTTGCCCATAATAGACACTGCGTTGTTATCATACATTACCGCATCTATTACGTTCACTGATTTTCTCATAATGTGAATATCTTCAGGCGTGAAATCGAGGCCTACGATCGTGCCTTCCTCTGCAGCTTTTGTGGAATGGATTTTCCACTTCATATCGTATGAATCAACTATCATTTCATAGTGTACGCCCTTAAAGGTAACGGATTCAACAAAGCCTGTTAAAACATCATCACTTGCGGTACATATCTTTATGTCTTCAGGACGTATAACTACGTCTACTTCTTCGTTTAAGGTAAAGCCTTTGTCAACACATTTATAAATACGGTCTGCAAAAGCAACTTTATAATCTTCAAGCATAAGACCGTTAAGAATATTGCTTTCACCGATGAACTTGGCAACAAATGTATTTTTAGGCTCGTTATAAATATCTTGAGGTGTGCCGATTTGCTGAATTGTACCGTTGTTCATGACAACGATAGTATCAGACATTGTAAGGGCTTCTTCTTGGTCGTGAGTTACATAAATAAACGTAATGTCAAGTTGTTGTTGCATACGTTTAAGTTCGATTTGCATTTCTTTTCTCAGTTGCAAGTCAAGGGCTCCGAGAGGTTCGTCAAGAAGTAAAACGCGAGGTCTGTTAACGAGCGCTCTGGCGATAGCAATTCTCTGTTGCTGACCTCCTGAAAGCGCAGTTATCTTTCTTCTCTGATAGCCTTCAAGGTTTACAAGTTTGAGCATTGATAAAACTCTTTGCTTTATTTCCTTTTCATCCATTCTTTGAACTCTGAGTCCAAAAGCAATATTATCGTAAACGTTCAGATGAGGAAACAGTGCATATCTCTGAAATACAGTGTTTACCTGTCTCTTGTGTGGTGGCAAATCGTTAATCTTTTTGCCGTCAAAAAAAATATCACCGTTGTCAGGCTCAACAAAGCCACCTATAATTCTTAAGGTGGTAGTCTTGCCGCATCCCGACGGACCAAGAAGTGTGACAAACTCTTTGTCACGGATATAAAGGTTAATGTCCTTTAATACCCTTTCTCCGTCGTATGTAACGGTAATATTGCTTAAATTAATTATGTTGTTTTCTGTCATTGAAACAACCCCCTTTGCGGACTCTCACGGTTTGTGAGAAAAAATTAATCTTTTATACAGTAAATTTTACCTCGTATCAAACCGATGCTGCTACCCCGCAAAAGGTCAGGCGAAAACGCCTAGGAGTACCGACATTAGTCGTCTTTTCAGCTGCAGCACACTAACTAAAAGAAAAATCTTTTGGCGCCATGGTTTGATATGCTCGGATCATCCGATATAAAAGACAATGTTAATATACTAAATGTTCACGAAAAAGTCAATAGATTTGATGAATTTTGTATCTTCATGAATAAAAATTATTTAAATTGATAAAAATATTATATTTTTATAACCGTATACTTGTATTTTTGAACTTTTTGATATAAAATAAATATTATATGTAGATTTTATTTTTACGAGGATAAATATGTTAAAAAAAGAATGGATAGTTAAAGAGCATCCAAAAGAAAAAGTTTTAGAAATATCCAGAAAATTAAATATATCTTCTACCCTTGCAAAACTATTAATTTCTCGAAATTATACTACCCCCGATGATGCAGACGTTTTTTTGAATAAAGGCATCGAATCCTTCCACTCCCCTTTTCTTATGAAAGACATGGAAAAAGGAGCGAAAATTTTAATTGATGCAGTTTCGCGTAACGAGAAAATCTTAATTTGGGGAGATTATGACGTAGACGGTGTTACTTCGGTAACTGTATTGCTCAAATATATACAGTCTATTGGCGGAAACTGTGAGTATTATATTCCAAAGAGAAGCGACGACGGATATGGCCTTAATGACAGAGTGATAAAGGAGTACGCAGACAAAGGAGTTAAACTTCTTATAACTGTTGACTCGGGTATTACTGCCTGTAACGAAATTGACCACGCAAAAGCACTTGGTATGAGAGTTGTCGTTACCGACCACCACGAATGCAGAAGTCAACTGCCACTTGCAAACGCAGTCATAAATCCTGAAAGACCAGACTGTGAATATCCCTTCAAAGAACTTGCAGGTGTTGGCGTTGTATTCAAATTCATTTGCGCAACCGAAATGATCTTTAATAACGTTACTCATTTTGATGCGTTAAAGAAACTTATTGATTTATATGCAGAATTTGTTGCTATTGGCACTATTGCAGACGTTATGCCTATAATTGACGAGAACCGTCTTATCGTTTCAAAAGGATTAAATTCCATTGAGCATACAAAAAATCTGGGACTAATGGCATTAGTCGAAGAATCGGGAATTGAATATTCCGGCAAAAACAAGAAGATTTCCTCTACTACAATCGGCTTTGTTTTAGCTCCAAGAATTAACGCCGCAGGGCGAATGGAAACCTCAGATATTGCCGTAGAGTTATTTTTAACAGAAAGCAGAGAGGAAGCTGCAAGACTTGCAACACGACTCGGTGAAATTAATAAAGAACGTCAGAGTCTTGAAAATGAAAGTCTTCTATCTGCTTTATCAAAATTACCAGAGCAGTGTGATATAGGAAAAGACAAGGTTATAATTCTTGAAGACGACAACTGGCACCATGGAATAATTGGTATCGTTGCTTCCAGGATAACGGAGAAATACAACTTACCTTCTGTCTTGATTTCTTTTAAAAACGAGATTGTAGGCAGTGATCCCGAAGTCGGTAAAGGTTCTGCAAGAAGTATTAAAGGCATGAATCTTGTAAAGGCGCTGGCAAGTTGTGGAGATTTGCTTGAAAAATTTGGTGGGCATGAACTAGCGGCCGGACTTTCTGTAAGAAGGTCAAATTTGCCTGAACTCAGACGAAGAATTAATGAATATGCTGAAAATTCATTTTCTGAGTCCGACCTTGTTAAAACTCTAGACGTAGATTGTGAACTTTCCCCGAAAGAATTAAACTTAAAACTTGCAAATGACATCTCAAGACTTGAGCCTTTTGGATTGTCAAATCCCGTCCCTATGTTTTGCACAAATGATATGAAAATCGTTTCTATTGTTTCAATTGGTGACGGAAAACATACTAAACTGTTTTTGGAAAAGCATAACACTGTTCACGTGGCGTTAATGTTTGGTACACCTGTCGCTACTTTTCCATTCGTTGAAGGCGATTATATTGACGTTGCTTTTAACGTTGACGTTAATAACTTTAAAAACCAAATAACTACCCAAATGATAGTAAGGGATATTAGACCCTCTAAAATAACTCGTAACGTATTAGAGCAACACTTGATAAAATACAAGAATATGATGAACGACGCAAATTACCTTGTAAACGTTCAAGATATACCTAACAGAAACGACTTTGCCCAAATATACACTTGCTTAAAGGGATATTTAGATTCTGTAAAAAGTAATTTTGATACTGTTGATTTATATATCCCTTATCTTTTGAAAATGGTTAATAAAAAGTACGCCTCCACCCTTCCACTTTACAAGGCGTTGATTGTGATGGAGGTTCTGTCAGAATCCGGTTTGATTAATGCAAGTGTATCCGGTAGTCCGGAATACAGAATGATACATACTACTTTATGTAAAAACTCCGAGGGAAAAATCATTTTAGAAAACACCCCTACTATAAGAAAACTTTTTGAAAAAGTAAAAAAATAAGACACCGAAAGGATCCAATATGTCCATAGATTGTTCAAGACTATTAAACGTTCTTACTTCAAGTGACCAACAATACGATTTAGATAAAGTTTCCCGTGCGTTTGAATATGCTAATGAAATGCACAAAGGACAGTTCAGAAAATCGGGAGAAGAGTACATTTCTCATCCACTTGCGGTTGCAGAAATTGTTGCTTCACTTAAGCTTGATACCGATTCTATTTGCGCTGCCCTCTTGCATGATACCGTAGAAGACAGACCTGACAAGGCAACTCTTGACGACATATCCAGTCAATTTGGTAAAAGTGTTGCCGAAATTGTTGACGGACTTACGAAACTCGTTGCCATTCGCTTCGAAGACAAAGAAGAAGAACATCTTGAAAATTTGAGAAAAATGTTCCTTGCTATGTCAAAAGACATACGAGTAATATTCATAAAACTGTGCGACCGTTTGCACAATATGAGAACTCTTGCCTCTCATACAGATGAAAAGCAGAGACTTATTGCCCTTGAAACAATGCACGTTTATGCTCCCGTGGCTCATAGGCTCGGTATGCAAAAAATCAAGCAGGAACTTGAAAAACTCGCACTTTTATATCTCGACCCCGTTGGATACGACGAAGTTAAAACAAACATTGATATTAAGTACGGTCAGAACAGAGACTTTCTTGACAAAGCGCAAGAATTGATTGCAGAAAAACTTGACGAACAAAAAATCAAGTATTCTCTTTCAGGACGAGTTAAATCAATTTACAGTATGTACAAAAAAATGTACTCAAAGAATAAAGATTTTGATGAGATATACGATTTTTATGCTGTGAGAATTTTAGTCGACGACGAGCTTACTTGTTATACGGTACTCGGTATAATTCACGAAACATTCAACTCTGTTCCGGGAAGATTTAAAGACTACATTTCCACACCTAAACCAAATATGTATAAATCGATTCATACTACGGTTATAGGTCGTAGCGGTATTCCTTTTGAAGTACAGATAAGAACTTGGGAGATGCATGAAATTGCCGAATACGGACTTGCTGCTCACTGGAAATATAAGAGCAACGTTACCGCAGAAGAAAGCATTTCCAAGAAGCTACAGTGGATTCACACACTTCTCGAAACAGAAAAAGATTCTACCGATAATTCCGAAGATATTATCAGTTCTTTAAAAATCGACCTTTTCGAAGATGAGATATTTGTCTTTACTCCCAAAGGCGACGTCATTGACCTCCCCGCAGGTTCAACTTCCATTGACTTTGCATATGCTATCCACACCGCTGTGGGAAACAAGATGGTTGGAACAAAAATTAACGGTGTTATTGCGCCTATTGACACAGTGTTACAAACAGGACAAATTGTCGATATTTTAACGTCGAGCGCTTCAAAAGGTCCGAACAGAGACTGGCTCAAAATTGTTAAGACAAGTGAAGCAAGGAACAAAATAAGGCAGTGGTACAAAAAAGAAAAGCGTGAAGAAAATATCGAAAATGCGAAAAGAGATATTGACCGTATTTTCCGCAAATTTGGCATTCAGTATAACGACGAGCAAAGAGACCAAATCGTTTTAAACGTTGCTAAAAAGTCAGGCGTCTTTGAAGTTGAAGATTATTATAATGCAATTGGGTACGGCGGAGTTGCACTTTCAAAAATTGAGACAAAATTAAAGAATGAATTTGATAAACTAATTCGTCCGATAGAACCCGAAGCCCCACCTACTCTTGCGCCTAACATTGATACCGATAAGAGAATAAAGAGAAAATTCGCATCTGAACAAAGCGTAATCATTGAAAGTGTTGATAACTGTCAGGTTAAGTTTGCAAAATGCTGTAACCCTTTGCCTGGTGATTCAATTATCGGGTTTATCACAAAAGGATTTGGTATTTCTATTCACAAATACGACTGTAAAAACGCTATAGAAGGTCTCAAAAGGCCGGACACAAAGGACAGATGGGTGGCGGCAAGTTGGGCTAAAAACGCAGCGGATGCCACAGAATCTTGCTTTGACGCAATACTTAATGTCTTTGCACGAGATAAAATCGGTGCACTTGCTGAAATTTCAGGTGCACTTGCTGAAATGCACGTTGGTATTCTTTCTATTAATTCACACGCAATAAACTCTAACAGTGACGTAACCATTATAAGCATTACAATCAGAACAAAAAACACAGACCACTTCAACTCTATCGTTTCAAGGCTTAAAAAGCTTGACAGCGTTGTCGACGTTACACGTGGTAGCATAAATTGAAGGTGAAATTATGAAAGCAGTAATTCAACTGGTGGAAGATTGCGTACTCACAATTGACGATAGCACACTCCCCTTTTCCGAGATAGACAAAGGTCTTTTTGTATTACTTGGCGTTGACACAGATGACAATGAAGCAGACGCAGAAAAACTCGCTCGTAAAATTGCTACACTCAGAATATTTGCAGATGCTGACGGTAAAATGAATTTATCTTGCACAGATGAGGCAATAAACGGAAAGTTTATGGTTGTTTCACAATTTACTCTATGCGGTGACTGTAGTCACGGAAGACGTCCTAATATGTTTGCTGCAGCGCGTCCCGAAGTTGCTGAGCCCTTGTATGAGCACTTTTCAAAAGTCCTTAACGAAGAATGTCAAAAATATAATGGAACAAGCAACAATTACGTCGTTAACGGAAAATTCGGTGCAGATATGAAAATTAAGTTTACCAACGTAGGACCCGTGACATTCGTAATCGAAAGTGACGAGCTCAAATGATTTTTTGTTCAGGTAACGAATCTACGGATTTATACACAAAAACCATTATTTCTGAACTTTTTCCCGAATTTTGTTTTTCAGAAAGAAAAAATATTAAATGTGTAACAAAGGTTGTTACTATCGGAAAAAGTGTAAAAGTAACTGTTGATTTAGACGGAGAAAAAATATCAAAAGAGGAAAAGATTTCAGACTATAGAACGCCCCGTCTTGCCACTACCTCAGCAATCGGTAAAGCCATTATCGACTTTGCAAAAAGCAAAGGCATAGATGCTCCTCCTTACGGTGTATTAACAGGGGTAAGACCTTTTAAAATTGCGACAGATTTAATTTCAGACTACGGAACTCACGACGCAATATTTCGCTTAAGGAACAATTATTTAGTGAGCGAGGAAAAGATCTCTGTCCTTTTAAGTGCGGCTAAGTACGACAAAAAAGCTAAAGAAGTTCACAATGAAAACGACTGTTCTATTTATATTTCAATTCCCTTTTGCCCCACGAGATGTAACTACTGTTCATTTATTTCTTCATCTTCTCCAAATCAATTAACCATGCTTCCTGCATACGTTAAAGAACTTATAAAGGAGCTTAAACTTACGTTGGACTTTATTTACAAAAACAACATGAAGATAAAGTCTCTTTATATAGGCGGAGGCACTCCTACGATTTTGTCCAGTGATTTACTCGAAAGTCTTTTAAAGTCGGTAGTCACTAATGTAAATACCAAAACTTTAGAAGAATTCACCTTAGAGGCTGGACGACCTGACACAATAACAGAAGAAAAGCTCTCCGTTATGAAACTTTTTGGAGTTACACGAACCTGTGTCAATTGTCAAAGCACTAACGATGAAGTCTTAAAAAGGATAGGCAGAAAACATAGTGCCGACGATTTTTACAAAGCGTTTGAACTTGTAAAAAAAGCAAATTTTCATACGGTAAACACAGACATTATTGCTGGGCTTGACGGTGAAAACTTTAACTCGTTTAAAAGCACTTTAGATTCTGTGCTGTCGCTCAAGCCAGAAAACATAACTGTTCATACGCTTTGCATAAAAAAATCCGCTGACATCAAAAACAAAACCGAGAATAACTCTCTTAAAAACATTGATGATTTTATAAAATACTCGTTTTCTTCGTGTATATTAAATAGTTACAGTCCATATTATTTATATAAGCAAAAGTATTCTGTTGGAAATCACGAAAATATAGGTTATTGTACTGAAGGTCATGAATCTCATTACAACATTGCCATGATGAACGAAATTGAACATATTTTCGGCATAGGTGCAGGTGCGACTTCCAGACTTTTACCCTCAAATCCTAGAGGAAAAATTCATCACTTTGCAAATTATAAATATCCAACTGAATATCTAAATGACCCTTTAAAGTATCAAAACAATATTTATCGGATGCAGGAAATCTTAAACCGGAAATGAGGTGAGGTTTATTGAAAAAGCAAAACTTTTTGCAAGGAGCGTTGATTCTTGTATTGGCTTCCATGATAGTTAAAATTTTTGGAGCAATATTCAAGATTCCCCTTACAAATATTATTGGCGTCACTTCAATGGCGTACTTTAATACCGCATACGGATTTTACGTAATCTTTTATATGATTTCCACCGCTGGAATTCCCGTTGCTTTGTCAAAATTGATTTCGTCAGCGGAGGCTAGAAACAATAAAAAGGAAACTGCGAAGATTTTTAAAGTTGCTTACATACTCTTTTTTATTTTAGGTTTTGTAGGCTCTCTGCTGATGCTTTTGTTTTCAAAAAACTATTCAAGATACGTTCACCTCGACGGGCTTCATTACTCAATTATCTCAATTAGCATAACTTTATTCTTTATGTGCATTACGTCGGCTTATAGAGGGTATTTCCAAGGGCTTAACAATATGACTCCCACGGCAATTTCACAGATTATAGGTGCCGTTGGTAAACTATTTATAGGGCTGATAGTCGCTTACTTCGCTGTGAAAGCAAATCTTCCCTCTTATACAGTCTCAGCGCTTACTCTTCTCGGAATAACGACAGGCTCAATAGGAAGTACTATATTTTTGTATTTCTATAAAAAGATTTGCGACAAAAAGGAAAGTTATTCGATTTCTCAATTAAATACCCCAACAACACCTTCGTCAAAGCTTCTAAAAGAACTGGTAATAATAGCAATTCCAATCACACTCAGTGCTACAATTTTAAGTTTAACAAATACAATCGACACCACACTAATGGTAAGAAGACTTGTTAAAAGCGGAATTGATACGCTACAAGCACAAAAAATAATGGGGGCTTACACCTCAATGTCGGTGCCCATAAACAATCTTGCGCCGAATTTAATATATCCTTTTGCAGTCAGTGTCCTTCCCACTGTAACAGGTATGTTTGTTTCAAATAAATCCGACGAAGCAAACAAAGTAATATCATCAATTCTCAGAATAGCCTCTATGATTTCTATCCCCTGCTCTATAGGTCTAATCGCTTTTTCAAGTCCTATTGTTTCACTCTTGTATAACAGCAATGAATATGTGACGGTGAGAGGGAAAGATCTTCTCGCAACTGATATTGCGGCAAACATGTTATCTGTGTTGGCAATATCGGTGTTCTTTGTTTCAATGGTGTCTGTGTCAAACGCACTTTTACAAGCCTACGGGCAGGAAAAAAAGACCATCATATCGACAACTATTGGTATTTTACTGAAAGTAATTCTAAATTACGTACTTATTGGCAACAATAAGATCGCTCTATACGGTGCGCCGATAGCAACTGTTGTCGCATACATGATAATAATGATTTTGAACTTCTATTTTCTTTTAAGATACACACCGTGCTTACCTAAAATTTTCACCACAGTTGCGAAACCGCTTTTTTCTGCAATTGTAAGCATTGGATTATGCAATATAACGTTCAATCTTCTTAAATCAAATTATAGTGAAAAACTCCTTGTAATTGTGTTAATTTTAATAGCTATAATACTGTATTTTGCGCTTTTATTTGTTGTAAAAGGTGTCTCAAAAGACGACATCAGAATGTTACCAAAAGGTAAAAAAATTGAAAATTTATTAGTTAAAGTTAAAATTATGAAATAACATTTGGAAAATTGCAAAAATTAACATATACCAATTTGTGCATTTTGGCACTTTTGCTACATTTTATTCCAAAATTAAGAAAAAATTTGTGAAAAAACACTTGAAAAGTGATATTTTCGGTGTTATAATTTATTATCCAATAATAAAAAGAAAGGGTACAAAAAAATGAACAAAACACAACTTATCGAAGCGGTTGCAGCTAAAGCAAATATTAAGAAAAAGGATGCAGAAATTGCTATCAACAGCCTTGTTGATGTAATCACAGACACACTTGCTGATGGCGAAAAAGTTCAGCTCACAGGCTTTGGTTCTTTCGACGTTAAAGAAAGAGCAGCTCATGACGGCGTTAATCCATTTACAGGAGATAAAATGCACTTCGCTGCATCAAAGAAACCCGTTTTCTCTGCTAGTAAAGCTCTTAAAGACGCGCTCAACAAATAATTATTGTGCGACTTGACAAATTTTTAAAGGTTTCTCGCCTTATCAAAAGACGTACCGTTGCAAACGAGGCATGTGATACGTCACGTTTAATGGTAAACGGAAAAATTGCTAAGGCATCATACACAGTTAAAATTGACGATATCATTCAGATTTCATTTGGTGAACGAACTTTAAAAGTGAAGGTAAAATCAATTTTAGAGTCGATCCACAAAAGTGATGCTTCTTCTATGTATGAAGTTATCGATGATTAGAATATTTTAACCCGACCTCCCATATGATTTAATATCAATGGGAGGTTTTTTTATGAACACAATAGAACAAAGTTATATAGCAATAGAAAATAGAACTAAAATGGAAATTAAGGGAGTAAGCGACGTTTTAAGTTATGATGGTGAGAGAATAATTTTTGATATGGGAGAATGCGAACTTGTAATTTTAGGAAAGGACTTTAATATTAAAAAAATAGACGTAGAGAATAAAACCGCTGAAATTTGCGGTTACTTGTATTCCCTTTCTTATAATGACGGAAAACAAAAATCCACCAAATCATTTTTTACATCTCTTTTTAAATAATGCAAATTTTTATAACAAATCAATACGGATTTCTTCTATATTCGTTAATTTCAGGGCTGTTTATTGGTTTAGTGTATGATATCTGTGTCATATTACCAACATTGTTATTAAGAAAAAAAACACCGCCTTTTTTATTAGATTTTGTCTTTGTACTTTTGTGGGGCTTTATGATGCTTTTAATCACGTTTGATAAAAATGGTGGAATATACAGAAGTTATTCAGTTCTTGCCACTCTAATTTCTTTCTCCGTTTATAGAAAAACGGTGGGGAAAATCACAAAAAAACTCTTAACTGTGATTTTAAATGCTTTCTTTTTTATAAATAACTATATTCTAACAAAAATCAAGAATACTATTGACATTTTTATAAAATTTGTTAAAATTAAATTAAAGAAATTGTATATAAAAAGGTACGTCAACAGAATAATCAAGGATGCATATTCGGGATTTGAAAGAAAGGAGAAATATGAAAAATACAACAGAAAAAAGTTCAAAGAAAAAATTGAACTTTTGGTTTAAATTTACAATGTTTTTTGTTATTATCTTCTTTTTTGTTGCTATTATTAAGATGAATATTCAAATCAATGATATGAAAGCCGAATTAAAAGTTGCAGAGTCTGAATTTCAACAAAGACAGTTGAGTATTGAAAAAATAAAGGCAGAAATTGATTCTCTTCCAAATAGCGTAGAAGAACTTGACGAAGAAACAATTAAAAAGATAGCAAACGAAAAGCTTGATTTAAGGGATAGTGACGTGATAATTTTCGCAACCAGTCAACCAAATTAAAAAGACAGGGTCTTCCCTGTCTTTTGTATTTAAGATAAAACGCTTTGCAATCGCAAAGCGTTTTTTTGATGTTACATAGGCATAATACAAACCAGAATCATAATAAAGTGCATAACACTTCCTGCTATTACAAACAAATGGAAAACAGAGTGAAAATATCGCACTTTATGACCGAATGCATAAAGGATGGCACCTATTGTGTAAAGAATTCCACCAAGAAGCAAAAACACAGTTCCAAAAGTACCTACAATTTTAATCAGGTCTTTAATAAGAAAAATTGCACACCACCCCATACCAAGATAGCAAATCATAGAAAACACATTATATTTTTTCCAGTCAATCGCGGTAAGGGTTATTCCTAAAATAGCAAAGAACCAAATGATACCAAAAACAGACCATCCTAAAACAGGATTCGTGCTTCTGAACGCAACCAAAGTAATAGGAGTATAAGTACCTGCAATAAGCAAATAAATCGTACAATGGTCTAATACTTGAAATACTTTTTTTGCCATAACAGGTATTAGTCCGTGATATATGCTGGACATACAATATAAAAGAATCATTGTTACGCCATATATAGAACCGCTGACAATTCCCCAAACGTTTCCGTGATATGCGGCAACACCGATACACAAAATCAACGCTATAATCGCAAAGGCTCCGCCAACTGTGTGAGATACAAAATTAAAGATTTCTTCCCCTCTGGTATAATCCGGAAGTTTTCTGTCTGCAAGTTTTGTTCTTCTCATTATATTCTCCTTTCAGACAAATTAAAAGAGACACCAACAAAGCAGGTGTCTCTTTTGTTTTTATAACATTTGCTTGTGTAATGATATTTTACTATCAAAAACGTCTTTTGTCAATAGATAAGAACTTATCCGTTAATAACTCTTGTTCTGATTACAAACTCAAGATTATCAATCTTATTTGCAACTGCTCCATCTTTAACGTCTAATATAGCATATCCGTAATTTCCTCTAACTGCGGAAGCAATCGAAACAGGTGAAGCGATTGAAGAGATATTAGCAATTGCATCATCATTTGCTTTGTAAAGAACAGTTATTCTGGGGTTTGCTGACATGGGAACTGAAACGTTAGGATAATTTACAGAGTTAATTACGTTTCCGTTTTCGATGAATTCAACCAATTCTTTTGCAGCCATTATTGCACAATTGTCTTCTGATTCGGGAGTAGATGCTCCCAAATGAGGAATTGCAATGACGTTTTTATAAACGCAAAGAGAATTGTTAGGAAAATCGGTGACATAAGTTGCAACCTTACCATTGTCAAGAGCCGACTTCATAGATTCTGAGTCAACTAGGTCTGCACGGGCAAGGTTAATAATTCTAACGCCATCCTTCATTTTAAGTATTGCGTCTGAATTTATCATACCCTTTGTAGAAGGAGTTGAAGGCACGTGAAGTGAAATGAAATCAGCATTTGCAAACACTTCGTTTAAATCGGTAGTGGTTTTAGTGTTAGGATTAAGCGAAAGAGCTGCTTTTACTGACAAATAAGGGTCATAGCCTATAACGTTCATTCCAAGAGATATTGCTGCATTTGCGACCATTGCGCCAATTGCGCCAAGACCGATGATACCAAGTGTTTTGCCGTAGATTTCAGGGCCTACGAAAGCACTCTTTCCTTTTTCTACCGCCTTTGCGATATCTTCGTTATCTGTAAGAGTCTTCGCCCAGTCTATTGCATCAGTAACTTTTCTGCAAGACATAAGAAGTGCAAGAATTGCAAGTTCTTTAACCGCGTTAGCGTTTGCACCTGGTGTGTTAAATACAACTATTCCCTCTTCAGCACATTTGTCGAGAGGAATGTTATTAACACCTGCACCAGCTCTAGCTATCGCAAGTAAAGATTTGTCAAATTCCATTTCGTGCATAGATGCAGAACGAACCATAATAGCTGCTGCGTCATTTACTTCTTCTGCAACAGTATATTTGCTTTTATCAAAAATGTCTGTGCCACATTTAGCAATTTTATTAAGTAATTTTATGTTAGTCATATGTGTTCCTCTTCGTATTTCTTCAAGAATTCAACAAGAGCATCAACACCTGCTTCAGGCATTGCATTATATATAGACGCTCTCATACCACCTACTGAACGGTGACCTTTAATGCTAACAAGACCTGCCCCTGCAGCTTTCTTACATACGTCAGCATCCATTTCTTCGTTTCCTGTAACGAAACATACGTTCATTATTGAACGAACTTCCTTTTCAGCAGTAGGTTTGAAAAGTTTAGAGTTATCAAGATAATTGTAAAGAACTGCCGCTTTTCTCTTGTTAATCTCGTTCATAGCTTTTACGCCACCAAGATTCTGGAGCCATTTACATACAAGTCCAAGAACGTAGATTGAATAACAAGGAGGTGTGTTGTACATAGAATCGTTGTCTGCGATAGCCTTATAATCGAGCATTACAGGTGTATCGGGACGAGCGTTTCCTAAAAGGTCTTCTCTGATAATAACAACGGTTACTCCTGCAGGAGCCATATTCTTCTGTGCTCCGGCATAAATAACGCCGAATTTAGATACGTCGATAGGCTCAGAAAGAATACAAGACGACATATCAGCTACAAGAGGAATATCGCCTGTATCGGGAATGTAGTCAAAATGTGTTCCGTAAATAGTGTTATTAAAACAAATATGAACGTAGTCAGCATCGGGACGGATGTCTTCTCTTGTAATTTTAGGTATGTATGAAAAGTTTTTATCCTTAGATGAAGCAATTTCTTTTACGTCACCATATTTTTGTGCTTCTTTGAATGCTTTACCTGAAAACTGACCTGAAACTATATAATCAGCCTTCTTGTTTTTGTTCATGAGGTTCAAGGGAACTGCTGCGAACTGTGTAGACGCTCCTCCCTGCATAAACAAAATTTTGTAATTTTCAGGAACGTTAAGCACTTGTCTAAGATTTGCAAAAGCTTCATTTATGATACTTTCGTAAGCCTTGGATCTGTGACTCATTTCCATGACGGACATACCGCTACCGTTATAATCGGTCATCTCTCTTGCTGCTGTCTCTAAAACCTCCAAAGGAAGCATAGAAGGACCGGCAGAAAAATTATAAACTCTACTCATAAAAATTTATCCTCCAAAACTTAAATTTAATTAAATTTAGTATATACTCATAATCGAAATTTGTCAAGTCAAAAAGTGCATAAAAATCATTATAAATTCGGTTAAATACTATTGAATAGTATATGCATAAAGGGTGCATCTTTGACAATGCACCCTTTGGTAATTATTTATTGAGATTTTCTTTAAGTGTTTCGAGCTGCTTTTTAAGTTCAGCGGGAAGTCTGTCACCAAATTTCTTGTAATGCTCTTCGATTTCTGCTGCTTCTTTGAGCCATGTTTCTTTGTCAACGTTAAGAATGTCAACAAGAGTTTCACGAGAGAAATCTTTAAGGTCTGTAAGGTCGATATCATCGGGATTAGGAACAAATCCGATTGCAGTTTCAACAGCGTCAACCTTGTCTTCGCAACGGTCGATAATCCAGTTAAGAACACGCATATTATCACCGAAACCGGGCCATACGAAGTTTCCTTCGTCGTCCGTTCTGAACCAGTTTACGTTGAATATCTTGGGAGCCTTGTCGCCAAGTTTCTTACCCATATCAAGCCAATGCTGGAAGTAGTCGCCCATATGATAACCACAGAAAGGAAGCATAGCCATGGGGTCACGTCTAACAACACCAACAGCACCTGCTGCAGCGGCTGTTGTTTCAGAAGCCATTGCAGAACCTACGAATACACCGTTTTCCCAGTTCTTTGACTGGTATACGAGGGGTGCGGTCTTTGCACGACGTCCACCGAATATAATAGCGGAAATCGGAACGCCTGCGCCCTTGTCAAATTCGTCAGAAATGCAAGGACAGTTTTCTGCGGGAGCGGTAAATCTACTGTTAGGATGTGCTGCGCAAGTTGATTTATCAGCTTTGTTAAACTTCTTGGGATCCCACTTGTTGCCCTTCCAATCAAGAGCGTTTTCAGGAAGATCCTTGTTAAGTCCTTCCCACCAAACAGTGTTATCGTCAAGGTTCAAACAAACGTTTGTGAATATTGTATTTTTCTTTGTGGATTCGAGAGCATTGAAGTTAGATTTAGAGTTTGTACCAGGAGCAACACCGAAGAATCCGTTTTCGGGGTTGATAGCATAAAGACGTCCGTCTTCACCTATTCTCATCCATGCGATGTCGTCACCAACTGTCCAAACCTTATATCCTTTTTTCTTGAGGTATTCGGGAGGAATAAGCATTGCCAGATTGGTTTTACCACATGCTGAGGGGAATGCAGCTGCAATATACTTAACTTCGCCCTTAGGATTTTCAAGACCAAGGATAAGCATATGTTCAGCCATCCAGCCTTCTTTCCATCCCTGGTATGAAGCAATTCTGAGTGCAAAGCATTTTTTACCGAGAAGTACGTTTCCACCGTATCCTGAGTTAACAGAAATGATTGTATTGTCTTCAGGGAACTGACAGATATATCTGTTTTCAGGGTCAATATCACACTTACAGTGCAAACATCTTACCCAATCGTTGCTGTCGCCAAGTACGTCAAAAACCTTGGGGCTAACACGTGTCATAATAATCATATTAAGTACAACGTAAATAGAGTCTGTGATTTCAATACCAATTTTTGCAAGAGGTGAACCGATAGGACCCATTGAGAAAGGAACAATATACATTGTACGTCCCTTGTAGCTTCCACGAGCAATATCGTAGAGTTTTTTATACATTTCAGCAGGAGCGCACCAGTTGTTTGTAGGACCTGCGTCTTCTTCTTTAGTTGTACATATGAAAGTTCTTGCTTCTACACGGGCAACGTCATTTTCTTTTGTTCTGTGAAGATAACAGCCAGGGAGTTTTTCTTCATTGAGTTTTTCCATTTCCCCTATTCTGACTGATTCATCACGAAGTTCTTGAATCTGCTTTTCACTACCGTCGATCCATACCACATTGTCAGGGGTAACAAGATCTTTGACTTCAGCAATCCAATTAAGTACTGATTTGTTGTTTGTCATAAATACATTACCTATCTTTCTTAAAATTATATTGTACAAGGATAAAAATGTTCAAAACATTACCCAAGATATATTATAACATATTTCTTCTATTTTTCAAGTATTTTTTGGATATTGTACATTTTTTAACAATTTCTTCATTTGTATGATGCTTTTCTTTTTATTGTATTAAATATATAGGGCCAAAAAAGACCTGCAAAGAGAACTATTAAAAAATATCTGATTAAATTTGCTAATAGTTCGTTAAGAGACAAATACTCAAAAAGTGTCTTCAAGGTAGACTTAATGAATATAACAAGAGTTGCACCTAATACTAACTTTAAAATTTGAAAGAAAGGTTTACCGGATATATCAAATTCAAAATACTTTTGGTCTAAATGCCAACAAATAATTGCTGAAATTGCAGCACCTAAAAGTTTTGCTGAATTTAATACAGTAGAATATGAAAAATCTATACTCCACTCCCCTTTTGTAACAAACAAAACAAATATAAACAAAGATGTAGAGGCAATCAACGAAAACGTTTTCAGTAAAACATATTTTTCCTTGTTGTAAAGATTTGTCACAAACACCGTTAAAAAATATCCGAACAACCAAGAAAACAAAACGTCCAAAGGATAGTGAACTCCTAAATACATTCTTGAGCCCCCCACCAAAAACACAAGAGTTATAGCGAGAAGCATTATGCTTTTTTTGTTTTTGTATCTATATGCTATCGTGCCGAAAGTCGTTGTGGCAACCTGTGTGTGTCCACTGGGAAAAGAATATCCCGTAGCGGCAGGAATAGCGGATTTTACAGGGGTAAAGTTAGGATTTTTAATCCACGGGCGTTCAACTTTAAATGATATTTTTAAAAACTGATTAACAACCTGACCTAAAAGCCCTGAAATTAAAATACAGAATCCGCAAGACTTGTCTATACACCAAATAAACATAAGTCCAATCAATAAAAAGACATATTCCTCACCAACACGCGTGATTAACAAAAAAAGGTTATCAAAAAAAGGGGTGCGAAGATTTTCAATCATCTCCAAAAATACCATAAATACTCCTAAAAACAAAGGGGCGTTTCCGCCCCTTTTTACAAATTTATCTTTTTAACGAAATTGCTTCTTTTGCTTTCTTTACAATAGTTTGTGCATCTATGCCAAAGGTATGCATCAAATCCTGAGCTTTTCCTGAAACACCAAAGGTGTCACACACTCCGACCTTTACCACAGGTACAGCCACACCTGATTCACAAACAACGTCGCACACAGCACTTCCAAGGCCACCTATAACACTGTGCTCTTCAGCGGTAACAATAGCACCTGTTTTCTTGGCAGATTCGACAATTATATCTTTATCAATAGGCTTTATAGTATGTATATTTACAATTCTTGCATCTATTCCTTCTTCGGCAAGGATTTTTTCTGCCTGATTTGCTTCATTTACCATAAGACCCGTTGCAACAATTGTTACGTCTTTTCCGTCTTTAAGAAGTTGACCTTTTCCGATTTCTAACTCGTACGTATCTTGATCGTTAATTACAGGTACTGCAAGACGTCCAAATCTCAAATATACAGGGCCGTCATGTTTAATAGCTGCAAGAACTGCGGCTCTCGCCTCAACTGCATCGGCAGGGTTAATAATAACCATACCTGGAATGGTTCTCATGAGGGCGATATCTTCGTTGCACTGGTGAGTTGCACCGTCCTCTCCAACCGTAATACCGGCGTGTGTTGCGCCAATCTTAACGTTGAGATGAGGATATCCGATTGAGTTGCGTATCTGCTCATATGCTCTGCCTGCAGCGAACATAGCGAAGCTACTTGCAAAAGGAATCTTGCCTGTTGTTGCAGCGCCTGCGGCAACAGCCATCATATTTCCTTCAGCGATACCACAATCAAAAAATCTGTCGGGGAACACCTTCTTAAAAGTACCTGTTTTTGTAGATGCCGCAAGGTCTGCATCAAAAACTATAATATCATATGTAGCGCCAAATTCAGCAAGAGCGTTACCATACGCTTCACGTGTAGCAATTTTTGAACCGATTTCGTATTTCATTATTTCGTCCTCCTGATTATATCGTCGCTGAAATTTCCGCAACAGCAGTTTCATATTGCTCTTTATTGGGAGCAGAACCGTGCCATTCTGCGCGATCCTCCATAAATGAAACACCTTTGCCTTTTACAGTTTTACAAATAATAACAGTAGGTTTACCTTTATAAGACTCTGCCTCGGCAACTGCTTTTTCTATTTCGTCAAAATTGTGTCCGTCTATTACAAGGGCATTCCATCCGAACGCTTTGAACTTCTCGTCGATAGGGGTGGGATTCATAACCTCGGTTATTTTTCCATCAATCTGAAGTCCGTTAAAATCAACAAAAGCGGTCAAGTTGTCAAGTTTATAGTGACCCGCAAACATTGCAGCTTCCCATACCTGACCTTCTTCGAGTTCACCGTCGCCCATAACGGCATAAACTCTGTAATCTTTTTTGGAAACCTTTCCGGACAAAGCCATACCGCAAGCGGTAGAAATACCAAGTCCAAGAGAACCTGTAGATATATCAACACCGGGTACGTTCTTCATATCAGGATGTCCTTGAAGAATGCTTCCTTCTCTTCTGAAGGTTTTAAGAAGCTCTGTTGAGAAGAACCCTCTGAGCGCAAGTGCAGAATATAACGCAGGAGACGTATGACCTTTGGAAAGAACAAAACGGTCTCTATTATCATCCTTGGGATTATCGGGGTCAATATTCATTTTGTCAAAATACAAGTATGCCAAAACGTCAGCAATTGACAACGAGCCTCCCGGATGGCCTGAATTAGCATTGTAAACGCACTCAAGCGCACCTAATCTGATTTTTGCAGCAGTGACGCGCAACTGTTCTTTTTTAACTTGGTTCATAATTTTTCCTCCTGGATTTTTTACCGCTTTTATTTTAATTTCTTTAAAACTTTAACAAAATAATCAGGTAATTCACTTTCAAAATACATATGTTCACCAGTTGTCGGGTGAATAAATCCAATGGCTCTTGCATGAAGACATTGTCCTTGGAGTCCGAAAGATTCAAGCTTAGGAGAAGAATATAGCGGATCTCCTACTACAGGATGACCTATTGCTTTCATATGAACTCTTATCTGATGAGTCCGTCCTGTTTCCAACTTAAGTCTTATATGTGAAAAATTCTTGAAAGAGTCTAAAACCTCATAATGAGTACAAGCGTTTCTTATTCCCGCTTGTGTACTGTCGGCAGGATATGCTGCCATCTTTTTTCTGTCTTTTTTATCTCTTCCTATAGAAAAATTAACAAAGCCTTTTTCTTCCTTGGGAGTTCCGTGAACAACGGCTTCGTAAAATCTATCTAAAGTATGGTTTTTTATCTGCTCGGAGAGGAATAAATGCGATTTATCGTTTTTTGCTACCAGTAACAAACCACTTGTGTCTTTGTCAATTCTGTGAAGTATGCCCGGTCTTGAAACTCCGTTTACGGAAGAAAGGAACTTCACGTGATACATAAGTGCATTTACAAGAGTACCTGAATTGTGTCCCGGAGATGGATGAACAACCATATTCTGCGGTTTGTTTACGACTAAAAGGTCGTTGTCCTCGTATACTATATCAATTTTAAGGTTTTCTGCCTGTACGTCGTATTCAATGATATCAGGCATCGACACTTCAACAAAGTCTCCGTCCTGAACGATATAATTTTTCTTTTTCACCTGACCGTTTACACTTACAAGAGTATCGTTTATGAGTGTTGATGCACGAGAGCGCGAAACGGAAAACTCGTTTGAAACAAAGACATCAAGTCTATCTCCACCAACTTCACAAAGTACGGTCTCTATGTTATCGTTTTCTTCAACCATCAATCTTTTTACCGTCCGTTTTCTTTATCGAAGGATAAAAGTCATATATAACAAAATAAACAGCCAATAATATCGTACCGACAACAACCGCCGAATCAGCCACGTTGAATACGGGAAAATCAATAAAAGTAACCTTTATAAAGTCAACAACGTACCCGACAAACACTCGGTCAATCATATTTCCTATTCCGCCACCCATAATCATTGAGCAAGAAATAAGAAAGAGAGGGTGTTTAATTTTTGAATACTTGACAAAAAAAACTAAAAAAACCAAAAGAACTATCGATAGGGTCATAAATATCCATCTTTTGTCTTGTAGCATTCCAAAGGCCGCTCCCCTGTTTTCAACGTATGCAAAATTCAACAAGTAAGGGATTACAACAATTTCTCTTTCGAGAGGAAGTAGCAACTGAACTGTCAAGTATTTAGATAAAATATCAAGAAAAATTACAAAAACCGTTAAAGAAAAAACAAACATATATTTCCTTCTCAATCAATTTCAGGATTTGCGATTTTGTCTTTTGCTTCTTTTGACTGCGAGTCAATATCGCTCAAAACTTCTGTTCTGATATCGTTTTCAGAAGGCAACGGGAAAGAAAAATCTATACCCTTGAGCATCTTTATATGTTCAAGGTATTGATTATACAAACTGTTTCTGAATTCTTCGGAAAGAACTCTGATTTTTTGTATTTCTCTCTGGCTTTCAGCAACTTTGCTTTCGGCTTCGTTAATTTTGTCTGTACACTTATCCTTAGCGTCGTCTATTATTTTTTGAGCTTCGTCAAGAGCCTGTTTTTTTATATTTTCGCCAAGTTTCTGTGCCTTTACAATTACCGCTCTTATTGAATCTTCGTCGTTGTGTAATTCACTGTATTTGAATTTTGTCATACGAAGGTCTTTTTCAAGTTCTGAGTTTCTTCTGTAAACTTCTGTATATTTATCAATCAAAAACTCAATATACTCGTCAACTTCAGAGCAATTATAGCCTCTAACGGCCTTATTGAATGATTTGTTTTTTAATTCGTGAGGTGCTATCATTGCAATCCCTTTCATTTCATAATTCAATAATATACAAAACCAACAATTACGTCTAAAAAAACTACACAAGCAAACAAGAAAAAATTTAACAGTATAGTTTGGCCATACGTAAAACTACTTAATTTTCCTATTTTCTTCACGATTTTTTCAAAAGGAAAAATAAAAACTTTGAATATGGCATAACAAATCCTGTTAAACGTTTCGCACTTAATAAGTGGAACGCTTAACAGAATTGTTTTCATAAATATTAAAATTTGCAGAAGAAAAACAAACAGTATAACTACGTTGCAAAGAACATAAAGTAAATAGTACACAGTATAGTTTCCTTCGTATTTTCAATTATTCAAAATCGCGTGTTTCTTTGAGCTGATCTCCTGAAACGTCAACGTTGCTGGGAGTAATAACGTATGTACAGTTAGCAACCTTTTTAAGATTACCGCTGATTGCATACGCAACGCCGTTCAAGAAGTCGATAAGTCTTCTTGCGGTTTCCTTATTAGTGTCTTCAAGGTTAAGAAGTATAGTCTTTCTGTCAAGAAGTTGATTAGCAATCTGTGTGACTGCTTCGATGCTGTCAGGCTTAACAACTTTCATTTCTATTGAAGCTCCGGTAGAAACACTTACGTTAGAAGGTCTTGCAGGTCTGTCTGGTGTTTCTGTAACGTTTTCAGCACCATAGAAATCATCGTCGTTTTCTTCGATGTCTCCTACATAATCCTGATTGTCGCTACCATAAAAAATCTTTTCAATCTTTTCCTTAATATTCATTGTAATCCTCCGTTTTATATATCGTTTTATTTTTTGTGATTTCTTGTGCCGAAAAGTGCACTTCCAACTCTTACGATGTTAGCACCTTCCTCTACGGCAATGGGATAATCATCACTCATTCCGAGAGACAAATATCTCATATCAATATTATGAATGCTTTTTGATGAGATGTCAACAAAAATTTTATATATTTCTTTAAAAATTTTTCTTTGCTCTTCTTCACTTGTCATAATAGGCGGAATAGCCATAAGTCCCATAACTTGTATATTTTCAAAGCATGAAACTTCTTTAACGAAATTCTCCACCTCTTCGGGCGCTACACCACTTTTGCTCTCTTCCATTCCTGCATTGATTTCAACAAGGACTTTCATCACCAAGCCATGCTTCTTTGCCTGCTTGTCAATTTCTTTTGCAAGAGAGATAGAATCAAGCGACTGAATCATATCCACTTTATCTATAATATACTTAACCTTGTTGGACTGTAAATGTCCTATAAAATGTATAGTGACTCTATCCTTATCAATTTGGTCATATTTTTCGAGAAGTTCTTGAACTTTATTTTCACCGATATATTCAAGTCCTTCCCCGATTGCATAGTTAATTTTATCGGCGCTGTTCATTTTTGTTGCGCCAAGAAGAATTACCTTATCTTCTCTTTTCGACTTCTTACAAGACTCGTTTATTCGCTCTTTAATTATATCAAGGTTTTCTTTAATTGTCAAATATTCTTTTACCATTTCATTAACCGATTATCTTTCCGTTATATAAATCTTTTCCGTTGTTTATTACAGCATCGTACATCTCCAAATAAGGCGTTGTAACGTTTTCCTCGTCTTTAAGAGGGTCACTGATACTTATGATATAGTATCCGTCATTCTCGTAAACCTTTTCTGCCCTTTTGAACACAACGGTGTTTCCTTCAAGAATGTACACTCCCTCTTCCCCGTCAAGAATACGTAAAGCCTCTTTTTTGATTTTCAATCCTGTGTATGAAGCTCTTGAAACTTCTATTACCTGATTTCTCATAAAATTAAAGGAGTCGTAATTGCAATCAGTTTTAAAGACCAAAATCGATTTATCGTGGTCAGGTTGAACAATTTTGTTTGCCAATTCAGAGTTTATGGTTGTGCCGACAGAGTATGGATAGGTCAATTTATAGTATTTACCCGTTGTATACTTCATCGCTTCTTCCTTGTCTACTATACAAATCGTGTACCAGTCAAAAGCAGAAACTATCTTTCCCACAACAGACGAGGCAACCTTTTCAGGTTTTCTTTCGATTGCAGAAATTATAGCATCAACCGTTGCGTCTTTTAAAATATTTGGTGTAAGTATGTTTTCATATCCATCTACGTCAGAAAAAAAATATCCTGCAGTCGGCGAAACAATTGTATCTCCTTTTCCGCTAACACGATTCATAAGAGTTTCTTTCTCTTCTTTATACTTTTCGATAATGTTTTCAAAGCCCGATAGTGCGTTTACTCCAAGATGTCTTTTATTAAGCATTGTAAGAAGTTCGTTCTTTTTTTGAATAGCGACGTAAAGGTCGCCCGTTGCAATTTCGTTTCTGTATTCTAAAATCATTTTAGATATATCAGAATCAACCTTGGAAATATCCATAGTATAGTAAACGTGTTCTACGGAACTGTTTTCAAGGATATCAATTTTCGAATTAAGTTCTTGAATCTGCTCCTGAATTCGATATTCGGAATCAGTTGAATATACGTTTGTTATAACCTGACCTTTGCCAAGTTTTTCCCCTTCGGAAACTACATAGTTGTATGTACCCGTGTTGGAAGAGTTGACAAGAGTTTCGTCTCTTAAAACGTGACAATTCAATTTTACTGTATCAGATATTGTTACTTTTGTTGCGTATTCAGTTTCAAGGGTATCAATAAAGACGTTTTTTGCCTGTATATAAAAATACACCACAAAAAACAACGCAAAGACAAAAATAGCAATATTACGAATTATCTTTTTAATCATTAGTGCTCCTAATTGTTTTTTAGTAAGTTTATAATATCTGATTCTGGAGACGATGACTTATCCGTTAAAACAAAATTAGCTTCTTCTTTGTGTCTAAACCAAGTCAATTGGCGCTTGGCATAATTTCTGGAGTGTTGCTTTAAGAGTTCAACACATTCACTTAAATCCTTTTCTCCATTAAAATAAGGTTCAAACTCTTTATATCCAATTGCCTGTGAACAAGTAGAGTCCTTATACCAAGGCGAAGATATAATTCTTTTTGCTTCATCCAAAAGCCCTTGTTCCATCATTATATCTACCCTTGTATTGATTCTGCTATACAGAATATCTCTGTTTGAAAAATCAAGAACAACGTATAAGAAATCGAACTTGGGTGGTTTGGTTCTTGATTCTTTAATCAATTCCGTTTGAGTTTTTCCCGTAGTATAAAAAATTTCAAGTGCATGTATTATTCTCTTTTTATCGTTAACGTGTAACTTTGATGCGTATTCACCATCTATCTTTTGAAGTTCACTTAAAAGGACACTGTTTCCTTCGCTGTTGGCTCTTTGTGTGAGTTTGTCTCTAATCTCGTAATCTACAGACATTTCACCGAAATCATTGTTGTAAATCAGGTTATCAATGTAAAGACCGGTGCCGCCAACAATGATTGGGAACTTTCCTCTGGAAAGAGCATCGTCTACACAAGTTGTTGCAAGATTAACGTATTGCGCCACGCTGAATTTATGAGCAGGCTCACAAACGTCTATCATGTGGTGCTTAACCCCCTGCATTTCCAAAAGGCTGGGCTTGGCTGTTCCTATATCAAGGCCTTTATACACTTGCATAGAATCTGCAGATATTATTTCGCCATTTAGCCTTTTTGCAAGGTTAATAGACAAAGCGGTCTTTCCAACAGCGGTAGGACCTGCTATAATCAAAATTTTGTTCTTCAAATTACTTTTCCTCGACTGAATATTTACTTGGTATAAACATAGCATCACCAAATGAGAAAAACCTGTATTCCGAGTCAACTGCATGTTTGTATGCTTTCATTGTATTCTCGTAACCGTAGAAAGCACATATAAGCATTATAAGAGTGCTTTCAGGCAAATGAAAGTTAGTAATCAAGGCATCAATAACGTTTAATTTCTTTCCTGGATAAATGAAAATATTTGTGTAATCTGCATCAGCACACACTTTCCCGTTTTTTAAAAATGAGCCTTCAAGGGTTCTGCACGAAGTGGTGCCAACTCCTATAATTCTCTTGCCAAGACTGCGAGCATTGTTTATAACGTTAGCTGTTTCTTCAGGAATTATATAATATTCCGAATGCATAACGTGGTCATCGATATTATCGGCTTTTACAGGTCTGAAGGTTCCAAGTCCAACGTGAAGGATTACAGGAACAACTTTAACGCCTTTGGCTTTAATTTTTTCCAGCAATTCATTTGTGAAATGAAGTCCCGCTGTAGGTGCAGCTGCAGAGCCCTTCATATCAGCGTAAACAGTTTGATAACGTGAACTGTCATCGAGTTTTTTAGTAATATAAGGCGGTAATGGCATTGTGCCAATTTCGTCAAGCAATGCGTAGAAGTCGCCTTTTGATTTATCATAATCAAACTTGATTAGTCTATTTCCGTTTTCCTCAACGTCTGTTACAGTTGCTATCATTTTGCCATTCCCAATAGAGAAGCTTACACCAGGTAGTGCTTTCTTTCCAGGACGTACAATCGCCTTCCAGTACTCTCCGTCATTTAATGATAAGTCCTTTTCGAGTAAGACAATTTCAAGCTTTGCACCTTTTATAGATTTATCTTTATTTATCTTTTCGCCAAAAAGACGTGCGGGAATCACCTTAGAAGTGTTCACAACCAAAACGTCGCCTTCGTTCAAGAGGTCGACGATATCTTTAAATATTAGGTCTTTAAAACGGCAATCCTTTTCACAAACAAGCAACCTAGAAGAGTCTCTGGGTTCAATGGGGGTCTGTGCAATCAAGTTTTCGGGAAGGTCATAATAATAGTTGCTTTTCAGTTTATAAAAGTCAGTATTGTTCAAATTAAATTCTCCTAAAATATGCCGAAAATATATTGACAATTATTTGTCAAAATGATAAAATGAATTGTTGTAAGTATTTATAATAAACTTTATTATTACATTTATTAGTATAAAGCATTGTGCGTTTTTTTTCAACACTTTTTACAAAATAAAATTAAAACAATTAATATTAAAATGCATATACTAAATAAAGAATAGCAATAAAAATCACTTATTCACAGAAAGGGACAGAATTATGAAAAAAACCATTTTTACCGGTGCTGCTACTGCTTTAATCACACCGTTCAAAAACGGAAAAATAGATTATGAGGCGTTTGCAAATATAATAGAAAATCAAATTGCAAATTCAATTGATGCATTAGTTGTTTGCGGAACCACAGGAGAAGGCTCCACTCTTTCTGATGCTGAACACAGAGAAATTACATCATTTTGTATTGAAAAAGTAAATCACAGAGTGCCCGTTATTGCAGGAACAGGTAGTAACGACACCTCCTATGCAATTGAACTTTCAAAGTTTGCACAAGAAGAAGGTGCAGATGGGCTTTTACTCGTTACTCCCTATTATAACAAAACTTCGCAGACAGGTCTTGTACATCATTTCAATGCAATAGCTGACAGTGTTAACGTTCCCTGTTTAGTGTATAACGTTCCTTCTCGAACAGGCGTCAATATTCTTCCAGATACATATCTCGAACTTTCAAAGCATCAGAACATCGTAGGCTTCAAAGAAGCAAACGGAAACATTTCAGCTATGGCAAAAACAATGAGTCTTGTAGGAGACGAACTTGCGATGTATTCAGGAGATGACGACCAGATAGTTCCTATTCTCTCTCTTGGCGGAAAAGGCGTAATCTCAGTTCTTTCAAACGTTGCTCCCAAGGTAACTCACGACATTTGTTCACTGTTTTTTGAAGGCAAAACCAAAGAAAGCCTTGATCTTCATTTAAAACACATTAAGCTCATGAACGCTCTTTTCTGCGACGTAAACCCAATCCCTGTAAAAGCTGCAATGGCGAAACTTGGATTCTGCGACGAAGAAATGCGTCTTCCGTTGTATCCCTTAGGAAAAGCCAACAGAGACTTACTTTATGAGGCTATGGAAGTATTAAAATAAAATTTACAGGAAAAACAAATGACTAAAATAATTTTAATCGGTTGCAACGGCCGAATGGGAAAAACAATAAGTGGGATTTTAACAAATTCTGATAAGGCAGTAATAACTGCAGGCGTCGATATATGTGACGAGCAAAACTACGGATATCACGTTTACACAAGCATCAACTCCATTGAAGAACCCGACGGAGTTATAGTTGATTTTTCTCATCACACTATGACAAAATCAATTTTAGAATACGCAAAGAAAAACAACGTTCCTTGTGTTATTTGCTCTACAGGACATACAGAGGACGAAATAAAAGAAATTGAAAATGCGTCAAAATTAATTCCTGTTTTCAAATCCGCTAATATGTCTTTGGGGATTAACCTTCTTGTTTTACTCGCAAAGAAAGCGGCTTCTGTTTTAGAAGCGTCATTTGATATAGAAATTATTGAAAAGCACCACAATCAGAAACTTGATGCTCCAAGCGGCACGGCTCTTCTTATTGCGGATGCAATTAAAGACAGTGTAAGTTACGACGCCGAATACTGCTACGACAGGCACACAAAGCGTGAAAAACGTTCAAAGGCTGAAATTGGAATTCACTCTGTCAGAGGTGGAACGATAGTCGGTGAACACGAAGTAATTTTTGCAGGACAGGATGAAATAGTTTCACTTTCACACCGTGCCGATTCCAGAACGGTTTTTGCAGAAGGTGCAATTCAAGCCGCTTGTTACCTTGATGATAAAAAGTCGGGATTATACAATATGGATATGCTTTTAACAGATAAAATTAAATAAATATCCCCCGTTAAATGGGGGATATTTATTTTACAGTATTTAAAACTTCGTGTTTCTTTGTATAATAAGTTCAGTTCAATTCGTTCCTTTGTAACGGGTCACAAGAAACGGATTTGTCGCATTCAATTTCTTTGTCTAATAGTTGATCTGATACAACAGACGGTTTTTCGAGCAATTCTTTTTCTGAAACATTTTTACTAATTTCTTCACATTTATTTTCAAATGATTCAGAAGGCGTGTTAGCAAGATTTAATATATGTAATCTTTTTGTAATATCGTCAACTTGTGTATAGGAGTATAATTTATTATAAATTTCATTAATATCGTTGTCAGATAACAAATCAATTTCAGTTTGTTCATATATTTCAGAAACAGTAAAAGCAAGATCGTAGCGATTTATTACTTTTATATCATTACTCGAAATTTGTACATCTTTTAATGTGCATCTATTAGAAAAAACAATTACTGAATGCACTGGTATTTTATGCTGCAAAAGAGTTTTTAAACATTTTATATGTAAACGATTTTGCATAATGGGATTGTAGAAAATTTCTTTCTGACTGATTCCTCTACCTTTAGGTAAAGTTTGACACCAACTCCTTTGAGACTCTCTACCAAATATCCAGCCGCTAAAATTTTTGCTTTCAAAAACAAATAGTCCTTTATGTGTTATCATCAAGACGTCAATTTCGGTAGTTTTACTATTTTCTTTTGGAACATACAGATTAAAAAGAAATTTAGCACCATTTTTTTCGAATTTCATAAGTTGTTTGTAAATAAGATACTCACCGTATTTTCCCAAGTCCTTTTTAATTGACCAATAGGACTGCCTAGTAATTTGATAATATACGCTTTTTTTATAATATATATCTTTTATAAAGATAATAATTATTGCAATTGCTAAAATAATTAAAATGGGTTTTAAAAAAATGAGTGTAAGATGAAATAAAAGCCAAATGATCAGTTTTAAGAGTTCAAACAATTTTAAACACCCCCTAAAGTATTTAAAATCATAGCATATAATTCACAAAAAAGCAATACTTTCGCAATGCTTGATAAGAAAATCAAGTTCACTTTTTATAGAGGAAAAAAATCAAATACGGGACTTGACGCATACCTTCGGTCTGCTCTCTCTTCGGGCTAAGCCCTCAGACACAAAACTAAAAACAGTCCACCGGACTGTTTTCTTCACGTTTTGTCCCCTCTTAGTGTTCAAGTCCCTACATCTTTATACAAAAAAATAAAGACACCCGATTGGGTGTCTTTATTTTTGGTGCGAGAGACGGGACTTGAACCCGTACGGATAACCACACGCCCCTCAAACGTGCGCGTCTGCCAATTTCGCCACTCTCGCGTACTGTTGTTCTGACAACATTGTCTATTATACACGTTTTTCTTAAATTGTCAATACCTTTTTTAAAAAAATATTTATTTTATTTCTTAAAAAATTATAAGACGTATTGAAAAAAATTTCGTCTTGATATATAATATCTATTGTAAGAAAAAATCAGGAGAAAAATAATGTCGCGAACAAAAGCATTCTTTTTAACTTTTTTAATTTCAATGCTTCCAATCGTTGAATTAAGAGGGTCAATCCCCTTTGCTGCTGCAATAAATACGATACCAAGAATCACCTTTATTGAGGCACTACCCGTTTCGATAATCGGAAATATGATACCGGTACCGTTTATTATTTTGCTTTTCAAATACTTCTTTAAGATTTTCAGAGACGTTAAGTACATCGGACCGGTATTCACAAAAGTACATAACAAGGCAATAAAACACGCTGACAAGATACAAAAATATGCATACTGGGGACTCTTTCTTTTCGTTGCAATCCCCTGCCCCGGCACAGGCGCTTGGACGGGAGCGGTAATTGCATCTGTTCTTGAAATGAGACTTAGAAAAGCATTCCCGACTATTTTGCTCGGCGTTATAACCAGTGGCTTGATAATGGGATTTATATCATACGGCTTACTAGATTTAATTAAAACATTATTTTAAAAAACAGGAGTATAAAATGGCTAGATACTTATTTACATCAGAATCAGTTACAGAGGGACATCCCGATAAAATATGCGACCAGATTTCAGATGCGATACTTGACGATATTCTTTCTCAAGATAAAATGGCACGAGTTGCTTGTGAAACTGCTACAACCACAGGTCTTGTTGTGGTTATGGGTGAAATAACTACTACAGGATACGTAGACGTACAGACAATAGTAAGAGACACTATCAGAGAAATTGGCTACGACAGAGCAAAATTTGGTTTCGACTGTGATACCTGCGCAGTAATCAATTCAATTCACGAACAGTCGCCAGATATTGCTATGGGTGTTAACGTTGACGGTGCCGGAGACCAAGGTATGATGTTTGGCTTTGCCTGTGATGAAACTCCCGAGCTTATGCCTCTTCCTATAAGCCTTGCTCACAAAATGGCAAGAAGACTTACGGAGGTAAGAAAAGAAGGTCTTCTCGATTATTTGCGTCCCGACGGTAAAACTCAGGTAACAATTGAATACGACGGTAATACTCCTGTAAGAGTTGACACCGTTGTCGTTTCTTCACAACATTCACCTGACGTTGTTATGGAAAAGCTCCGCAAGGACATTATAGAACACGTAATTAAACACAGCGTCCCCGACCATTTACTTGACAAAGATACAAAGGTATTTATTAACCCCACAGGACGTTTCGTAATTGGTGGACCTTGTGGTGATTCAGGTCTTACAGGCAGAAAAATTATCATTGATACATACGGCGGTTATTCAAGACACGGTGGCGGTGCTTTCTCAGGTAAAGACCCCACGAAAGTTGACCGTTCTGCCGCATACGCAGCAAGATACCTTGCTAAAAACGTAGTAGCGGCAAAACTTGCAAAAAAATGTGAAATTCAGATAGCATATGCAATAGGTATCGCTGATCCTGTTTCAGTCATGGTTGACACTTTCGGAACAGGTGTTGTAAGTGACGTTGAAATCAGCCGAGCTCTTACCGACTTAGTGGATTTGAAGCCTTCGTCAATAATAAACAGATTTGATTTAAGAACCCCAATTTACAAAAAACTTGCTTCCTACGGTCATATGGGACGCGAAGACCTTGGTGTAAAGTGGGAAAATACAGATATCGCAGAATTGCTTACAAAAAAGATATAATAAAAAATAAAGCGAGAAAGTGTATTTTCATTTTCTCGCTTTGTAATATAGCGGAGTAACAATGGAAAATCAAAACTCTTTAGAAAATCTTGACGTTGAAATATATGACATTATATACGAAAACGAAAAGAACGGATATACCGTTTTTGAGTTTGAATCGGCAGGTCTTCTTGAAACAGGCACTGGTATTATTCCAGGGCTTTACGTTGGAGAAAGTATTAAAATCGTCGGTCAATGGGCCACTCATCCAACCTACGGAAAGCAGTTCAAAGTTGTTTCTTTTGAAAAGAATATGCCTACCGATTCTGTTGCTATGCTTAAATATCTATCATCAGGTGCAATAAAAGGCATTGGGCCAAAAACTGCAGAAAGAATTATTGACACCTTTGGAGACGACACTTTTTCCATTTTGGAGTCCTCACCTGAACTTTTATCAACAATTAAAGGCATTTCCAAAGCAAGAGCGCGTGAAATTTCAGTTGACTTTAATTCTCAATTTGGTATGAGAAACGTTATGATATTCTTCTCAGAATTTTTTGGACCTACTCTGACTTCAAAAATATATAAACGCTGGGGTAGCGCATCAATTGATATTGTAAAGCAAAACCCTTATACACTTTCGAACAACATCTCAGGAATAGGTTTTGAAAAGGCCGACTCTGTTGCTACGTCTTTAGGACTTCCGAAAGATTCTAGTGAGAGAATTGAAGCGGGTGTATTATACGTTTTGCGCCAAGACTCTATTACTTCGGGAAACTTGTACTTACCCCTAAAAAAACTTGTTCAGACATCCAGTAAACTTTTAGGAGTGAACGAAGATAGAATTGAAGAAAGTATTTTACATATGTGTCAGAGAAAGCTCTTAATCGCATATGATTTTAACAGTATGTGCGTTACTGAAAAAATCGAAAACGCATCAATATATTTGCCTTTAAATTATCATATAGAAAAAAGCATTACTGATAAATTAACGCTTTTGTCAAAATTTCAGGCTAGTGGGTTCTTTAATAACATAAACCAAATAATTGATGACGTAGAAGAAAGAGAACAAATAAAATATGCTTCTAGCCAGAAAAAAGCAATAATTTCTGCACTCGAAAATACGGTGTATGTATTAACGGGCGGTCCAGGTACAGGTAAAACAACAATCATACGTGCCATTATAAGTATATATACCAATTTAGGACTTAAATACGTTCTTGCCGCCCCTACAGGACGAGCGGCAAAGAAAATGTCTGAGTCTACCATGTGTGAAGCAAAAACCGTCCACAGACTTCTCGAATATGAATACAGTGAAGACGACGATGAGCCCCGTTTCACAAGAGATGAATCTAACCCCATTGAAGCGGACGTTGTTATAATTGACGAAACGTCTATGATTGATGCAAATCTCTTCTTCTCCCTTTTAAGAGCTATTCGTCCCGGAACCAGATTGCTGCTTATCGGAGACGCCAGTCAGTTACCCAGCGTTGGTGCCGGCAACGTCTTGAAAGACATAATTGCGTCTGGCGTATTTAAGGTAGGAACTCTTACTGAAATTTTCAGACAAGAAGACGGAAGTTCAATTGTTTTGAATGCGCACAGAATCAACAAAGGACAATATCCCGACCTTTCAAATAAATCATCAGACTTTTTCTTCTTGAAGCGAGAAAGTGCCTTTGCTTCTTCCCGCACAATTGTTGAACTATGTGAGAAAAGGTTGCCCACAAAGTACGGACAAGAATTTGCCGACAAAATACAAATACTCTGCCCCACAAAAAAGGGTGAGTGCGGAACGTTCAATCTTAACAATCTACTTCAAAATCTCAAAAATCCCGAAGACGAGAACAAGTGTCAGATTAAACTGCGGGACTTTGTTTTACGAGAAGGTGACAAGGTTATGCAGATCAAAAATAATTATGATATCAGTTGGACGAAAACTAACTTTTGGGGCGAAAGTGAAGAAGGAACCGGCGTTTTTAACGGTGATATTGGTACAGTATCCCAAATAGATACAAAGGAGGAAAAGGTCACAATAATTTTCGAAGAAAAAAGTGTTATATATGACTTTCAAAATCTTGACGAAATTGAACTTGCATATGCAGTTACCATTCACAAAAGTCAAGGTAGTGAGTATCCTTGTGTGATAATTCCCATTACCTCCGTAAGTTCTATGCTACTCACAAGGAATTTATTGTATACAGCTATAACCCGTGCACAAAAAATGGTAATTCTTATAGGCAATACAATTCTTATCGAAAAAATGGTAGATAATAATGCAGACTCACGAAGATATACAGGACTTACTAAATTTTTGAGGCAAAAAAATGAACTTAATTAAGTATATTTTAGACTTGGTCTTCCCTCCTATCTGTATTTCTTGTAATAAGGTTTTGTATATAGATGAAAAACTTCCTTTTTGCAAAGAGTGTTACAAAGAAATAGTTGAAGCAAAACGTGACGCCATAAAAGACCTTGGAAACAGAAACGTAGACAAGTGTTACTTTTTATATTCCTACAAAAATGAAAAAGTACAACAAATGGTTTTTCACGCAAAAAACGTGTTTTCAAAGAAATTTGCCGAGTATTTCAGAAAAGAAATTGAAGCAAGTTTAAAAGAGCATAATCTTATTGACAAGCTCGATTTAATAGTCTTTGTGCCAAGGGACAGAAGCGGTAAAAGAAAGTACGGATTTGACCAGGCAGAAGAACTTGCAAAAGAAACTTCCTCTGCTACAGGCATCCCTTATGAATCGATAATCAAAAGGGTCGGGAAAGCCAAAAAGCAAAAATTTTTGAAAGCAGAAGAAAGAATTGAAAACGTTAAGAATAAGTTTACAACAAAAGGTAACGTAATTGATAAATCTATTTTAGTAGTAGACGACGTAGTTACAACCGGTGCAACAGTTTGCGAAATTGCACGAATTCTCAAAGAAAACGGGGCAAAAAGCATTTACGTTTTTACTCTTGCAGGTTAAAAACTATTGAGTTTTATAAAAAAGCGTGTTATAATTTTAAAACATTATCAGAATAGAAAGGCAGTCATATGAATCAGGAAAATTTAAGAAACATTGCGATAATTGCGCACGTTGACCACGGTAAAACAACTCTCGTTGACGCTATGCTCAAGCAAACCGGTACTTTCCGTGAAAACGAACAGGTAGCAGAAAGAGTTATGGACTCAAACGACATTGAAAAAGAGAGAGGCATAACAATTCTCGCAAAAAACACCTCTTTATATTATAAAGATATTAAAATTAATATAGTTGACACACCAGGACACGCCGACTTCGGTGGTGAAGTAGAACGCAGTCTTTCGATGGTCGACGGTGTTGTATTGCTCGTTGATGCTTTTGAAGGATGTATGCCACAGACAAGAACAGTATTAAAGAAATCTCTTGACCTTGGGCTTTCTCCTATAATTGTTATAAACAAGGCAGACCGCCCCAATGCGAGAGCAAAGCAGGTTCTTGATGAAGTTTATGACTTGCTTATCGATTTGGACGCAACTGAAGAACAACTTGATATGCCCGTTATTTATGCTTCAGGAAGAGACGGATGGGCTTCCCTTGAACCTGACGTAAAAGGAGAAAACTTAAAAGTTCTCTTCGATGCTATAATCGACAATATCCCCTACCCTAAGGGTGATGCAGAAGCACCTTTCCAAATGGTAGTTTCAAATATTGACTTCAATGAATACACCGGCAGAATTGCAGTAGGAAGAATTGCAAGAGGTGACATTTTTGAGAAGAAGTTTATATCTGTTGTAAGACGAGATGGCACTGTTCAAAAAATGAAGATTGCAAATCTTTACACCTTCAACGGATTAAAGAGAGAACCTGTAACAGAAGCAGGAACAGGTGAAATTGTATGTATATCAGGTATTCCTGATATCAACATCGGTGATACAATATGTGACAGCGAACATCCTGAAGGACTTCCTTTCGTTGAAATCGACAAACCCGTACTTTCTATAAATATTTCTGTCAATACCAGTCCTTTCGCAGGTACTGAAGGTACTTTTGTTACAACTCGTCACCTTCGTGAAAGATTATATAGAGAACTTGAGTCAAATATAAGTTTAAAGGTTGAAGACACGGACTCTGCCGATACTTTTACAGTTTCAGGAAGAGGCGAACTTCATCTGTCTGTTCTTATCGAAAATATGAGAAGACAAGGATATGAATTTGAAGTTTCCACACCTTCTGTAATCACCGAAGTTATTGACGGTGTTCTTTGTGAGCCTTACGAAACTTTATACATTGACGTTCCCGACGAATACTGCGGAACGGTAATAGACGACGTGTCTCAGCGTCGAGGCGAACTTACACAAATGGCGCCTTCAACAGCTGGATTTACAAGGCTGGAATTCACCATCACCTCACGAGGACTTATTGGATGCAGAAACGCTCTTATGACACTTACAAAAGGAACTGCAGTTGTAAACTCTTCTTTTGAAGGATATTGTCCTCTTAAAGCCAAAACCTCAAGAAGAACACGTGGTTCTCTGGTTGCTTGGGAAAACGGTACCGCAACGTCCTACGGACTTTTCAACGCACAAGACAGAGGTGCTATGTTTATTGGAGTCAATACCAACGTTTATGAAGGTATGGTAGTTGGTGAATGCAGTGAAACAGGCGACCTTGTAGTCAACGTATGTAAGAAAAAACACCTTACCGCTATTCGTTCAGCAGGTGCAGACGAAGCTCTCAGACTCGTTCCTCCCAGACTTATGAGTTTGGAAAAGTGTATAGAATTTATAGCAGATGACGAGTTGTTGGAAGTAACGCCTACCTCATTACGTTTAAGAAAGAAAATTCTTAACACCGAACTTCGTGCAAAAGCAAAGGCTAAAGAAAATGTGTAGTCCTTACGTTAGCGTGATTATAGCCGCAGCGGGAAACAGTTCAAGGATGGGTAAAAACGTTTCAAAACAATTGTTGGATATTTCAAACAATAAAGTCATTGAGTTTTCCCTCAAAGCCTTTTCAAATTCTGAATACGTAAAAGAAATAGTTATTTCAACCAAAAAAGAAGAAGTTGAAATTATTTCACAATTAAAAAAGACTTATCCCAAACTCACTTCAATAGTTGAAGGCGGAAAGGTGCGACAGGAATCGGTTAAAAAAGCATTGAACGTGTTAAACAAAAACAGTGAATTCGTTGCAATTCATGATGCCGCAAGACCGCTCATTACAACAGAAGATATAGATAAAATTATTAAACTTGCTTTGTCGTGCGGTGCGGTGTGTCCCGTTTCAAAAGTAGTAGATACAGTTAAGATTGCCAAGGATGGCACGATAACTGACACGATAAATCGTGATACAGTTTTCCTTGCGTCAACCCCACAGGTGTTTAAAACAGACATTTATAAGCAGTGCGTTTCCTCCCTAAAAGACACAGATACTTTTACAGATGACTGCTCTCTGGTTGAAAAGTTTGGACACAAAGTCAAAACTTACGTTATGGAAAGAGATAATACAAAAATTACTACGCCAAAGGATTTTAAAAAAGTGAAAAACGCACTTGAAAACAGCACTCCTTCTATCAGAATAGGACACGGCTATGACGTGCACAGACTTGCAACTGACAGAGATTTAATACTCGGCGGTGTTAAAATACCGCATTCCGTAGGACTTTTAGGACATTCTGATGCAGACGTTCTCACTCACGCAATTATGGATTCCCTTTTAGGTGCAGCCTCCCTCGGAGATATCGGAAAGCACTTTCCTGACAGTGACGAAAAGTACAAAGGAATTTCGAGCATGAAACTTTTATTCCACGTGAAAAAATTGTTAGACGAGCACGGATATAAAGTGTCTAATCTTGATGCAACCATAATCGCTCAAGAGCCTAAGCTCTCCCCTTTCATTAAAGAAATGACTAAGAACATTATTAACGTATTGGGAGTAGAGGAAAACCAAGTTAACGTAAAAGCGACCACTGAAGAAAAGTTAGGTTTTACCGGAGAAAAACTTGGAATTTCAGCGCACTGTGTTTCAATGATTTACAAAGAATAGTTATATAAAAAGGTTATCAAACTTATTTTGATAACCTTTTTATATATTCAAAACAGAAGTTGCCACAGCAAAAAATATCACAAGAGAAAGTGCATCGACAACTGTAGTAATAAACGGACTTGCCATAACAGCAGGGTCAAAACCTATTTTTTGTGCAAAAATGGGAAGCGATGAGCCTACCAGTTTTGCTAAAAGTACTGTGAAAAATATTGTTAACGAAACTGCGAGAGATACGCTTAGCGTAACTGCAGAATTTCCTAACATCAGATTGTCGACAAGGATAAGTTTTAAAAATTCGACCAGTGAAAGAGTCATACCACACAAAGAAGCAACTCTAAACTCCTTCCAAAGAACTTTAAAAATATCTGAAAATCTTAAATCACCAAGGGAGAGTTCTCTTATTACAGTTACCGAGGCTTGACTTCCCGAGTTGCCTCCTGTTCCCATAAGCATTGGGATAAAAGTGGTAAGTATAACAGCTTTCGCAAGGGCTGTTTCGTATCCAGAAATAATCATCCCTGTAACGGTTGCCGATACCATAAGCAACAAGAGCCAAGGAATTCTCGCTTTCCAAATTGAAAATACACTTGACTCTAAATAGGGCGTTTCGTTAGGGGTTATAGCAGCCATTTTTGAAATATCTTCTTCATTTTCTTCAAGTATCACGTCTATGGCATCATCTACGGTTACAATACCAACGAGCCTTTTTTCTTTGTCTACTACGGGTAAGGCTAAAAAGTCGTATTTGTCAAAAATTCGCGCTACCTCTTCCTTATCATCAAGAGTATTTGCATATATTACGTTGGTCTCCATTATACTTTCGACGGTTGCAGTTCTATCCGATAACAAAAGTGTTTTTGCACTAACAAGCCCTATCAGGACTTTAAAAGAGTCGGTTACGTAGCACGTGTAAATTGTTTCCTTGTCTATCCCTGTTTTTTTGATGTGCTCAAATGCCTCACTGACGGTAATGTTTTTTCTGAAGCTTACATATTCTATTGTCATAATACTTCCTGCACTATCTTTGGGATACTGTAAAATACTGTTTATTTGATTTCTGACCTGCGGAGAAGAATTTAGTAAAATTCTTTTTACCACGTTTGCGGGCATTTCTTCTATAATATCCACTGCGTCGTCAAGATACAGGTCTTCAAAAACGATTTTTAATTCGAAATCACTAAAAGACTTAATAAGTGTTTCCTGTTGTTGTACACTCATATTAACAAAAACGTCAGTTGCTATATTTTTGGGAAGTATTCTGAAGAGTATAGGAAGAGAATTGTCAGAAAACTCCGAAAAAAGTGTAGCAATATCCATTGGATTGATATTTCCTAGTATACGTCTTACTTCAACGTATTTTCTTTCTTTAATCAGGTATAGTATTCTTTCAACCATTTTTGCACCTCCCTATATTTTATGGTGCAATTAATAGTATGTCCGCTATATAAAAAAACATTTTTTAATACGTGCTTATTTTTTAAAAATTGTTTGAGAATATAACAACTTTTATTGTATTTGTGTTGACAAAAGCAATTTGTTATGTTAAAATTAATAAGCATTTTGGGATGTAGCCAAGTGGTAAGGCACGAGACTTTGACTCTCGCATCGCGCTGGTTCGAGCCCAGCCATCCCAGCCAAACAAAAATCCGCGTTCGCAAGAATGCGGATTTTTGTTTGTATTATTCATTTTTCATTATTAATCATTCATTGTTCATTTATCCCACACGCGTATTTTTTAATGAAGAATGAATAATGAAATCGCTTCGCTGATGAATAATGAATAATGCTGTTGAAATATTTGCCAATATATGCTATAATATTTTTGTATCGGAGGTGCGTTATGAAAGAGAATATTTTAGTTGATAAATCGATCGCTTTTGCCTCACGTATTATTAAGCTTCATCAATATCTCATCAAGACGAAAAAAGAAACAATTATCTCAAAGCAGATTGTACGTAGCGGCACCTCAATTGGTGCAAATATAAACGAAGCTAATTATGGTCAGAGTAAAGCGGATTTTATTTCTAAAATGCACATTGCATTAAAAGAAACCGCTGAAACAGAATATTGGCTAAAATTGCTCACGATGTCCGAGTACATAACTGAAGATATGGGAGCATCGTTATTGAACGACTGCTTAGAAATTAAAAGAGTGTTGATTGCCTCTATCAACACGGCTAAAGAAACTAAGTAAAACGAGAAAATCGGAGATTTCGAGAGATTTCTCCTGCCCCAAGATGCCTCGGCATCTTGGGGCAATTTTTCTGATTCTGAAGTTTTTCAGAATGTTGTAGATGCATTTCGGGCTTTTCGGGTTCCACGACAGATTCGAACCGGCGAAATGCATTTTTTATATAGATTCCCCACAGCACCAAAACTGTAGACAGATTCGAACCGGCGAAACGGTTGAAATGTTTACAAAATTGTGGTATATTGATGTCAGGAAGGCGGTGGTTTGATGAAAAAAAATGAGCTGAAAGGCATTGACGGAAAAAAGATACGAAGGCAGTACTTAAATACTCCGCTTACCTTTTTATTTTCCCTAATGCTTGGCATTCCTTATGCCATTACCGTAATTTCACTTGCTTTGGGAAAATATGAACAATACGAATTATCATCCACCTTTGGAGCATCGGTTTTGGTATTCGTTGTTTTTTCTTTGCCTTTCCTGATACTTCAAGTGCTGAACAAGCATTTTTTCGGAAGAATTATTTGTGTGCTTAACGAAGAAGGTATTCATCACCCTAAAGGAATGCTTAAGTGGGAAGCAATAGAAAAAATCGAATATGCCATTGATTCAAAGCCGAGATACAAAAGCGATCCTGCAAGGATGTTTCGCTTGATTGTATATTATGCGCAAGGTACCAAGCATATTGTTCTTGAAAAATTCCCGATATCTTTGCTATCACGCATTAAGAAATACAGAAAAGATATCGATATCCGCATAGAAGGCGTTACCTCTTTGTTGCCTTCGATATTGGCTATAGCGGCAATCATTATTCTGTGTCCTTTATATGTAGCATTACTTGTAAATGCTCCCGGAGCTTCCACATCTCAAACGATCGTCTTCATAGCGATTTGGATTATACTGGGAACTGTTCGCATTCCCGTGTTTGACGCTTTCTCAATAGAATATCGTTTTTGGAGCAAAATATTACCGAAGAAGTGGCTATCCCATATCGTGCTTGCTTGCTATTATCCATTATTTTTTGTTGCATTTCTTGTTTTGTTCTACTTTCCGAATTGGTTTACTGTTGTTACACTCGGAATATGCGTGGGTATTGTTCAGCCTCCTATTCCTTCTCGTCATGGAGGGGCAAGGTTTCGCAGGATTCTCTCTTATGAACGGCTTTTTGACATTTATATTAAAAGAGCAGATGTTTGGGAAAACAAAATCAAGCAACGAAAAAACAAGAGTGGAAAATAATATTTACATAGATTTCGTTGCAAGCATGGCGTTAAAAGTCCGGTAGAACGCGGAATCTTTTAACTCCCATCATCGCCAAGGGGTTACTGTACCATCTGCCAAATCAGCGTGCATCTAAATTGACCACACACGGTTTTGCATCTAAATCAGCCACACAACACAAAAATCCGGAAGCGAAAGCTTTCGGATTTTTTATTTTTAGTATTTAATCAAAGAGAGTTTTTACAAGTCTGTTTTTGAATCTGTCATTTTACAATTTTCTTCACTGGATTTTTCACTATTTGCATATTCACTGACGACGGTATAAATTACAGAAAACAAAGGAATAAAGAGTAACATTCCGAAAATGCCAAATAAATTACCGCCAAGTAATACAGCAATTATGGTATAAAACGGTGACAGTCCCACAGAACTTCCTACAACGTGAGGATATATAAAGTGCTGTTCAATTAGCTGTGCTCCCAAATAAACAGCAAGACACAAAATTGCTTTTTCTGGTGCTACAATCAAAGTCAAAAAAGTTCCGATAAAACACGCTACAAATGAACCAAAATATGGAATAAAAGATAACACCGCCGCAAGAAGTGCTATAAGAGTTGCGTGAGGTAGGCCAAAAACAATAAATAATATAAATATTAAAAATGCTAAAATACAAGCTTCAAGGCATTGACCTGACAAGAATTTTGCAAAGGTGTCTCTTATTAAATATGCATGTTTATATATTCCTTCAACTCGCTTTTCAGAAAAAATCTTATTGCAAAGTTTTCGCACTTGAGAAGAAATATGTTTTTTATCAAGAAGTAAATATATAGCAATAATGAGTGCTAATATCGTTGTTGTTACCGCCTTCACCGCTAACATTGTAGCATCAAATGCTGTCAGAAAAATAGTCACTGCACCTTGTGTTAAATGCTTGAAAATCTCTTCAAAATTAAAGTTAGACATTTTCTCTGTAATTTTAGTAGTATCAACTCCATTTTGTTCAAGCCATATTAAAAACTCCGGAATTTTTGCATCTACTATTTCCACAATACTTCTTAGCGACTGAGCAATTTTTGGTATAGCTATAGTAAAAGCTATAACCAAAACTAAAATTATACAAGCGATAGATAAAAGCAAACTTATTAAATATTTTGAACGCTCAATAAATTTTGTCTTCGTCTTAGAAGAAATCTTATCAAGTATTTTTTCAAAACCGCGCATAGGTACGTTCAAAATAAACGCGAAAAGCAGTCCAAGCAAAAGCGGTAAACAAAGAGATACTATTTTTTTTGCAAATGATAAAACGGCTCCTATATTATTGAGTAATGCAAAAAGTGCAACTCCAAACGTTATTAATAATAAATGTTTCTTTACTTTACCCGTCATTTTTTTATTTCTCCACACTGAATTTTCAAGAGAACAGTTTTAAAATCTCTGTTATGCTCTTAACTGTAACAATTTCAAAATCTTGAGGTAATAGCGGTAAATCCTTAGGAAGTGCAGATTTAGGAATTATTATTCTTTTATACCCAAGTCTTGATGCTTCTTTAATTCTGGAAGCCACAAAACTAACTGACCTGACCTCACCTAGAAGTCCTATTTCACCTATTGCCACAGTCTTATCATCAATTTCTATATTTCTATAAGCCGAAATCAGTGACATTACGATAGCAAGATCGGATGACGGTTCGTCTAATCTGAGCCCACCAATTACGTTAAGATACACATCTTGACTCGACAGATAAATTCCAAGTCTCTTTTCAATAACTGCAAGTAAAATAGAAACTCTGTTAAAATCTAGACCTGTCACAACTCTTTTAGGTGCAGGAAAAACGGTTTTTGAAACCAGTGCCTGTATCTCTGCAAGGATAGGTCTGCTCCCCTCGTGAACGCAAACAGTACAACTGCCAGAGACGTTTTTAGGTTTTTCAGAAAGTAACGCTCTACTTGGGTCTGTTATCTGAATTAGACCCTTATCACCCATTTCAAATACGCCGATTTCATTAGTTGAACCAAATCTGTTTTTAGATGCTCTTATAAGGCGGTAGAACTGTGAACGCTCACCTTCAAAAGTCAAAACTACGTCGACCATATGTTCTAACACCTTGGGACCAGCAATTCCACCGTCTTTATTTACGTGTCCAACAATTACTGTGGCAATTCCTGAGTCTTTTGTTTTTTTGATAATTGATAAAGCGCACTGCTTTACCTGTGTGATACTTCCCGGTATTGAATCAAGAGAAGGGGTGAAAACAGTCTGTATTGAATCTATTATTACCAAATCGGGACTTATTTTATCTATATATGATATAATTACGTCTATATTAGTTTCGCAAAGAAGATATACGTTTTCACCGCTTACGCTCAGTCGTTGTGCTCTTAATTTAATTTGAGTAGAAGATTCTTCTCCTGAAACGTACAAGATTTTTTTGTTTTCGGAAATGCTCTTACATATCTGTAAAAGGATGGTACTTTTTCCGATACCAGGCTCTCCGCTTATAAGAACAACAGAACCTTTAACTATACCTCCGCCTAACGCCCTGTCAAACTCGGATATTCCCGTATTTATTCTAACTTCCTCATTCAAATCTGTAGAAATAGATGATATGAGTTGAGGTTCGCTTGATGAAAAATAGTTTGGTGTGAGAGAAGAAGCCGTTTTTATTGGCATAGATACTTCCTCTGTTAAGGTATCCCAGGAACCGCACTCGCGACACTTCCCTGCCCATTTTGCATGAACGTGACCGCATTCACTGCATACATAAATTGTTTTTACATCGTTTTTAGCCATAATCAACATCCTAAATCATTTATAAATTCTATTATTGAGTTTGAAATAACGAAAGCAAGTTTTTTTTGATAGTTCTCGTCTTTTAACTTTTCTAACTCGTTTTTATTTGAAAGAAAACCGCATTCAATAAGTATAGCAGGACATTCAAGTCTATCAAGAACGAATATTGAACTTGTTGCTTTTTTTATTTGCCTTGTGTTTTTATCATCTACATAAAACTTATTGTTTTCTTGAATACAATTTGCAAGGTTTTTACTTTCAACATTATTTTTGGAATAAAACACCTGAAGTCCGCTATATTTTTCTTCAGGGAATTTATTCATATGAATACTTACAAAAATCGGAGAGTCAACCTTTTTTGCAAATTCAACACGATTTTTTAAGTCTTCTCTTTTTTTGTTTTTTGAAGACTCTTCTGCTAACAAGGAATCAGTCGTCCTTGTCTCAAGAACGTTGACGTTATAAAAAGACAAAGCCTTTCCGATTTTCTCTGATATTTCTAAGTTTAAATCTTTCTCGAATACGCCGTCTACGACAGCACCGCTATCATTACCGCCGTGACCTGCGTCGATAATTACTGTGTACTTACGGAGTTCAAGTCCTGTGTTAATAATCGTTGAATTTTCGCCAAGGTTTTGAAAAACTAAAAGAAAGAAAAAAATCGCAAGAGTAAATAAAGCGCCAACTAAAATTAATTTATTTAAATTAAAATAGAGTTTGGTAGTTTTTTTCATATTCACACCTCATTTTAGAATATGAAAAACGTTGGTAAATATTAGTAATTATTCTTTATTTTTTCCTTTTCTTCGTTGTATTTAATTCCGAAAATTGTTCTCAGTCTAAAAGATTTGCTTCCAAAGAAATAAGCTAACGTACCGACTAATATCCCTGGTATCAGAGAAAATAAGTAAAAAAATGGTAGAACATCAGGAATAGAGCCGAATATAGAAGTGAACAAGCCTGAATACATACACTGCGAGAAAAATACGTTCACATAAAAAAGGACTCTGTAGACTACGTCAACAGTCAATTCAGCAAAAGTTGAGTCCGTTTTAAAAAACCAAAGGATACAACTAAAAACTGTAGTTAAATAAAAAGGCAACCCGCCGACAAGCATTATCAATGTTCCGTCGAAAATCTTAATCTTTCTTAAATTATATCCTACTGCTCTTTTTGCTCCTGCTTCCCACATAAAACTGTAAATGAGAAACAAATAAAACGCAATAGAAATAATACTTCCCAGAATTACAAGCTTTCCTCCAAGCGCCACACTAAACACCATAAAAAGTATCAGAGAATAAATGGCGGAAACAAAATGATTTATAAATATTTTCAAAACGTATGACATATTACTTTTTATGATATTCATATTTTCTCCTTTTCTGCGTTAGTATTTTTAGTGGATTTATTTTTTATTTTTGACCTAACTTTATTGTGTAGTTTTTTTAATTTTCCAAGGGTTTTAGTGTCTTGAGGAAACAGTTTTTTTAATATAGCAATTGCAATGGCGAAGGTAACTAATTTCTCGGGAGATACAGGCAGCCAGAGGAATGCAAGATATGCGCTGGAAATAGCAAACATCCAACTGATTCCAAAATAGGTGCTAATACCAAACAAAATATATGCCCAACCGTTTGTTACAATCCAAGCAACACCAAAACAGAATAGAAATCTGGGATTTAAGATAAACTGCACAATCTCATACAATACGTGTTTAATTTTTTTAAACATAAATAATCCTAAACGATAAATTTTTATTAATTATATCACAAATTTATGTACAATTCTACACATTTTGTTTTTTAATAATAAATTTTAAGGCTGCTCTTTCGAGCAGCCTTAAACCTAGTTATTTTCAATCACAGAAAATTCTTTGTGACAAGCAGGACATATAACCTGAGAAGGATCTATACTATTGTCTAAATAAACCTCTTCGTTACAGTTCGGACATATCACTTTGAAAAAATCGTATGCGATGTTTTTGTCACAACAGGCGCAATCATCATCGCATTCACAGTCGTCACAATCACAGTCACAGTCATCGCAATCACAATCGCAATCGCAATCATCAAACTCTTCGTATACAACTTCTTCAAGTGTACCTAAGTCTTCGTCAATCTCTTCAACGTAAGAATTCAAAGTCGCATTTTCTTCTGCAAGGTCATTGAGGTCGTTGGAAATATCGTCTAACAAATCTACAATAAGAGAAATGATTTTTCCTTCGTTTGTAGAGGTGTCAAAATTCATTCCGTCGATTATTCCTTTGATATAAGCAACTTTTTCGGTAAGCAACATAACAGTCGCTCCTTTCTTATACTCTTTCGAGATATTCTCCTGTACGGGTATCGATCTTAATTACATCGCCTTCGTTAATGAAAAGAGGAACTTTGATTTCAGCACCTGTTTCAAGTGTTGCAGGTTTTGTTGTACCTGTAGCGGTATCACCTTTAAAACCAGGTTCTGTCTGAGTGATTTCAAGTTCAACAAACATAGGAGGTTCTACAGCAAATACTGTGCCCTTATATGATGCAACTCTAACCATATCGTTTTCTTTTACAAATTTGAAGTTAGGTGTAAGTATATCTTTGCTAATCGGTATTTGGTCATATGTTTCCATATCCATAAAATAGTAAAGATCGCCATCAGAATAAAGATACTGCATATCTTTTCTTTCTACGTATGCAGGGGGGTATTTATCAGAAGGGTTGAATGTTTTTTCAACTACTGCTCCTGTAATAACGTTTCTGAGTTTAGTACGTACAAACGCTGCTCCTTTACCGGGTTTTACGTGCTGAAACTCGATAACCTGCATTACGTTTCCATCCATTTCGAATGTAACGCCATTTCTAAAATCTCCAGCTACTACTGCCATTTCATATCCTCCATAATATTTAATTATTACATTTTCATACTATTATATAACAATTTACAAAAATTTGCAATAGATTTTTTAGTATTTCAACCTATTTCAATCAAATTTTTAGTGCTTTTTGTAAGATTTACAGCGCCTTTGTCCCCTACTACTACCAAATCTTCAATTCTGACACCGAACTTGCCTTCGATATAAATGCCGGGCTCAACGCTCAAAACCGAATTTTTCTTTATTTCTTTTTTATAATTTGGTGAAAACGAAGGTGCTTCGTGGACATCTATTCCAACGCCATGACCGGTAGAGTGACCAAAACAGTTTCCAAATCCGTTATCCGCAATAATTTTTCTGGCGGCATAATCCACGTCACATCCGATAACGTTCTCGTGAACTGCATTTATTGCAGAAAGTTGTGCAGACAATACAATATCGTAAACTCTTTTCATTTCTTCGTCCGCTTTTCCAATGACAACTGTTCGTGTCATATCAGAACAGTAACCGTCCAATTTAGCCCCGAAGTCCAGAGTTAAAAAAGAGTTTTTTGTAAGTAGAATATCGGACGGCTCTCCGTGAGGGAGTGATGACTTTTTGCCTGAGACTGCAATTGTCTTGAAGGCACATTCTTCGGCTCCGTTTCGTCTCATAAAGAAGTCAAGTTCACACGCTACTTCGTTTTCGGTCATTGAGGGGCTTAAAATTTCAAGCAAATGCGAAAATGTAGCGTCGGTGAGATTCTGTGCATTTTGTATTCTTTTTATTTCATCTTCTGTTTTTACAGACCTTAATTCGTTCAAAAAGCCTTCAAAACTCGCAATTTCGCAATCGTTAAAAACTTCTTTAATTCTACGGCTTAAAGACAAGGTTACATAATCGTCTTCTATTATTATACTCTTTATTTTTTCTTTATCCAGTAATTCCTTTGCAACTGCTAAAAGCGATCTATCTGCAAGAATAGGAACAAAAGTGTTAGACTTATTTTTTGCCATTTCAAAATATCTAAAGTCCACAATAAGATAAGAAGAATTTGGAGTAATTAAAACCACTCCGTCACTCGAAGAAAAGCCTGACAGGTACAGTCTGTTAGAATGAGACAAAACCAGTGCCGCGCAATTATTGTACTTTTTAAAAAATTGTTTTCTGAAATTTTCTATTATTGACATTAAATTGCTCCGAGATAAACAGATTTTAAAAATTTTGCATCTACGTCCTGAGTGCCTGCAGATTCACAAATAACCGTTGGATAAACGCCGAGTTCCCTTATCGTTTTTGCAAACATTACGGGGTCAGGTCCAAATTTATCGTTATCAAAGGTTAAATGCTTAAGTTCTCCGCCTTTTGAATATTCAATGCAAGAATAATGGCAGTGCAAGTTTTCGGCGACTTCTGCTCCGAGTTCTGAGGAAATTTTATCGAATATTCTCTTTATATCGTCTGACGTGATAATATTCTCGCCCAAAGAACGAGCATAGAGATGTCCAAAATCCACAACAGGTACGTATCTTGGGTCTATCTTACAAAATTCTATAATTTCATCAACAGTACCAAGTTGATTTATTTTACCCATTGTTTCAAGTCCGATTTTTACGTTACCGAAGCCTATTTTTTCAACTTCAACTATAGTTTTTTCAAGAGTGTCTTTTGCAAGATTCAACGCATCGTTTCTGTCGATTTTAGCGGCACTTCCTGCATGTACAACTACAGTTGTAGCACCTAGTAACTTTGCGGCGTTAACACTTTGTAAAATATACTTAATACTTCCTATTCTTTTTTCTTCTACAACTCCTGATAAGGATATGTAATAAGGCGAATGCAAAGATGTTGCAACGCCATATTCTGCAGCTTTCAAGCCAATTCTTGCAAAGGTTTCTTCGCTTCCGCTAACACCGTTACCGCATTCGTATTCGTATGCGTCAAGATTCATTTCTTTGACCCACGCAGGTGCATCTAAACTGGATTTGTGTCCTTTTTCGGCAAAAAGTGACGAGTTACCACCAGGACCAAACTTTGCTAATTTCATTTGATTTTTCCGTATCCTTTCTTTTGAATCTTTTTAAAAAACGGTATTTCAAGAACACGTTTAACTTTTATAAAAAAACTTTCTTGTGAATTGATTTTATCAACTAAAATTCCTTTGATTTTAGAGTTTGCGGAAGCCCATACGTCTGTGAAAATCTGGTCACCTACAATCGCAACTTCACTCTTATCAAGTCCTAATTTTTCAATTAGTTCATTAATTTTTTTAGAGGACGGTTTACCCGATTCATACGAATAGTAAACTCCAAGAGGTTCGCAAAATTTCTTAACTCTCTCTTCGTGATTGTTTGATACTACCGCAACTTTAATACCATTTTTTTTAAGTGTTTCAAAAAGACTTGTTGCCTTTACACCTGGAGTTTCTGTTTGGTAGGGTTCCAAGGTGTTATCAATATCGAAAAGGATACCCTTTATATTATTTTCTTTATAGAAAGAAATGGGCACGTCATAAATTGTATGAAAATAAAAATCAGGTATCAAAAAGTCAAACATTAAGCTGTCCTCTCAATCAACACATTTTTGTCTATTATACATTGAAAGTTGATTATTTTCAAGATTTAATTTGTTAAATTGTCTTCTTATATTAATTTCACCGTTTTCATCAACGTATATTGACAATTGCTTATGTGTGTGACAAGAATTGATAATTTCCTCATTTATTGTTTTTTCAACTAATTTAAAATAATTTTTCCATAAATTTCTATAACCTAAATTTTTTATATCCGATTTTTCAAGTATTAAGTCAATAACATCATTTTCTACAGAAACATCCAAACCTACCTTTTTACAACTCTCTACACTTTTCAAAATAAGATACTCACAAATTTTTTTACCGTCCTTTAAGTTTGGCTTTTCAAAAAGGATTATCTCATCTATGCGAGAGAAAACAGCATTTCCAAGAAAAGTTTTTATTTCGATGAGTTTTTCTTCTTTTTCAATTTTTAAAAATCCTGACGTAGTTGTGTTTTTGTCGAAGCCTAAATTTGAAGTTAAGATAATAAAAGTGTTCTTGAAGTCAACTGCTCTTGAGCGCCTGTCAAGAAGTTCTCCGTCGTCAAGTATTTTTAAAAGTACTTTCAAAACGTCGGGATGGGATTTTTCTATTTCGTCAAAAACTATGACTCTGAATGGATTTTTTGAAACTTCATTTACAAGTATTCCGCTTTCTTCATATCCTACGTATCCAGGAGGTGAACCAATTAGTTTTGAAATTGAATGCTTTTCACTATATTCTGCCATGTCTATTTTCAAAAGTGTTCCCTCTCCAAAAACTTCGTCTGAAAAACTTTTCGCAAGGCTGGTTTTGCCACATCCTGTTGGACCGCCAAAAAAGATACACGGGCAATTTATAGAAGTGAACCTTGTTTTTTGCACTTCGAAATTAGTATAGGTTTCTATAAGCTTTTCTATCGCTTTTTCTTGACCTAACACTTTTTTGTTTAAATTTTGTTTTAGCTTGTCAACATTTTCCTTTATCAACAAGTCTTGCTTTTTATTTTTATATCTGTTAAGCGTATTTTCTATATCTTCATCATCAACTAACTTTTTTTGTAGAATTTTTGCTCTCGATGCCGATTCGTCAATTAGGTCTAACGCTTTATCAGGCAAATATTTATTATAAACGTTCTTTATTGACAAATCTACTGCTTTCATAATTGCACTTTCGGTAATTCTGACACCGTGAAAACTTTCGTACCTTTCTTTTAATCCCCTTAATATTGAGATACTTTCCTCTCTACTTGGTTCTTTAACTAAAACTTTTTGGAAGCGTCTGTCTAACGCAGCATCCTTTTCGATAAATTTTCTGTACTCGTCAACGGTGGTAGCACCAATTATACTGATATCCCCACGTGCAAGTTCAGGCTTTAAGATATTTCCTGCATCAAGTGATCCTTCTCCCGTAGACGTATTAGCAATGTTATGCAGTTCATCAATCATCAATATTACGTTTTTAGTTTTTCTTACTTCATCCATTATCTTTTTTATTCGTTCTTCAAAGTCACCTCGATATCTTGCTCCTGCAAGGAGCGAAGAAATGTCGAGTGAGACCACTCTTTTTTCCTGAAGTTGCGGCGGTACTTCCCCTTTAACTATCTTCATAGCAAGGGCATCAACTATAGCACTTTTTCCAACTCCCGGATAGCCTATTAAGCAAGGGTTGTTTTTATTTTTTCTTAAAAGTATTTCAAGAACTCTGTTAATCTCCTCTTTTCTGCCGATTACGGGGTCAAGCATATTTTCACACGCCATTAAAGTTACGTCTTTTGAAAAGTTATTAAGAATAGGTGTTTCGCTTCTTAACTGTTTTATAGTATCATAAGTTAACGCCTTTTCACTCTTTAAGGGCTCATAATGCATTTCAATACTTCTTTCTTTTCCAAATTTGATATTTATAAGTTTCATTGCAAGGCAATTTTCTTCTTTTTTTATCGCTTCTAAAACGTGAGATATTTTAATTTCTTTTTCTCCTTTTTCAAAGGCATACTTAAAACTGTTTTCAATTATAGAGTGTAAATCGCTTGATAGTTTTTGAATGCTTATAGCACCTCTTTCTCCTCTCCCTCTTATTTTTACAACCTCACTCATAGTTTTCGCGTACGTTAAGTCTTTTGAGTTCGGTAACTCTTGTCTAATGGCCATACTTAATTTTTTATTACTAAGTATAGCTAAAAGCAAATGTTCACTTCCTACAAAAGAATGTCCTAAATTTATTGAAATAATTTTAGCTTGTTCCAAGAGTTCGTTGAGTTCCTTCGATAACTTTATCATTTCTCTCCCCCGTTCTTCCTTAGATTTTTGACAACTTGAAAAATACTTATTCTTACTACTTGATAAAAAAAGGGAAAAGTACTATAATACTTGTTGAATAAAGAAAATCGGAGATAAAAACGTGAGAGCAAGAAAAAGAAAACACACACCTGAGAGAATACAGGCGTGTAAGAATTACTACATTGAGTCACCCTCTGACTATAAGGACAACTGGCCATCTGCATTTGATAATACAAACCCCATTCGTTTAGAAATCGGATGCGGAAAAGGTGACTTTGTAAAAGGTATGGCTTCAAAATATCAGGATATAAACTTTATTGCAGTTGAAAAAGCGACGGACATAATTGTACTTGCATTAGAAAAAATCAGTGATGAAGAACTAAAAAACGTTAGATTTATCAACTGTGATGCTGAAGAACTTACAGAGTACTTCCCTTCTGAAATGTTTGACGTAATTTACATAAACTTTTGTGACCCTTGGCCAAAAAAGAGACACGCAAAAAGAAGGCTTACCAGTCCACAATTTTTGGAAGTGTTTAAAAAACTTTTGAAAAAAGGGGGCTCTATTCACTTCAAGACTGACAACAGAGAGTTGTTCGATTATTCTCTTGAAACCTTTGTGGAATGTGGATACAGGCTTGAAAACGTCACTTTTGATTTGCATACAGAGGAACTAGAAGAAGACAACGTAAAAACTGAGTATGAACGTAATTTTATTGCAAAAGGCTTTAAAATAAACAGACTTGAAGCATACCTTGATTAAGGGGGAAGATTTTATAAAAGCATTTGAAATAACAAAAAACGATTCAGGACAAAGACTGGATAAATATATTACTAAATCTTTACCTACTCTTCCGTTATCCTTGATGTATAAATTCATTCGAGAAAAGAGAATTAAAGTTAATGGCAAAAGAGCAGTTCAGAACACAAGGCTCGAAGAAGGCGACCTTGTAGAATTTTATATAAAAGACGAGTTTTTTGTCACTGACTCAGATTTGTCTTTTACTAAACTCAATCCAAAACTTAACATAATTTACGAAGACGAAAACATTCTTTTAGTAGATAAAAAACCAGGTGTTATAGTTCATTCCGATGAAAAGGAAAAGACAGGCACTCTCATTGACAAAGTAAAGGCGTACCTTTATCACAAGGGTGAATATAATCCAATCGAAGAGCGGAGTTTTACTCCCGCACTTTGTAACAGAATTGACAGAAACACTGGTGGCATTGTAATTTGTGCGAAGAATGCGCAGGCGCTAAGATGTGTAAATGACCTTATAAAAAACAATGAGACAACAAAAAAATATTTGGCTCTTGTTCACGGAACTTTCAATAACAAAAACGGACACATAAAAAATTATTTGTTAAAAGACAGCTCACAAAACATAGTAAAAGTTTTTGAAAAGCCCACGCCAAACGCATTAAGTGCAGAGTCCTTCTACAACGTTATAAGAAGTGACGTGAAGAGAAATATCTCTCTTGTTGAAGTAACTCTCGTCACAGGAAGAACTCATCAAATACGCGCTCAATTTGCTCATATGGGACACCCTCTCGTTGGTGACGGTAAATATGGAGTGAATAGAGACGATAAAAAAATAGGTTATAAATTTCAAGCGCTTTATTCTTATAAACTTTCCTTTTCTCCCTCAAATGAAAGTGATTTACTTTATTATTTGAAGGGTCGCGAGTTTAAGGTAGACGAAGTTTTCTTTGAAAACGAGATATAAAACAAAAAAAGATTGCGAACGTTCGCAATCTTTTTTGTTTTATTCTTGTGAAGTTGTTTCTTGTGTTGTTTCTTCAGATTTCTTTTCCGCGTTGACGTTCTCCTCTGCACTCATTTTGTGCTTTTCATCTCGGATTTTTTCAAGTTCTTCTACTGTTGCATCGTTTTCCATGGCAAACTTGAACTGCTCTGCATCCATAATCTCATTCTTAATAAGATAATCTGAAATGAGGTTAAGTTTGTCCATATTATCTTTGATGATTTGTGTGCATTTGTTGTATGCATCGTCCACAATAAATCTGATTTCGTCATCAATTTCGGAAGCGGTTTTTTCGGAATAGTTCTTAGTGTTAGAAAAGTCTCTGCCAAGGAACACTTCGTCGTTTCCATGTTCTGAACCGTAAACGACAGAACCGAGTTTATCACTCATACCGTATCGGGTGACCATATTACGAGCAAGAGAGGTTGCTCTTTGAATATCGTTTGATGCACCTGTGGTAAAGTCGTCAAAAACTAAAAACTCTGCAACTCGTCCACCGAGAAGAGATACGATTTCTTCCTGCATATGACGGCGGGAAGTAAAATAGTGGTCTTCCTGAGGAACTGACAAGGTGTATCCGCCAGTTCTTGCGGTTGGGATAATAGATATCTGCTGTACGGGGTCAAGGGTAGGAAGAGCAAAATGAGCAATCGCATGTCCTGCCTCGTGGTAGGCTGTCATCTTTGTTTCGAGTTCGTTGCGTTTAAGAGATTTTTTAGAAGTACCGACAATAATTTTTATTGAAGCTTCTTCTATTTCTTTCATACCGATTAGGCGTTTGCCTTTTCTTGCGGCAAGGAGGGCTGCTTCATTCAAAAGGTTTGCAAGGTCTGCGCCTGTAAAGCCTACCGTAGTTTTTGCAATTGTGAGCATATCTACGTTTTTCTCAAATGGCTTGTTTTTTGAGTGAACTTTTAATATTGCTTCACGTCCGTTTATATCGGGATAATTTACTGTTACCTGTCTGTCAAATCTTCCCGGACGAAGTAGTGCAGGGTCGAGAATGTCAGGGCGGTTTGTAGCCGCCATTACAATAACACCGTCGTTTATACCAAAGCCGTCCATTTCAACAAGCAATTGGTTAAGTGTCTGTTCCCTTTCGTCGTGTCCGCCACCAAGACCTGCACCACGATGTCTTCCCACTGCGTCAATTTCGTCAATGAAGACGATACTGGGGGAAGTCTTTTTTGCAGTTTCAAAAAGGTCTCTTACACGTGATGCACCTACACCCACGTACATTTCAACAAAGTCGGAACCAGAAATTGAATAGAAAGGAACTCCTGCTTCACCTGCAACTGCTTTTGCAAGAAGTGTTTTACCTGTACCGGGAGGGCCTACTAAAAGGACACCTTTGGGAATACGTGCGCCAAGATCTGTAAACTTTTGAGGATTCTTTAAGAATTCAACTATTTCTACAAGTTCTTCTTTTTCTTCGTCGGCACCTGCCACGTCGGTAAAGAGGACCTTGTTTTTTTCGTCTGAACCGAGTTTAGTACGGGCTCTGCCGAATGAGTTCATTTTTCCGCCCTTGCCTGTCTGATTCATAAAGGAGAACCAGATAACAATGAACACTACTGCTATTATGATGTAGGGCAAGAAGGATACCCAAATGGGAATCGGGGTGGGAGCGGTATATTCATAACTTGTTATGATGCCGTTTGCGCTCTGCTCTCTGATGGTATTTCCAAGATATGCCTCGAAAAGTTCAAGACTTCTAAGCTTATACTTGACAGTTTTGGGCTCTTGTCCTTCTTCTGCTTTGAACGTTAGATACAGAGTATTGTCGTCGTCAACATGAAACTCTTCTACTGTTTCGTCTTCAAAATATTTGACTATATCGCTAAATCCTATTTTTTCGCTTTGTGTATTTAGTAAGGCTGTTGTAGCCCACAAAATCGCTATAATAAGAACAGCATAAAAAGCTATGACTTTAAAACTGTTTTTCATCTTCATTAAAAAGCATCACTCCTTCAAAAGTTATTCATATATTTCTCTTTTTAGAATTCCAACGTATGGTAAATTTCTGTATTTTTCACTGTAATCAAGACCGTAGCCAACGATAAATTCATCGGGAACGCGAGCGCCCAGAAAGTCTACGTAGACGTCTGTTTCTCTGCGTTCGGGTTTATCAAACAATGCGCACAAAGCTACCGACTTATTTCCTTTTTCACGCATAACGGAAAGAAGCTGTGACAGTGTGTTTCCCGAGTCAACTATATCCTCAACTATTATGATATTAGTATCTGGGTCTTCAAGAACTTCGGGGTTCTTTCCGACTTTAACTGTAACTTCGCCCGTTGACTTTGTACCGCTACCGTAGGAAGAGGCAAACATAAACTCAATCTCGATAGGTAAATCAATCTTTTTAACAAGGTCTGACACAAATTGAAATGCACCGTTAAGTACGCCGAGAATTACAAGTTTTTCTTTCTTTACTAAAACCTTTTCGGCATATGCTTCGGTTATGGCTTTAGCCACGTTACCTACAATGTCGTCGAGTTGTTTTTCTGTAAACAGAACTTTATCAATATCACAAAATAAACTGTTCTTTAAAATGCTTTTGTCTTCTGCCATTGTTTTTTCACCTTTCAAACGTCCTTAAATTGTAAATTCTATAGATAAAGAATAGGTTTCCCCTTTATCTTCTTTGACGTCTCTAAATCTATCTGCAATACCTAAACCCGCAACCCAAACAATTCCGTCGTTGTCGCAGACAATGGGTATTCTCGACCTTAAAGATGAGGGAATTTTTTCATCTACAAAAAACTTTTTTACACTTCTCGAAATGCCTCGGCAGACATATGAGTCACCGTTTAATCTTGACCTGGCAATAAGAGTTGAGTTTATTATATTATATTTTATTAAAATGTTCTTTGTTAATTTGTTAACTTTTGAAGATTTTAATTCATTTTTTGAGCATCTTTCAAAATAATCAGATTCCTTTTCTAAATAAAGGATTATATTGCTGTGAGGTATAGGGTTTGCGCCTATTTTTACTTCAAAAGAGAAATCTTCGGGGGTAATATTTGATTTTGTTATCTCAATTTCATCATAGGTGCGCCTGATAACAACGTCGTTTGAAAGAGTGACTGTATCCCCCACGCTACCCTGTCTGATTATATTCAAAACTGTATCAAACTGTGAATAAGAAAGTTCGCTATCGAATTCACGAAGTTTTAAAGAGAATAAGTTGTATATTACGTTATAGTGAGATACTGAGTCAACGATAGTTTTCAGTGCATCAGTAGAAAAAGGTTCTGTGTGCTCTTCAAGATACCTTTTGACCTCTAACTGCACGAGAGCATCATTAGAACGTGAAATTTCAGAAATTTTTATACAGGATTCATCAAAAGAGGGATTTATTTTTGAAATTTCCGAAATTACTTTGTTTCTGAAAAAATTGCGAGTATAATTCTCGTCTGAATTTGTACTGTCGGTAACGTACTCTAAACTGTGACTTTCACAATAATCTAAAACTTCCTGTGTTGAATGTAAAATCAGAGGTCTGATAATACTGTCACGAACAGGTGGAATTCCATTTATCTTTCCGTGACGGGTAAGAGTCATTAAAACATTTTCACTATTATCCGACGCTGTATGGGCTGTGGCAATTTTATTACAGCCATTCTCCTTGGCAATCTTTTCAAACTGACTATATCGGATGTTTCTGGCAACTGCCTCAACACCCAAATCGGAAGTCTCTGCTTCTTTAAGCACGTCGATGTTTACGGAGAAAAACTTGACGTTTAAACTGTTTGCAAAATTTTTCGAGAAGGTCTCGTCTTTTATAGCCTCTTCTCCTCTAATCATATGATTCATGTGGAAAGCGACTAACTCCACGTCTAAAATATCTGAAATTCTGCTAAGAGAATAAAGCAAGGCAACAGAGTCCTTACCGCCCGAAAGCCCAACAAGAACTCTGTCTTTTGCATTTAACATATTATATTTCTTTATTGTTTTAAGAAGTTTATTCTCAAATTTATCAATTTTCCTCATACGTATTGTCCAACGTGGTAAATCTCGTATATTGACCTTCCCAACCCATTTTAACAGTTCCGACTGCACCGTGACGGTTCTTTGCAACTATTACTTCGGCAATATTCTCGTTCTTTACAGCACTTTCGTCACCTGAATCTTTATAGTATTCGTCTCTGTAAAGGAAAAGAACGATATCTGCGTCCTGTTCGATAGCACCTGAGTCTCTAAGGTCAGAGAGCATAGGCTTCTTACTTTGTCTTGACTCGGGACCACGTGACAACTGTGCACAAGTAATTACAGGTACGCCAAACTCTTTTGCAAGAATTTTAAGATTTCTTGATATATCGGCAACTTCAACCACACGGTTATCAATGTGTCTGTCGGACTGCATAAGCTGAAGATAGTCGATGACAATTAGTCCGAGATTTTTAATCCTGCGAAGTTTTGCCTTCATTCTTGTAACTGTAACGTCGGTAGAGTCGTCAATATAAATCTGTGTCTTTGAAAGTGCGGTAGCCGCCTTGGCAAGAGCCTGAAATTCTTCGGGAGAAATGTTACCTTTTCTCAGTTTATAACTATCGATACGTGCTTCGCTGGAGAGCATTCTTCCAACAAGCTGAGTACTTGACATTTCAAGAGAGAAAATAGCAACGCTCTTCTTTTGGTGCATTGCGACCTGAGAGGCAATATTCAGGGCAAAACTGGTTTTACCCATACCCGGACGGGCACCGATAAGTACAAGGTCGCCCTTGCCCATACCGACAAGAAGTTTATCCAAATCACGATAATAAGTAGGGGTTCCGTTAGCTGCTTCGGGGTCGTTCATAATAAGGTCGAGCTCGTTATAATATTCAAGAATTACGTCGTGAATAGATGCAAAGTCGCTTGTTATCATTCCCTGTGTTAACGCAAAGACTTTCGACTCTGCAGAGTCCACAAGACTTGTAACGTCGTCGGTATCCTGATAAGCGCTCTCGCTTATTTCTTCGGATACTGTTATGAGACGGCGAAGAAGCGCTTTGTCTCTTACAATTTTCGCATAGTCAACAATATTAGATACCGCAGGTACCATTTCACAAAGTTGTTTTACGTAATTCTTAGCATTGTCTTCGTTATAGGAACCCGATGTAACAAGGTTGTTGAGCAGAGTGATAAGGTCGATACTTCTGCTTTCAAGATACATACTTTGAAGGATAGTGTAAATCTCTCTGTGCTTATCGACGTAAAAGTCTTCTGCCTTTATTATTTCGGTTACCTGGGAAATGCGTTCTGCATCAAGTATAATAGATCCTATTACTGCTTGTTCAGCCTCAAGTGAGTAAGGAAACTGTCTCATAAATGTTGACTGAACGTCAGTTCTGCTTTTTTCGGCAACGCTCATAAATTTCTCCTGATTTTTACTTCTTTTCCGTTACGATAACGTTAAGTTTTCCTGTAACTTCGGGGTAAAGTTTAACGTCGAAGGTGTAACTGCCAAATGCTTTAATGGGGTCACCCATAACGATTTTTCTTTTATCAATTTCGATTGAACGTTCTTTCTTCAAAACGTCGGCAATTTCCATTGAAGTGACCGAACCGTAAAGTTTACCTTCCGCACCTGCGGTGGCAGAAATCTTTACTACAACGCCTTCAAGTTTTTTTGCAAGTTCTTTTGCTTCGTTACGTTCTGTTTCTATCTTAAACTGTTTTGCACTTTCGCGGTTTTTAAGTTCGTTCATTTCTTTGGCACCTGCAATTATTGCAAGTCCTTTAGGAAGAAGAAAGTTCTTTGCATATCCGTCGGAAACGTCTATTAGCTGTCCTTTCTTTCCCTGTGATTTTACATCCTGAGTAAGAATTACTTTCATAGTATTTTAGCCTTTCTTTTCGGTGTTTAAATATTCGTCAATAGAGTCTTTCAAATCTTGTAAAACTGCGGTCATAGTTGAGTCGGATACTTGTGCTCCTGCGGAGTCGAAATGTCCGCCTCCGTTAAGTTTTTCAAGAACTAACTGCACGTTTACAGTACCGATAGACCTTGCGGAAATATGCACCGCATCTTTTATATTGCACAGTACAAACGATGCGAGAACTCCGTCAACTTCAAGGAGTTTGTCGGCAACCTTTGATGCGGATATTTTATCTTCTACAGTTCCTTCTGTGTCAAGCATGGAAATTGCGATAATGTCTCTGTAAATTACCACGTTGTTCATAAACTTCGCTTCACGGGAGAAGTCGTCAAAACTGGATTTGAAAAGTGCGTTTGTTTCAGAAGGACTTGCTCCCTCTGAACGAAGGTAAAGGGCTGCAGAGAAGGTACGAACACCTGTATTTTTGGAAAACTGTTTTGTGTCCAGAACCATACCTGCAAATAGCATTTCTGCTTCCTCTTTCAAAAGTGAACCCGGAGGTGTAACCTGTTCGAGTATTTCAGAGACAAGTTCACTTGCAGATGATGCGGAAGGTTCAATATATGTGATAAGAGGTTCGATTACAAATTCGCCCGTTTTCCTGTGATGGTCAATAACAACTACGTCTTTTACGTTCTCATATATATCTTTTGACTCAAAAATCTGAGAGTTATTAACGTCACAAATAACAAGAAGAGTTTTTTCGCTTACTAAATCCTGTCCGTCAAAGGCATCGACAAATATGTTTTTATATTTGTCAAGGCTTTCGACCTTTTTGATAAGTTTTATCACGTTGTTATCGTTCTTGTTGATAACTACGTTTACTTTGGGGTTATATTCAAGAGCTAAACTTGCAATACCCACACATGAACCAATAGAGTCGTGGTCGGCAAATTTATGTCCCATAATCAATACGTTGGAACTGTTAGCGATAAGTCGTATAAGGTCTTGGGCAATAATTCTTGAACGTATTTTCGTTCTCTTTTGAACTGTCTTGAATCTACCTCCGTAAAATTCGGTTGACTCATCAAACTTAATTACCGCCTGGTCACCACCACGCTGCATAGCAAGGTCAATGGCTTGGTGAGCAATTTTATTTTTCTCTTCAAAAGTAGCGTCTGCAAGACACGCAACGCCGATAGAGAGTGTGGCAAGTGTGTCTGTTTCTTGTTCGCAAACTTCCCTTACTTTATCGAGAATATCAAATTTTTTATCGGTGATTTCACCAAGATACTGCTTGTCGAAAACCGCTATATACTTATCCCTCTCAAACTCTCGGATAATACCGTTAAAGGAGCTAATCCACTCATAGAGCAGTGATGAAACCTTTGCGGTAACGGTGCGGTAATTATTGAGCATTGAACCGCCGGCATCATAGAAGTTATCGATGTAGATATACGAAACTACAGGATTTTTCATTTCAAGTTTTTCTTCAAGTTCTTGAATCTTTGTCATATCGTGCCAAACGGTTATATAGAAGTTCTCGCCGCCAAAGGAGGCAGAATGCTTGTAGGAAAACACTCTGTATTTTACTCCCGAAAGAGATGCGAACAAACCCTCGTCAAAATTCAGGTTATCTGACAGACTTTCCTTCAAACGATTAAGATTTAATTTATTTTCAAGCAAATCGTTGATATTTGTTCCGTAAAGGGCTTTACTGTCTTTGTCTTCGGAAAACTTCTGATTGTACCACAGTATTACTCCGTCGTCGTCAAGAATAGCAACGGGGGTGTCGAGATTCATAAGAAACTCAACGGTTACGTTACTTAAAATTTTATCTTTTTTACTCTTCTCTGCCCTTTTGTCTCTTGTAGCAAAATAGAATGCAACTAAAAGGCAAACGTAAATGAGTACAAATACTATTCCGATATAAAGTGCTCTGATATCAATTTTCACAGCGCACACAGTGAAAAATAATACCATAAGAACTATTGCTATTATTTCATTTCGATACTTATTCAGTTTTGAAAGCAAAGGATTTTTCATATATTCATGTCCTTTAATTTTTTCAAATATAGATTATTTTATAATTATACCATAAATATTTTGCATTGTAAATAGAATTGTATCAATTAAATAAGGGTTGTCTGATTTTCATCAATGTCAATTTCGTTATAAACCATTCCTGCAGATGGGATTTTAGTTTTTCTGTATTTAGGAAGCGGTTTTTTAGGCATTGTTTCTACAGGACAAACAAATTCGACCTTATCGGTAGGTTTAAGAGATATTACCTGTACTCCTTGGGAAGTTTTTGTAGACTTCAAAGGAACAAGGGCTGTGTTTATAACAAGGGCTTTTCCGAGGTGAGTCTTCAAGAACACTTCCTTTTCTTCACCCTTATCAAGCACCATCATAAAGGCAACGCTTTGTGTCGGACAAAAGGCACCTGTGAGTTTTTTACGGTTATTTTTTGTTTCAAAACCTGACAGGGGTATTATTACACATTTACCGTTTTCAAAAGCGATAAACAGCCGCTTATTGAAGTCGTCAACAGGAGCGAAGAAAATCACCTTTTCATCATTATCGAAGCCCAGTTTAACGGGCACGTATTCACCGAGTGCCGATGCTTTTACGGACTCAAAGTTAGACAGTTTTGTCTTATATGCCTGCGCTTTATCTGTGAAGAAAATAAGTTCGTTTTTGCTTGATATTTCAGAGGAGAACAGAATTTTGTCTCCGTCTTTAAGTTTTTGAACGTCACTTCCGCGCATTGACTGTAATGAAATACGCTTAAAGTATCCTTCCTGAGTAAATACTGCGTGTGCCTTAAATTCCTCTTCGGGCTCTTCGGCGGGGTTATAAATTACAACGTCGGAATAGAGAATGTCGGTCTTGCGGGGTTTTCCGTATTTCTCTTTAATCTGTGTAAGTTGTTTGATAATGAGTCTGTTGAGTTTACTTGAACTCTTCAAGATAGATTCAAGTTCTTCAATTTCTTCTTTGAGATTCTTTATCTGAGCTGTCTTTTTAAGTATATGCTCTTTGTTAAGGTTACGCAGTTTAATTTCTGCAACGTATTCTGCCTGAAGTTCGTCGATATCGAACCCGTCGCAGAGGTTAGGGATAACGTCTGCATCGTTTTCGGTATTTCTGATAATTGCGATTGCGCGGTCGATATCAAGAAGAATTTTTTCAAGGCCTTGAAGTAAGTGTAAAAGCGAATTTTTCTGCTGTAAATCGTGGTAAATTTCACGTTTTAAGCACTCGCATCTGTAAGCGTGCCATTCAAGAATAATATCCTTAACACCAAGGAGCATGGGTGTGCCTGAAATCAATACGTTAAAGTTGCAAGAAAAATCGTCTTCAAGGGATGTGAGTTTAAAAAGTTTTGACATAAGTTTGTCGGGGTCTGTTCCCTTTTTAACGTCAATTGCAATTTTTAGTCCCTTTAAGTCAATTTCGTCACGAACGTCTGAAATTTCTTTTACTTTTCCGCTTTTTACAAGTTCAGCAAGTTTGTCGATAATTGTTTCTGCATCTGTGGTATAGGGAATTTCATATACTTCGATACAGTTGTTTGATTTATCAAATCTGTATTTTGACCTTACTTTAACAGAGCCTCTGCCTGTATTGTAAATAGAGTCCATTTGCTCTTTATTATACACAATGCTTCCGCCTGTAGAAAAGTCGGGGCCCAGAAGCGTTGTAGTAATATCAAAGTCTTCGTCTCTTATCAAGCCGATTGTTGTATCGCATATTTCCGCTAAATTAAATGAGCAAATAGAACTTGCCATACCTACCGCGATACCCATATTTGGGGTAACGAGTACATTGGGGAAAGATACGGGCAAAAGTTTCGGTTCTTTCATTGTACTGTCGTAGTTATCAACAAAATCTACTGCATCTTTGTCAATTCCAGAAAAGAGTTCCGAGCAGAATGATTCAAGTTTAACTTCAGTATAACGTGATGCGGCGAAAGCCATTCTGGAATACTGTTTTCCAAAACTTCCCTTAGAGTCAACAAGAGGATGAAGAAGTGCTTCGTTGCCTCTGGTGAGTCTGACGAGAGTTTCGTAAATTGCCATATCGCCATGAGGGTTAAGTTTCATGGTGGCACCAACTACGTTTGCGGACTTTGTTCTGTCTGCGGAAGAGGACAAAAGTCCCATTTTATACATGGTATAAAGAAGTTTTCTGTGAGCAGGTTTAAAGCCGTCAATTTCAGGGATGGCTCTTGAAATAATGACACTCATAGCGTAAGGCATATAGTTAGTTTCAAGAGTTTCTGCTATAAACTGCTCTTTAACCTCTGCAGGTATTATTGTTTCTGTAACTGTTTCTTTCTTCTTTCTTGCCATTTTAATCCTCACACATCTGCTATATCTACGTATTTGTAGCCGTTTTCGGAAATAAATCTTTTACGTCCTTGAAGGTCGTCACCGAGAAGTACGTTAAACATTTCGTAGGTTTTTTCTTCGTCCTCGGGCATTATCTTTATAAGTCTTCTTGTGGCAGGGTTCATTGTGGTTTTCCACATCATTTCAGGCTCGTTTTCACCAAGTCCTTTTGAACGTTGAATAGTGAATTTTTTGCCTTGTAATTTGTCAAGTATTTCGGCTTTTTCTTTTTCGTCGTAGGCGAAGAAGATTTCGTCTTTGCACTTTATTTCATACAAAGGTGATTCTGCGATATATATTTTGCCGAGTTTTATAAGGGTAGGCAAAAGTCGGTAAATCATTGTAAGAATAAGCGTTCTTATCTGGAAACCGTCTTCATCGGCATCGGTACAGATAACAATCTTATTCCATTTAAGAGCATTTATATCGAAATCAACTAACTGCTTATTTGCTCTTGTTTTTATTTCTACTCCACAGCCTATCACTTTAAGCAGGTCTACTATGATATCACTTTTGAATATTTTATCGTATCCTGCTTTAAGGCAGTTGAGCGTTTTACCTCTTACGGGAATAACCGCCTGGAATTCTGCGTCTCTGCCTGTCTTAACGGATGCAAGAGCTGAATCACCCTCAACTATATAGAGTTCACGTTTTGCAATATCTTTGCTTCTGCAATTAACGAACTTTTCAACTCTGTTGGAAATGTCAATAGAGCCTGAAAGTTTTTTCTTAATGTTTAGCCTTTCCTTTTCTGCGCTTTCTCTACTGCGTTTATTTATGAGAATCTGGGCCGCAATTCTCTCTGCATCTGCGGGGTTTTCTGCAAAGTATGCTTCAAGTTGCTGTACAAAAAAATCGGTCATCGCTTCTGCAATAAACACGTTTGTAATGGCTTTCTTTGTCTGGTTAGCGTAGGATGTCTGAGTTGAAAATGAGTTTACTACGAAAATCAGGCAGTCCTCTATATCCTGAAATCCTATTTTCTGCTCGTTTTTAGCGTATTTGTTATTGTTTTTTAAGTATACGTCTATGGCTTTTACAAAAGCGCTCTTCGTTGCTTTTTCAGGTGAACCGCCGTGTTCAAGGAAACTTGAGTTATGGTAATACTCAATCTTCGTTGCTTTTGTGCTAAAACACATTACCGCTTGGATTTTCAACTTATAGTCGTTCATATCCGCTCTGTCTCTGCCCATACGTTCGGCTGTCCAAACAACAGGGAGAGTGAGAGTTTTACCACGTGTGTTTTCTTCTTCGCTATCAGGGTCAAGGGGAAGGTCTTCCCCTTCTTCATCTATTCCCGCAATTTCATTTACGTAGTCTAAAACTCCGTTTTTATAGAGGTATGAAAATGTATGCTTGTCAAAATTATCGTCTTCAAATTCAAGGTTCAAGGTTAATCCCGAATTTACTATCGCTTGTTTTTTCAGAGTTTCGCAAAAGAACTCTAGGGGCATATTAATATCCGTAAATACGTCAAGGTCCGGTTTCCAAGTGACAACGGTACCGCTTTTACGTTTGCTGCACTCTTCACGGATAAGGTCGGTTACGGCTTCACCTTTCTTGAAGGAAATGGAATATTTAGTTCCACCTGTATATGCGGTAACGTCCATAAACTCGGAACTGTACTGTGTAGCACATGCGCCAAGTCCGTTTGTACCAAGTGAGTACTCGTATGACGAATTATCACTGTCGTTATTATATTTACCACCTGCGTAAAGTTCGCAATATACAAGTTCCCAGTTGTATTTTTGTTCTTTTTCGTTCCAGTCAAGAGGTACACCTCTTCCGAAATCTTCAACGGTGATTACTTTATCGCGTGTAACCTTGATATTGATTTCGTTTCCGTAGCCTTCACGGGCTTCATCAATAGAGTTTGACAGAATTTCAAAGAAGGAATGTTCGCATCCTTCAAGACCGTCGGAACCGAAAATTACCGCCGGTTTTTTTCTTACTCTGTCTGCACCTTTTAACAGTGAAATACTCTGGTCATTGTAGGTTGATTGTTTTGACATATACTTCCCCTAAAAAATTATTTAACACATTATAAGGTATTACAAAATACCATTAAAACCATATTTTGTATATTATAACTCATTTTCGAGTTTTTTTCAACATAAATTTACGGAAGAATTTTTTCAAGATACCCTTCCCTGACCCCACTTAACGAAACAGTGACGGAAGAAGGGGCAATAAAATTCAAAATTGTTCTGTATGCTACTGCTCCGGTGGTTACTGTTGTAGTTCGTCCGGGGATTAATTTTTCTGCGTTATTAAAGAAGTCTTCTTCTCTCATTTTATCTATTACAAGGGTGAAATCCCCAGAGTCAGAGCGAAGTTTATCTCTATTAACACAAGTCTTTACAATTTTCAAAACTGCTCTTGCGCTTCCGCCGATTAAAAAGACGGGTTCATTTATCCCCTTTATAAAAGTGCAGTTTTTAAGTTCTTTTTGAACGTGATTTTCAATCTTTAAAATTTCTTCGTCTGTAGGAATGGTGTCTTTTACATATTCTTCATACAAGTTCAGGCACCCGAAGGGAAGGCTGACGATTTTAGGAGTTTTTCCACTGTCAAAGTAGACAATTTCCGTTGAGCCACCACCCATATCAATCATTACACCCGATTTAACATTGTATGTATCTTCGTCGGAAAGAAGCCCTTTCAAACTGTATAATGCTTCGTCTTTTCCTGAAAGTATTTCTACTTTGAGAGAATATTTTTCAAAAAGCAAATCTAATATTTCCTGTGCGTTCAAAAGACCTCTGAGTGATGCAGTAGCAAAGGCATATACGCTGTCACAATTGTGCTTTTCGGCAAAAGAAATAAGGTCGCTGACCGACTCACATAATACTAAAATCCCCTCTCCACTCAAATATACACCGTCTTCTGTGTGAGCCTTATATAAGCCAAGTTTTGCTTTATGCCCTTTAAAAGAAAGTGTCTTTTTCGTTCTGTTTTTTGAAATTGAGAAAATTGTGGCTTTTATAGTATTTGAGCCAATATCAATTACACAAACATTCATAATTGTCACCTTTCATGTTTTTGACAACAAAATGAAATTTAATCATATACTGCAACAAAGGGGGAAAAATATGTATCGTTACATTCTAACTTCATTTATAGCAAAATTCACGTTTTTATTTTTAAGGACCGGTACAACTGCGTCCTTCCCTCCTCCTCTGTCTGCGGCAGAAGAAAGAGAATACTTTTTAAAAATGAAAAACGGAGATGCAGATGCAAGAAACGAACTTATAATAAGAAATCTAAGACTTGTTGCACACATAATAAAAAAGTATTACACAAACTACGATGATCAAGAAGACCTGATATCAATAGGTACCATCGGACTTATAAAAGCGATAGATACATACGACATAAAAAACGGGACAAGGTTTGCAACTTATGCGGGAAAGTGTCTGCAAAATGAAATTTTAATGCATTTTAGATCCCAAAAGAAACTTGCACTTGAAAGTTCCATTGACGACACAATTGAAATAGACAAGGACGGAAATCCGCTAACATACATAGACATCATAAGTGTTGACGATAATATTATAGAGCAAATAGACTTAAAAAGCAAAAAAGAAATGATAGAGTATGCAGTAAAAAAGTTGCTTGACAAAAGAGAAAGAGCAATTATTGAGTTAAGATACGGACTGGAAAATACAATTCCTATAACTCAACGAGAAGTGGCTCAAAAAATGGGAATTTCAAGGTCGTACGTTTCCAGAATCGAAAAGTCCGCTCTTAAAAAAATTCACGACTACATTACCCTACCAAAAAACTATATTTAAGGAGTAAAAATGGAAAAGGAAATTCAACTTCTAAACAAAATTTACTGGGGTACCGAAATAGGAAGTAAGGCCCTTAACGCTCTCTTGCCAAAGGTTAATAATCCACCTTTGAGAAGAGCGATAATTACCCAAATAAACGAGTATGACAAAATAAACAGTGATGCAAAATATCAGATTTCCGCCTTAGGTAAAAAAGCAAAGAAGAATTTGTTTTCAACTGCTTCGGCAATTATGGAATCAAAAATGAATTCGGCGGTAAATTCTTCACCCTCGCACATAGCTGAAATGATAATCAAGGGGTCTAATATGGGGATAATCAACATCACAAAAGAACTTAACAGAGCGACATTCTGTTCCCCTACCACTTATAATTTAGGTAAAAAGCTTGTAAAAACAGAAGAAGAAAACGTTACGAGAATTAAAAGTTTTTTATAAAAGCGTCTTTTAAAATAACAAATTGCGGCAGAGGACGAGCCTCTGCCGTAATATTTATTTAATAGAATTGGGAGTAATCTTTTCGTATTCGGGAGCGTATTCTATCTGTGTTGACTCGATTTTTTCGTTAACCATTTCTGTGAAAATCTGATTGTAAACTACGTCCGAGAGTTCATTTACGTCACTTTCATTTACAGGCAATTTTAAAATTATGTGGTATCCGTAAGAAGACTTAACAATACCTGACATTTCACCTTCTTTGAGGTTATCACAAGCTGTTACAAACTCTGTGGGCATCTCTTCGTCGGTAAAGTAATAGCCGTATTCGGGCATAGCCTTATCGTCACTGTATTTTGCAATAAGTGAGTCGAAATCGTCTGTATTCTTCGCTTCTGTTAAAATAGTGTCAAGATATTTTTCGTAATCAGAATCCGACATAGTTGTATTGGGGTAAATGAGAATATGCTTTGCGTGAGTGTAATTTGCACCGACGTATTCTAAAATTTCGGTATCAGTCATAACCGACTTTCCATCCTCTGCAAAATAGTAATCAAACAAAGTGGTGTAAAGGTCGTAGCCTTGAAGTATATACTCGTACAACTCGTCCGTAAGATAATAGGATGCAAGTCCTTTATTGTACTCTGTGCGTCCCATTGAGTCTTTATATTCTTCAATTTCCTCTCTTACCTTTTCAAAGTCAGGTTCAACCCCTGCATCGTTTGCAAGAGAGCGTATAGAATAAACTTCAAGCAATGTATTTAACACGTTTTCTTCAAGTATATCAACGTACTCGGGATAATCCTTCCATACGGAATCGTCTCCTCCGTCAAGTTCGTACTTCTGATTGAGATAATAATATCTGAACTCGGCAAAAGAAATGAGGTTATCCTCAATTTTGATGACGTATTCGGGTACAACTTCCTCACCGTCAATCAAAATATATCCATTGGTCTTGAAGTTTTCGTTTTCAATAACTTTGGCACATGAAGAAAAAATCAAAACAAACGCAACCAGTATAACAGCGGGTAAAAGAAATCTTTTAAGAAGTTTCATAGTCTCTCCAAAAAAATAACGTAAATTTTTATCTTTTGTTTTTAATATAATACCATATTTTAAAACTATAATCAAGATATTTTCTTGATTTTTTCTTATCTTCACTTCTGATTTTCACTTTTTATAAATTACTTAAAACAATTGCAAATTTATGTCATTTGTTGTATAATGAGTTCATAGAGATTTACAAGGAGTCAGATATGGCAAAACACACTTGGACAGATGCACAAATTTCTGCAATAGAGCACAGTGGCAGTGACATTTTGGTTTCTGCTGCCGCAGGAAGTGGAAAAACTGCGGTGCTCACAGAACGCATAATAAAAAAGCTGACTGATACGAAAAACAATATCAATATTACTGACTTTTTAATCGTAACCTTCACTGTGTCTGCGACATCTGAACTCAGAGAAAAACTCTCTGTTGCTCTTCGCACAGCATATAGAGAAAATAAGCAATCTAAAAAATTGAAAAAGCAAATATTAAATCTCCCCTCCGCAAAAATACTTACAATAGACTCTTTTTGCAAATTTGTAGTAAACGAATGTGCAAAAGATCTGATGATACCCGTAGATTTTGAATTGGGAGAAGAAAATGAATTAAAAGCCATATCTTCACAGGTGCTTAGTAACGTAATCGACTCGTTATTCAACGGTGAAGAACACGAAACAATTTTTGACACCTCTTACTTGCCCGAAAACGTTTTGAAAGGCTTTTTAGGAGTGGTGGAGACATTTTCTTCACAAAAGACTTTTGCCCCTTTGTTTGAAACGATAAGCGAAATATATAACAAAATGCAAACGTATCCTGAACCTTCTCTAAAAAGGAAGGATATGCTTTCAATTTATGACGTGGTTTTAAGAGACCACTACGTGAATAACAAAAAAACTTCATTCTTTGACACGCATTTCGGTCTTCCTATTATCTCGGAAATCAGAGAGGCATTGAAGGTTTGCAGAAACTATTTTTTAAAGGCGCGTGAAGTTATATCGGGCTTTGAAGAAATGGAGAAAAAATATCTTCCAGCAATTGAAGATGATATAAAAGTCGTTGAAATTTTAATTTCAGCAAAAGACTGTGAACTGATTAAAAGAATAAGTGAATACACTGCTCAAAGACTTGGAAATTTCTCTCCTAAATCAAGTGCGGAAATTGAAGCGAAAAATTTATTCAACAATTTACGCACGACAGGAAAAGACATTATTTTGGACCTTGCAAAAAAATATCCGATTTGGGATGAGGAAGAGTTATTTTTCCAACTTGCGAACTCTTTCTCAATAGCAAATGAACTGTTCTCAATTATTGACCTCTTTGAAAAGAGACTTTGGAATGAAAAACTTGAGAGAAAAGTTTTTTCCTTCGGTGACGTGTCACATCTGGCGTACAAAGCTCTGATAAAAGAAGGAACTTACAATTCCAAAACCCGTGAGTTTGAAAAAACCGACTACGCAAATGAACTTTCCGAAAAGTTCCACGAAGTTCTTATTGACGAATATCAGGACGTAAACGAACTTCAGGACACTATTTTCCGTGCTGTTTCCAATTCTCATAACCGTTTTATGGTTGGAGACGTAAAGCAGAGCATTTATAAATTCAGAGGTGCTTCCCCTGAAATTTTCATGGAGTACAGAAAAACGTTTACTCCCATAAAAGATGCTCCTGAAAAAGAAGTTCCAACCCTTGTGTCTTTGCAGAACAATTTTCGTTCCGACTCTTCGGTTATCGATTTCGTTAATCCATTATTTGAAAAAATAATGAATTATAGGGACAGGACGGTTTATACAGAGGAAGACTTTCTTGTATTCTCTAAAAATGATGACGCGAAATTACCTACTGAACTTTCGGTATTCGATGACAAAAATGAACTTGAGTACGTTGCCGACAGTATTATAGATTTAGTAAATGAGAAAAAGGTCTTTAATTTTGGCGATATTTGCGTACTTGCAAGAAGACACGACAGTTTAAAAGAAATACAAAAAGTTCTGTCAAAGCGCCTTATCCCCTGCGACTACACACCGACTGAAAACTTTTTTACAAGTTATGAAATACAAACGGTCGTCTCTTTATTGAAGGCGGTAGATAACCCCTCTGACGACGTTGCTTTCGTTTCACTCCTAACAAGTCCTGTTTTTGCATTCAGTGCAGATGAACTCATGGAAGTAAAACAGGCAGTAAATAAGAGCAGTTACTATTTTGCAGTAGATGAACTTTCCAAAACGGAAGGTGAAGAAAAGCTTAAGAGAAAATGTGATTATGTTATTAAAAAGATAAAAAGTTGGCGCTTACTGTCAAGAACTTTACCATGTGATACACTGATATGGAAGATTTATGATGATACGAGTTTATTAACAACAATTGGTAAACTTAACTCTCCCGATACCAGAAGAGATAATTTAATTTCATTTTACAACATTGCCAAGAAGTTTGAAAACGGCGAATATAAAGGTATAACAAAATTTTTATTATATTTAGACGTCCTTACGTTGTCAAGCCCACGCATGACAAAGAAAAGTGCCGACGAAAACTGCGTTAAACTCTTGACAATACACGATTCAAAGGGGCTTGAGTTCCCTGTTTGCTATCTTATTCATACGGGTGTAAAATTCAACCGCTTAGACGAAAGAAAAAAAGTACTTATTAGCGATACTTTTGGCCCTACTTTTGCAATTCCTATGGGCAAATTCAAAGGAAGAGTAGCCACGTACGTGAGAAAAGCGGCAACAAGCGAGACGAGATCTTCTTTAGTTGAGGAAGAATTAAGGCTTTTGTACGTTGCGCTGACTCGTGCTAAGAAAAAGCTTATTGTAACGGGAACCGGAGACTTAAAAAAATTTGTAGAGAGCTTTAAAATCTCAAATCTTGACAATCAAACTTTCTCTTTCAACGTTAAAACCGCAAACGATCTTTTAAAGCTTATCTCTGTTGGACTTTGCCAAAGCTCCTGCTATACGGATGCTATTAACTCGTATAACGGAGAAAACCTACAAATTTGCGACAAAAATTTTGAGGTCAATTTCTTTGCAAGTTACGACGAAGAAAATAAGTTTAACTTAGTTAAAGAAGTAAGTGACGATGACAAAAAAGTCCCTCTTTTAGCGTTAAATAAAGAAAACGTTAACTTTTCTCTTAAAAGCATCAACAACTCCCTTTACACTGACACACCATTTAAAATTTCAGTTTCAACTTTAAGAGAAGGGCTACTTGACGAGGGAGTTGTGGACTCAATTTCTCGTCCAAGGAAGTATCCTGACTTCACCTCTCTTCAAAGCGAAAACATTGCTTCCTTCACGGGAACTGCAATGCACGTATTTATGCAGTTCTGCGACTTTGAAAACTGTGAAAAGAATGGAACAATTCAAGAAGCCCAAAGGCTTTATAAGTACAAATTTATTACAGAAGAACAGTTAAACGTACTAAACCACAAAACGTTAACTGACTTCTTCTCTTCCGGTACTTACAAAAACATAAAGAAGGCTTTGAGAGTAGAAAGAGAAAAGCGGTACACTATAAAGGTTCCGTCTTCTGAATTTTATTCTGATGAAGTGAAGAGAAGTCAACTTGATGAAATTGGAGCAAAAACCCTTATACAAGGTGTTATTGACTGTTATTACGTAAATCCGGACAACACGGTTACAATAATCGACTTCAAAACCGATAACGTAGGCAAAAAAGACGGTGAAAAGGTGTTAAGAGAACGTCATTCAAAACAGTTAAGACTTTACAAAAACGCTGTCGAACAAATTGAGAATATGGAAGTATCAAAAGTTTTGATATATTCCTTCTCACTTTGCAAGGAAATTGAAATTTGAACAAACGATATTTGAATTAAGGAGACAAAATGAGACACACATTCAGAACTAAAAAAACCTGTTCTTCCGTTATTTCTTTCGACCTTGAAGGAAACGTAGTTAAAAACGTGGTTTTCACAGGTGGATGTAACGGAAACTTAAAGGCAATTTCTTCACTGGTTGACGGTTTGACTGTTGAGGAAATCGAAAACAAGGTAAGAGGTATCAAGTGCGGTTTTAAGGACACCTCCTGTTCTGACCAACTTGCAATCGCTGTAAGAAGTGCTTATGAAGAGGAAAATACTAAATGAAACGGGTTTCAACCTTTGCTCTTGCTTCTACTATTGCCGGTGCTTTTATTGGTGCCGGCTTTGTTTCGGGGCAAGAACTGTGGCAGTTTTTCGGGGATAGTTCAATTATTGGAATAATAGGTTTTATAATTTCAATTTTGGGACTTGGGGTTATGAGTTATATAACTATTAACTTGGCAAAGAAGAAAAATTACACAAATTTTGTTTCTGTAATTACGCCAAGTGAAAATAAAGTTATTAAGAACTGCATTTTGGTTTTTGAAATAGTTTTTTACTTTTGTATTTACGTTATTATGACTGCAGGTGTTGAGTCTCTTATCTCACAATACTTGAACTGTAATGAATTTTTAGTCGGAATAATATTTTCCCTGTTAGTATCCGTTATAGTCTTTATCGGGGCAAAAGGTGTTGTAGCGTCTTTTTCTATTATAGTGCCTTTGCTTGTGGTGTCAGTTCTCGTAATATCGTTTATTACAATTTCAAAATTTGATATGGTTTTTGAGGTAAGTGAAAATTTTACTTTTAATTCATTTATTTCACCTTTTGTATATTTGTCTTATAATTACTTTTCTGCAGTAGGAATTTTCGCGTCAGTTTCAACGTCTGTAAAAAGCAAAAGGCAAGTTAAAAACTCAACGGTACTTGGATGTCTGTTTTTGTTTCTTTTAGGAGCGTCAATTATTCTTTCAACCTTTACTCTCGAAAATGCCGCCACCTACGACTTGCCTATGCTTGAAATTGCAAAAAGGATTCATCCAATTCTTGAAAAATCTTACGCTTTTCTCCTGACAATTGCTATGTTGGGGGCGTCTCTTTCTGCCCTCTTCCCTATTTCAGACTGGTTTGAAAACTCATTTAAGACAAGAAAAACAACACTGGCATCTTTTATTACAATAATATCCATATTAAACGTTATTTTAAGCCTTATTGGCTTCAAGGAACTAATAGGTATAGTATATCCTTTCTTTGGCGTTGTTGGATTTATAATAATTGCTTTTGTCATTTATAATGCTTATTTAAAAAAAGAATGTAAACATTTTGATAAAGATGTCGACAGATTGTAAAAGATATGTTATGATAGAATAAATAAATTCTTGGAGTTCATAATGAAAACAAAAAAACGGAATTTCAGATATGACAGGCTTATAATTTTTATTGCAATTATTTTGATAATCATTTTTATAATTTACTTTTCAATTTTAGGTATTATAAAAATTTTTAAGGCGTTATTCCCAAAAAGTCCTGAAATTGCAGAGGATATAAGAGTTATTGAAGATTACAATAAACTTCTTCCGTCAATTCAGGTGTCTGTTCCCGAAGCACAAGAATATACTGTTACCCATTTAATCTACGACGACAATACAAAGGCTATTGGGTCAAATATTAACAGTACTTACGGAATAGTGTACTGTGTAGATGACAGACAAGTTCTTGGAAGAAAAAGTTCTCAGGAGAGAATGTATCCTGCCTCTATGACAAAGGTGATGTCACTTATTGTAGCAGTGGAGAACATTTTAGATTTAAACGATACCTTTGAGATGACCTTTGAAATAATAAACCCTCTGTACTTACAAAATGCCACGGTGACAGGTCTTTCTTCGGGTGAAACGGTGCCTTTAATAGACTTGTTATACGGAATTATTCTTCCCTCCGGAGCAGATGCAACAGATGCTATTGCACAGTATATTTGCGGAAGTCAAGACGAGTTTGTAAAACTGATGAACAAGAAGGCTGAAGAACTCGGACTGATTGACACTCATTTTACAAACACAAGCGGACTTCACGACCCAAATCACTATACCACGGCATACGATATGGCACTTATTCTTGACTATGCGATACATAATGAGACTTGTAGGAAGATTCTTTCAACCTACAAATACACAACTACTTCAACAGAGCAACATCCAAACGGAATTGACTTTTACAGTACTATGTTCAACAAGGTCAGAAGCGACCAGATAGACGGAATGGAAATTTTAGGTGGCAAGACGGGATACACATATGAAGCGCATCACTGTCTTGCAAGTTTTGCTGAAAAGGACGGAAAGACTTATATTGCGGTTACCGGTTACGGTGAAAACAAGTACTCCCCTATTTACGATATGATAACACTTTTTGAAGATTACACCTACTGATTTAAACAAAAAAATGACCTCGGACTGCTTGGCAGTTCGAGGTCTATTTTTATTTGTGGATTAATATCCAACTTTTTCCCAACATTCAAAGGGAGCAGCGAGTTCTTCTGAAATGTATACCTGAGTCTTCTTTGTCTGAAGCATAGTACTTGGAAGATAAGGAGTGATAGGACCGTGTGTGCAAAGACGAGAGGTCATTCTCTGCCAAGAGGAGAATGTTCCGCAAGTAGCAAGAGCGTGAACTTCTATTCTCTCCTTTGCTCTCATTACGTCAAGAGGACCGATAGTTGCAGCACAAGGAGGAACGTTTGCGATGTCACCGGACTGACCGAAGGTTCCGTTAAGAGAGTTCTGCATAATGGTCATAGGATGAAGTTTTACGATCTGTGCGGGCTGGTTGAGCCATTCTTCAATATCTCCGCTTCCAATGAACTCGGGAATAGGATCAACGAACGCCATATGACCTGCCCATCCGGGAGAAGTAGATGCAATATCAGCACCGGTTCCCTCGGTAATGTCGTCAATTATCTTGGAGTAATCCTTGATATTAGCATTAGTGGGAAAATGAACGTTTTCCATAGGCATACGAAGTTTCTCATCGATCTGATAGTAAAGATACTTGATCATAGAATGAGCGAAGCCTGCCTCATAGGTGATAGGAGCGATGTTTCCGTCCTGATCTGCCCACTCGTCCTCTGCTACGAGGTGTACCTTGGAGCAGTCAACCTTAAAGTAGTTGATAAGCTGAGCAAGAGGAATATAGGTATCGGGCTCGGGGTTACCGAGGATCATTGTGAAGGACTTGCCTGCTTCACTTGCTGCCTTAAGGCGAGTGAAGAGAGTGGATATGAGAACAGGATGG
>SVQQ01000025.1 GCA_015065265.1 Oscillospiraceae bacterium | reverse complement strand
CTTCACATTCGGCAATTCTCGGTGTAGGCTTTCCAAATCTTGCGTCCCTTGTAGTTCCTTTGAAGGAAAATGTTCCAAGGCAGTTAATATCGTAAATTTCCGCAAATTCATATCCGAAGCCAAAAGTACCACTTGCAGGAATTACAGGATTGTCAAGTGTAATAGAACAGAGATCAACTTTTGTATTTACCATATTATTTCTTCCCTTTCTAATACAGGACCGTCTTTACAAATACGTTTGTTTCCGTATTTTGTTTTGCAAGAGCATCCCATACAAGCGCCAAATCCACAGCCCATACGTTCTTCAAAACTATACTGACCGCTAGTTTTAACGCACTTTTCAATAGCACGGAACATAACTTCGGGACCGCAGGTATAGAAATATGAATATTCAATATCCCCCATAGCGTCGGTTACGAAGCCTTTTATCCCCATTGAACCATCAGCAGTAGTAATAATAACCTTTGCACCAAGGGCTTTAAATTCTTCAAAATAGAACACATCGTCAGAAGAATTAAAACCGAGAATAACGGTTACTTTTTTGCCTTCACTTATAAGTTTTTTGCATAGGTTGTATAAAGGCGGTACACCTACTCCGCCACCGATAAGAAGAGGTGTGTCCCCGCTCTTATCTGTTGAATAACCGTTTCCAAGGCCTACGAGCACGTCGAGGGTTTCACCGTCTGACATTTTTGACATCATTTCAGTGCCCTCACCTACCACCTTATAAATCAAGGTGATGGTATTATCGTCGTAGTCGCAAATGGAAATTGGTCTGCGTAAAAACTTTCCTTCGAGTTTTATATTAACAAACTGACCGGGAGCAGTAATTGCAGAGGTGTCGCCTTTTAAAATCATTTTAAAGACGTCTTTTGCAATTTTCTTGTTGTCTGTAATTGTGTATAATCCCTGAATCACTTTAGTACCCCTTCGTTAAGAGTTAATTGTAGAAATACCGAGTGTTGTTTCTTCGAGTACGTCGAGAAGAACCCTTACTGTGTCAAGGTTTGTAAACATTGTTACGTTATTCTGAACTGCACACTGTCTTATGGCGTGTCCGTCGGACATTCTTCCAGTGTTAATGTCACGTGTATTGATAACGTAGTTAACGTAGCCTTGTCTTATAGAGTTTAAGATATCCTCTGCGCCGTCTCCAATCTTTTGACGAACTCTGGTTCTTATACCGTTTTCTTTTAAGAACTTTGCAGTGCCTTCTGTTGCTTCAATATTAAAGCCGAGGTTATAAAATCTTCTGATAAGTTCAAGTGCTTCTTCTTTGTCTCTGTCGGCAATTGTTGCAAAAACCGTACCGTAGTTAACTACGTTCATACCACTTGCCTGAAGAGCCTTGTAGAGCGCACGGTTGAGTTTGTTATCGTATCCTATTGCCTCACCCGTTGATTTCATTTCGGGAGAAAGGTAGGCATCAAGTCCGCTAAGTTTTGAGAATGAGAATGCGGGAGCTTTAACGTACCAGCGCTCTTTTTCCTTGGGATATATTTCTGTTATTCCCTGATCTTTAAGGGATTTGCCGAGAATTACCAGTGTTCCGATATCTGCAAGGCTATAGCCTGTAGATTTTGAAAGGAATGGAACTGTTCTTGAAGAACGAGGATTAACTTCGATGATGTATACGTCGTCATTTTTGTCGACGATAAACTGAATGTTGAAGAGTCCTACAATTCCTATTCCAAGTCCTAACTTCTTAGTGTATTCAAGAATTGTGTCTTTAACTTTTTGACTAAGCGTAAATGAAGGATAAACACTGATAGAGTCGCCGGAATGGACACCGGTTCTTTCAACAAGTTCCATGATACCAGGAACAAACACGTCTGTTCCGTCACATACAGCGTCTACTTCGACTTCTTTACCCTGAATATACTTATCAACAAGTACGGGTTTATCTTCGTCTACTTCAACTGCAGTTTTAAGGTAATGGCGAAGCATTTCTTCATTAGAAACTATCTGCATAGCACGACCGCCAAGGACAAAGGAAGGTCTTACAAGCACTGGATACCCTATCTCCCCGGCAACCTTTACACCGTCTTCAATATTAGTTACCGCAGCACCTTTAGGCTGAGGAATGTTGAGTGAGGAGAGAACTTTTTCAAACGCATCTCTGTTTTCTGCTTTTTCTATTGCATCACAGTCTGTACCGATGATTTTAACACCGCGGCTTGTAAGGGGTTCTGCAAGGTTTATAGCAGTTTGACCGCCAAGAGAAGCGATGACACCGATAGGTTTTTCAAGTTCGATGATGTTCATAACGTCTTCTGCACAAAGAGGTTCAAAGTATAGTTTGTCAGACGTTGTATAGTCGGTAGAAACTGTTTCAGGGTTATTGTTGATAATAATTGCTTCATATCCTGAACGTTTGATTGTAGAAACCGCGTGAACGGTAGAATAGTCAAATTCTACGCCCTGACCGATTCTAATAGGACCTGAACCGAGAACTATAACTTTCTTTTTATCGGATACTATCGACTCATTTTCTTCTTCATAAGTAGAGTAGAAATAAGGAATGTAGCCTTCAAATTCAGATGCACAGGTGTCAATCATCTTATATACAGGGAACATATTTTCTTTTTTACGAAGATTCCAAACTTCAATTTCGTCAACTTCCCAAAGTTTAGCAATGTAGTTGTCAGAAAAGCCCATTCTCTTGGCTTCATAAAGTACGCCTTTGTCAAATTTAGCATTCTTTACAACCACTTCCATATCAACTATGTTTTTGATTTTTTCAAGGAACAAAGTTTCAATTTTTGTTGCATCACAGATAAGACCGATGTCAACACCGTTTCTGATAAGCTGAGCAATTGCAAAGAATCTGTCGTCGGTTGCATCTTTAACGTAAGATAGCATCTGATCGTTTGTATATGTGTCGAATTTTTTCATATACAGGTGTGAAACACCGATTTCTATTGAACGCACAGCTTTAAGAAGGCTTTCTTCGATAGTTCTGCCGATGCTCATAACTTCACCAGTTGCTTTCATCTGAGTTGAAAGTTTGTTGTTGGCGTCAGTGAATTTATCAAATGGGAAACGAGGCATTTTTGTAATTACGTAGTCAAGCGTGGGCTCATATGCCGCGGGAGTATTTGCAATTTTGATTTCATCAAGAGTAAGTCCTACCGCTATCTTTGCAGTAACTCTTGCAATAGGATATCCACTTGCTTTTGACGCGAGAGCGGAGGATCTTGAAACTCTGGGGTTAACCTCAATCAGATAATAATCAAGTGAGTGAGGGTCAAGAGCAAACTGAACGTTACAGCCACCTTCAATTTTAAGTTCACGAATGATTTTAAGGGCGCTGTTACGGAGCATGTTGCATTCCTGACTTGTAAGTGTCTGTGTAGGACATACAACTACCGAGTCACCTGTATGAACACCGACGGGGTCGATATTTTCCATATTACAAATAGCGATAGCTGTGTCGTTTGCATCACGCATAACTTCATATTCGATTTCTTTGTAGCCCTTGATACTTTTTTCAACAAGTACTTGATGCACTGGTGAAAGTTTGAGAGCGTTTTTGAGAATATCCGCGCATTCTTCGGCGTTATCCGCAAATCCACCGCCTGTACCACCTAAAGTAAAGGCAGGACGAAGCACGACGGGATATCCTATTTCTTCTGCAACTCTAAGACCGTCTTCTATTGAATTAACGGTGTCGGAAGGAAGAACGGGTTCGCCTAATTTTTCACAGAAATTCTTAAAAAGTTCTCTGTCTTCTGCAGTTTCAATACTTTCGACACGTGTACCTAAAAGTTCTACCTGACATTCTTTCAAAATTCCTTTGCGGTGAAGTTGTGTGGCGAGGTTAAGACCTGTCTGTCCGCCAATCCCCGGAATTATAGCGTCGGGACGCTCATATCTTAATATTTTAGCTACGTATTCAAGGGTGAGAGGTTCCATGTAGATTTTATCTGCAATCGTAGTATCGGTCATTATCGTTGCAGGGTTTGAGTTACAAAGAACTACTTCGTATCCTTCTTCTTTAAGAGCAAGACAAGCCTGTGTACCGGCATAATCGAACTCTGCTGCCTGGCCAATTACTATGGGTCCAGAACCGATTACAAGAATTTTTTTAATATCACTTCTTTTTGGCATTGTCTTTGTTCTCCTTCATTGCATTAGTGAATTGTTTAAACAGACCACCCTCGTCTATTGAATCGAGTGCGCTTTCGGTTTGATACTGAATACAATAAACCTGGTCTTTTGTATTTCTTAATCCTTCAACTGTAGAATCGATTATATTGATTTGTACAATCTCAAGTTCCGTTTTTTCAACGCTATCTTTATCTACTACAAAACCGTGATTTTGTGAGGTAACTTCCACTACGTTGTTTAAAAGATTTTTTACGGGGTGGTTCGCACCTCTGTGTCCACATTTAAGTTTAGTAATTGATGCGCCGTATGCTTTTGCAACAAGTTGATGTCCGAGACCTGCACCAAAAATTGGAAGTTTGCCTCTAAGTTCTTTTACGAGTTTAGAAAGGTGAGGCACGTCATCGGGATTGCCAGGACCGTCGGATAAGAATACTCCGTCGGGCTTCATACCTATGATTTCCTCTGCTGTGCAGTCAAAGGGTACTACTGCAACGTTGCAACCTTTGGCGTTGAGTTTCGCTACGATGTTCTGTTCAAGACCGCAGTCAACAAGTACGATGTTATATGAAGAATTGTGTGTTCTTGAATACCATTTTCTCTTGCAACTTACCTTTGAAACCGCGTCGGTTGGAATTTCTGTATTTTTGATTATATCAAGTGCTTTGTCTGTAGGGGTGTCAATTGAAGTTATTAAAACTTTTCTGCAACCGTTATCGCGAATGCTTCTCGTGAGTTTTCTTGTGTCTAGCCCATAAATGCCTGGGATATGGTTTTCTTCCATTACTTCGGAAAGAGTTTTTACGTATCCGTAGTTTGAAGGAAGATCGTTATATTCTCTGACAATCAGTCCTCCTATAGTTGGAGTTTTGGTCTCAGTATCGGCAGAAACACCGCAAGTACCTATTATTGGGTAAGTCATAACTACCATTTGGTACATATACGTTGGGTCGGATACTATTTCCTGATAACCAAGCATTGATGTGTTAAACACTATTTCGCATACTCTGTCACAGTTATCTCCAAAACCGTAACCTTTGTATTCGCTTCCGTCCTCAAGGACTATTTTTCTGTTCATTTTTTCTGCCATACTATTTTACCTCCATAAATTGTCATAATGCATTTACCGAAAACAGAAAGGTCTTTAAAAGGTGTGCTTCTACCTTTCGACAAAAATTCTTCGGGATTTATGATATATTCTTTTTCAAGATCAAAAACTGTAACGTCTGCTCGTTTTCCCACTTCTAAGCCACCGTCTATATTGAACCGTTTTCGTGGGTTTATTGACATCAGTTCTACAAGTTTTTCAAGAGAAATAATTTTTGTTAAAACTAATTTTGTGTAGAGAACCGAGAAGGCTGTTTCAAGTCCGACAACCCCCATCAAACTGTCCTTAAGGCCCTTTGATTTTTCTTCGTGAGAGTGCGGGGCATGGTCGGTGGCAATCATATCAACTGTACCATCTTTAATTCCTTCAATTAACGCTTCTTTATCTTGTCTTGATCTTAAAGGCGGATTCATTTTAAATCTTCCGTCTTCTATTAAATCTTCATCGCATAACACAAGGTAGTGAGGACCTGTCTCGCAGGTTATATCAACACCTTCTTTTTTTGCCTGTCTTATAGCCTCCACGCTCTCTTTTGTCGATACGTGGCAAACGTGGTAGGAAACTCCTGTTTCTTTTACAAGTTCTATATCTCTTTTAACTTGTGCATATTCGCTTTCGGATGAAATTCCTTTGTGAGAGTTTTTCTTAGCGTATTCTCCGTCGTGAATATAACCGCCGTTTAAAAGACTGTTAACTTCACAGTGTGCTGAAATTATCTTGCCAAGTTTCTTTGCTTTCGACATTGCAAGGAGCATCAACTTTTCGTTTTGTACTCCCCTGCCATCGTCGGAATAACCGCACACGAAGGGTGCCATTTCGTCTAACTCTGCAAGTGTCTCACCTTTTTCCCCTACTGTAATCGTTCCAAAAGGCAGAACTTCAACAACTGCATCATTCTTTATTGCGTCAAGTTGTAACTTTAAGTTTTCAAGACTGTCGGGGGTTGGTGACAAATTCGGCATCGAGCAAACGGTGGTGTACCCTCCGTGAGCGGCTGCCAGTGTACCTGTTTTTATCGTCTCTTTATAAATAAAACCCGGTTCTCGCAAATGAACGTGTACATCTGCAAAACCGGGAAAAATAAATTTGTTGGTAAAATCAAATACCTGTGCTGTAGAGTCAAAAATAGAAGAAGAGACAGTTTTAACAAGTCCATCTGACAATAAAACGTCACAACGGTCAAAACTGCCATTATTGAATACGTATCCATTCTTCAAAATATAGTTCATATACTCTCCTCAAAGCACAAAAAAAGAACCTAAAAAAGATTCTAAAAAACGTAAATTCTAAAATTGATAAAAGGTTAAATTATTGTGCCTCTACGTTTTAGTAATTTTATCATAATTTAAGTGTTGTGTCAAGAAAAAAATTGAGAAAAAAATGCGTTTTTTAATATTTGTCAATTTTTCGCAAATATTCGCGAACTTTTATTGATTTTTTCTGTCATAAGTATTAAAATATTTAAAGAAAGGATATAGATATGAGAAATTTAAAATCATTTGTGAAAATTCTCTTTACAGCAATAGTTTCTTTTGTTGTATTGTCGATTTTTGCTTTTTACATACTTATTGTTTGGGGTGCAAGTCCTAAACTGCAAACAATGTGGGTTTGCACTGCAATGAAAACAATGAATCATAAATACCTTGCTACGCTTTTTATTCCGGAAGATACTATTGAAAAAATTTTGGAAGAGAATGCTGTAGATGATTCGGAATACAATTCTACACGAGAAGAACTTGACGTGCATGAAAAAGAAAACGCAGAAAATCAAGTAGATCTCTATGTTTCTGAGGGATATACGGAACTTGAAAACGGTATCTACTTAAAAGAGGTTTCGGGTAGTACTTGGAAGGGATACGTAATGCTTGTCTCAGACCCTCTAAGAGTTAAACTTGTGGACACAGCTTACCAATTTGAAAAAGGACAAACTGTTAAAAGTATGGTTACCCATTCTGATGCTATTGCGGGAATAAACGGCGGTGGTTTTACCGATGGTATAAACTACGATTCAAACGGAGGTAGCCCTGCAGGACTTATCATAGAAGACGGAAATCTAGTATTCCCTGTTGACAAAAACAGTGCTACGGAATACAACATGATAGGAATTAACAAAAAAGGTGTGCTTGTATTAAGACATTGTACTGCTAAATGGGCTTTGGAAAATGATATTGTCAGTGCAGTTTCTTTTTCGCCTTTCATTGTAGTAAATGGTGAAGGTACTGTAAAGAATGGAAGCGGTGGCTGGGGGATTGCACCCAGAAGCGCTATTGGACAGAGGGCCACAGGAGAATTTTTATTTATTGTAATTGACGGGCGTCAGGTTGGATGGAGCATCGGGTGCGACCTTGACGTACTTCAAAAAGTTCTTTTAGACGAAAAAGCAGAAAACGGTGCTATGCTTGACGGAGGAAGTTCTACGGTTTTGTTTTATAACGGCGATTACGTCAACCGTCCAAGTCTCGGCCACGAAAGACTTATAAACAACTGCTTTATTGTGACAAAGATATCGGAGTAAGAAAATGTTTTACGTTTATATGATAAGATGTGAAGACAATTCTTTGTACACGGGATACACAAACGACATTCAAAAGAGAATGATCGAGCACTTTTCAAAAGGTCAAAGGGGTGCAAAATACACAAAATCGCACACACCTGTTTCTCTTGAGGCAATATGGTCTTGTGAAAGCAAATCTTCTGCAATGAAAATGGAATATCATCTTAAACGTATGACAAAGAAAGAAAAAGAAGTTTTAATTAATGATAACGTTGCGTCAGCTTTCATTGTTGAAAAACTTCTCGATATAAAAATTGAAAGAATTGATACAAGCGAAGTTGTAATTTAGTATATTTTGTTGACTTTTTTATATTTTTAGTGTATTCTTACTTTATAATTTTTAATTTTGGGGAATAATATGAGAATTGTTGTAAAAATAGGTACTTCCACCCTTACGCATTCAACGGGATGTCTTAATATTAGAAGAATAGAAAAACTTTGTGAAGTTGTAAGCGACCTTAAAAACGCAGGTCACGAAATCGTGCTGGTGTCTTCAGGAGCAATTGGCATGGGCGTTGGCAAACTCTCGCTCAAATCCAGACCTTCGGATATACCTACAAAACAAGCTGCCGCTGCAGTAGGTCAATGCGAACTTATGTATACATATGACAAATTGTTTTCTGAATACAGGCATACTGTTGCACAAATTCTTTTAACCGAACATGACATAAACGACGAAAGAACAAGAAGCAACTTCCATAACACACTTACAAGACTTATGGAACTTTCCTGTATACCGATAATCAATGAAAATGATACAGTGGCAACAGAAGAACTTGGAATCGGTGACAACGATACTCTTGCAGCTATTGTTTCCACTAACATTTCTGCCGATATTTTAGTTTTACTGTCAGATATTGACGGACTTTATACAAGCGACCCTCACAAAGACAAAAACGCAAAACTCATATCAAATGTGTACGAAATAAATGACGATATTATTTCTCTTGCTGGCGGTAAAGGCTCGGACCTTGGTACAGGTGGAATGACAACAAAGATTAAAGCTGCGCAAATTGCAACCTCTGCAGGCACAGATATGATCATTACAAACGGAGATACACCTGAGGTTCTCTATGATATTGTCGATAAAAAAGAAGTTGGAACACGTTTTTGGAGTAAATAGAATGCTAACTACTAAAGAAATTTTAATACATGCTAAAAAAGTTGCGCCCGAAGTTTCAAGTTTATCAGGTGAGAAAAGAAACGAAGCGCTCTTTCGTATGGCAGAAGCTCTGGTAAATAATACAGACAAAATACTTCAGGAAAACGAAAAAGACGTAAATGACGCCCGCGAAAAAATAAACGACGTTATGATTGACCGTCTTACTCTTACAAAAGACAGAATTTCTGCTATGGCGAAGGGTCTTTTGGAAGTTGCTGACCTCCCCGACCCACTTGGAAAAATTCTTCGCAAAACAAAGCGTCCTAACGGTATAATAATTATTAAAAAATCTGTTTCAATAGGTGTTGTTGCAATAATTTACGAAAGCCGTCCAAACGTTACTTCGGATGCTGCCTCTCTTGCGATTAAATCGGGAAACGTATGTGTGTTGCGTAGCGGTAAAGAAGCATATAGATCTGCGAAAGCAATCGTCGATGCTTTGAAAATAGGTCTTAAAAACGCCGATTGTCCTGTGGACGCAATACAACTTATTGAAGACAGGTCACATGAAAGCGCAAGAGAACTTATGCGCTCTAACAAGTATGTTGACCTACTGATTCCCAGAGGTTCCGAAAGACTTATTAACACTTGTGTGGAAAACGCTACTGTCCCCTGTATTCACACAGGTACGGGAATTTGTCACATATACGTTGACAAGACTTCCGACATAGATATGGCGCTTAAAATAGTTAATAATGCAAAAACAAGCAGACCGTCGGTTTGTAATGCCGCAGAGGTGTGCCTCGTTAATCGTGACATAGCAAATTTGTTTTTACCAAGGCTTAAAAGTTTGCTTATTGACCAGAGAATAAAAGAAAATAAAATACCCGTTGAATTAAAAGGTGACGAGGAAGTCTCAAAATTTGTTGACTGCTCCCCTGCTTCACTTTCAGATTACGATACAGAGTTTCTTGATTATATTCTTGCATTGAAAATTGTTTCTGACGTAAAAGAAGCAGTAAATCACATCCTAGAACATTCCACAGGACACAGCGAAGCCATTGTATCAAGTAATCCGGAAAGTATTGATTATTTTACAACCTACGTAGATAGCGCAGCACTTTACGTAAATGCTTCTACAAGATTTACAGATGGCGGTGAGTTTGGTCTCGGTTGCGAAATGGGGATTTCAACACAAAAGCTACACGCAAGAGGTCCTATGGGACTCGAAGAACTTACAACGTATAAATACATTATCCAAGGAAATGGACAGGTAAGATAAAAATGAAAACAGTTTTTGGATTTATCGGTTGCGGAAATATGGGCGGAGCAATTGCAAAGGTCGTAAATAGTTGTAACGAAGAAAAAGAAGTTCTATTATCTGATTTATCTATCAACAAGGCGACTGAGTTAAAAAACGAAATTGGTGGCAGTGTGTCCTCCAATAAAGAGATATCACAAAAAGCAGACGTAATTTTTTTAGGTGTAAAACCCCAAGTTTTAAAAGATACAATTTCTTCTATCAGAGACTTGATAAAAGAACGAGAAGACGTTCTTATCGTTTCTATGGCTGCAGGGGTACAAATAAAGAAAATTGAAGAGTATTTTGCAAGTGAGGTCGCAGTTATTCGTATAATGCCAAATACTCCCGTTTCCGTCGGAGAAGGAATGGTGCTCTATACCTGCAATTCCAAAGTAACAAAAAGTCAGTTGGATACTTTTCTGACGTTTATGAAACTCTCGGGAAAATTAGATGAAATAAGCGAAAACTACATTGATGCAGCAAGTGCTATTTCAGGATGCGGTCCTGCTTTTGTGTATATGTTCATTGAAGCTCTTGCAGACGGTGCTGTTTCTTGTGGGCTTCCGCGAGACAAAGCGCTATTGTATGCAAGTCAAACTCTTGTAGGAAGTGCAACGCTCGTACAAAAATCAGATAGACATCCCGAGGAATTGAAAGATGCTGTATGTTCCCCCGGTGGAAGTACAATAGTTGGCGTTAAAGCGCTTGAAAACGGTCAGATGAGAGGTAGTGTAATTAACGCAGTTTGTGAATCGTTTAACAGAACAAAAGAACTTGGAAAAAATTAAAGAAGGGGCTATTCCCCTTCTTTTTTTGCTTTTGCAAGATAAAAGAGTGTCACGAAAGTGACACTCTTTTACTTACTGTTTATTTCTTTTTCTTAGCAACTACGATTACTACTACAGCAATTACTACAACTGCAGCAACGATACCGATGATAAGACCGAGATTGCTTTCTTCAGCAGGTTCTTCAGCAGGTTCTTCAGCAGGTTCTTCAGCGGGTGCGTCTGCAGGATCGTCTGTAGGTTCAACGGGAGTTGTAGGTTCAACAGGATCTGTAGGTTCAACAGGATCTGTAGGTTCAACAGGATCTGTAGGTTCTACGGGATCTGTAGGTTCAACAGGATCTGTGGGTTCAACAGGATCTGTAGGTTCAACAGGATCTGTAGGTTCAACAGGATCTGTGGGTTCAACAGGATCTGTAGGTTCAACAGGATCTGTGGGTTCAACAGGATCTGTAGGTTCAACAGGCTTAGGATCTACAGGAGTAGGAACTACAGGTGTAGGATCTACAGGAGTAGGAACTACAGGTGAAGGATCTACAGGTGTAGGATCTACAGGCTTAGGATCTACAGGCTTAGGATCTACAGGCTTAGGATCTACAGGCTTAGGATCTACAGGCTTAGGATCTACAGGCTTAGGATCTACAGGTGTAGGTTCTACAGGTGTAGGATCTACGGGATCTGTAGGTTCTACGGGATCTGTGGGTTCTACAGGATCAACAGGAGTTGTGGGAGTATCGCCCTTACCTTTTACTGCACCGCCACAGAAAAATTCTGCAGGGTAATGAGGGTATGTATTACCTACGTATGCAACTGCACCGAATTCGTCCTGAAGGTCGTCAACCTGGAATTCAAAGTAGATAATTTCACCTTCTGCGAAAGGCTTGAGGGTAGGTATAGCAACTTCTACAGTGTATCTGCCGTTGTCTTCATCTAAAGTAACAACTCTCTTCGCCTTATCAAATTCGTCGCCCATTGTGTTATTATAACAAGTAAATCTTGTGTTGTGTGCATCAGCATAGAACAAGTGATGCTCAAACGAACCACTGTATTCAGGGAAATGTCCCTCGTAGTCGTCTCCAACACGTAATTCAATAGCATCGCTCTTAGCAGGATGTTTGTGAGTTTCAATGTATAAAGGATCGGCCTGTGTTAAGGTAGGATCCTGAACGTCGTAAAATACGTAAACAAAGTTGTCATCGTAAAGTGCGTAAACAGTCGCTGTAATGGTGGTATCTGTAGCGCCACCTTCAGGTTTAAAATAAGATTTAGCAGGGCCGTGAAGTTTGAGAGCCATACTTTCTGTATAAATGGCGTCAAGCTTACCATCAACTGCAGGAGTTCCCTTAAGAACTGTTTCCTTGATCATTGTAGTTGTTTCTTCGTTGGTGCCGTCCGGAACAGCCAAAGCATTAAGGCTGAAGAGAGAAACAAGCATCATCACTACAATTAAAAGTGAGGTGATTTTTTTCATAAAATTTCTCCTTAAAAAATTAATTTTGGGTTTCCCCACAATCCTGTTTAGCTATTAAATAAACAAGAATTTTATGTAATTATAATATCATAACCCTATAACGTTGTCAACATTGTTTTTTTTACAAAAACCAGATAAAATTTGAGTTTTTTGGAAAATTTGAGCAAAACGCACAAAAAAAAATAAAAAAATTGAAAAAATAGCAAAATATAATACAAGAATAGCATACAGTATGCAAAAAACAAAAAGAAATAGAAATGAGTTAGGTGTTCGCCTAACTCATTTCTATTATAGTAAAACCATTTTTATTCTGATTATTTCTTTTTCTTAGCAACTACGATTACTACTATAGCAATTACTACAACTGCAGCAACGATACCAATGATAAGACCGAGATTGCTTTCTTCAGCAGATGCATCTACAGGATCTGTAGGTTCAACGGGATCTGTAGGTTCAACGGGATCTGTAGGTTCAACAGGATCTGTAGGTTCAACAGGATCTGTAGGTTCAACAGGATCTGTAGGTTCAACAGGATCTGTAGGTTCAACAGGGTCTGTAGGTTCAACAGGATCTGTAGGTTCAACAGGATCTGTAGGTTCAACAGGGTCTGTAGGTTCAACAGGGTCTGTAGGTTCAACAGGGTCTGTAGGTTCAACAGGTGTAGGATCTACGGGCTTAGGATCTACAGGTGTAGGATCCACGGGCTTAGGATCTACAGGTGTAGGATCCACGGGCTTAGGATCTACAGGTGTAGGATCTACGGGCTTAGGATCTACAGGTGTAGGATCCACGGGCTTAGGATCTACAGGTGTTGTGGTTTCTACGTAATTAGAAGTAGGACCACCGCAATAAAAATCCGCAAGATAGTGAGGATATGTGTTTCCTATGTATGTAAGAGCACCGAAATCATCCTGAAGGTCATCAATCTGGAATTCAAACTGAATCATTTCACCTTCTTTGAAGGGCTTAATTGTAGGAATTGCCATTTCAACGGTGTATTTTCCTTCACCTTTAACAACTTTGCATTTAGCTTTATCAAATTCTTCTTTACCCATTGAGTCCTGATAGTTCGAGAATCTTACTCCGAAAGCATCAGCATAGAAAAGGTGATGTGAATCGAATGAACCTGAGTAAGGAGTAAAGTGATCTTCAAGGTCGTCTCCAACACGAAGTTCTACAGCGTCGTTTGTTGCAGGATGGGCATGAGTAGTAACGTAAAGTTCATCTGCTGCCATAAGCGTGTCGTCTACTACGTCATAGAAAACATAAACAAAGTTATTGTCATAAAGAGCGTAAACAGTAGCAGTAGCTGTTGTTTCTGTTGCGCCGCCTGCTGGCTTATAATAAGATTTAGCGGGACCGCCAATCTTAAGGGTCATACTTTCTGTATAGATAGCATCAAGTTTACCGTCGATAGTGGGAGTTCCCTTAAGAACTGATTCTTTGATAACTGTAGTTGTTTCTTCGTTGGTGCCGTCCGGAACAGCCAAAGCATTAAGGCTGAAGAGAGAAACAAGCATCATCACTACAATTAAAAGTGAGGTGATTTTTTTCATAAAAATTTCTCCTTAAAATATTTTTAGATGTTTTTTCTTGCTATAACTCTTAAAAAAGAGCAAGATTTCTTACGTTTGTATAATATCATATTTTGCTAACATTGTCAACAAATTTTGTTCAAAAGTAATTGTAAAAAAACTGGAAACAAGATGGTTTTGTGCAAATAAAACAAAAGTTGATATCAAAGATTTACATTCAGTGAGGTGAACAAAGTAATTTTATTCTATTTTTACAACATTTTTGATTTTTTTCTTGAAAAAATTGAGTTTTAATATATAATATTTATAAAAAACAAAATATACAAAAATTATTTCGAGGTTAATATGAATATCAATCAGTTGAAAGAAGAATTTATTAACAGATTTGGAAATTCAAATGAAGATATAAGGGTATTTGCATCACCTGGCAGAGTTAATCTTATCGGTGAGCACATTGATTATAACGGTGGCAACGTCTTGCCTGCGGCAATCAATATGGGAACTACTATCATTGCGCGAAAAAGACATGACAGAAAAATAGTTCTTGAAGCCACAGATTTAAACGATCACGTAGAATTGAGTATTGATGACATAGAGTCCTACAAAAAAATCAGTTGGGGAAATTATCAGGCTGGGATAATCAGTGAATTGATTAATGATGGTGAAATTATTGTTGGTGCAGACCTGCTTTACCATGACACGATTCCTCACGGATGCGGTCTTTCTTCCTCTGCGGCAATTGAAGTCGCAACAGCTTTAGTTTTTACAACGTTTTCTCAAGAAGAAAAAGGAGAAACGAAAGATGTGGATATGGTTCGAATGGCTCTGATAGGTCAGAGAGCAGAAAGAAACTATATCGGTGTTTCTTGCGGTATTATGGACCAATTTGCCTCTGCTATGGGAAAAAATGACTCAGCGGTATTGTTAAACTGTTCAACTCTTGATTACAAATACGTACCTTTAAACTTAAAGGGATATAAAATAGTTATCGCAAATACTAACAAAAAAAGAAGCCTTATTTCCTCTAAATACAACGAGAGATGTGAAGAATGTGCAAGTGCGTTAAAATATTTGCAAGAGGTTTTCCCCACCGTAAAAACTTTGAGCGAGATTTCACCTGAAGACTTTGAAAAGCATAAACACGTCATTAAGGATGATACTTGCAAAAAAAGAGCAGAGCACGTGATTTACGAAATTCTCAGAGTTAATAAATCAGTAGAAGCGCTAAATAAAGGCGATGTTTTAGAATTTGGCAAGCTCATTAACGAGTCAGGCGACTCGTTAAGATATAGATACGAAGTGACAGGCACAGAACTCGATGCTTTGGTAGATGCAGCAAGAAAAGTCAACGGTTGCGTAGGTGCCAGAATGACAGGTGCAGGTTTTGGTGGATGTACTGTTAACATTGTAAATTCTGACTCAATTGATGAATTTAAAGAAAAGGTTTCTCTGGAATATAAAGAAAAAATAGGTTACCTTCCCTCCTTTTACATTACAGATGCATCAGACGGTGGCAGAGAAATTAGACGATAAAAAAACAAGGCGGTTAAACCGCCTTGTTTTTTTAATTATTTCACAAGTTCGTAAGTGTCTTTTGCGATCATAAGTTCTTCGTTTGTAGGAATTACAAGAATGTGAGCTGTAGTATCAGCAGCAGATATGTCAACTTCAAGACCGTTAAGTTTTGCAAAAGCGTTCTTTTCGTCGTCGATTTTCACGCCCATAAATCCGAGTTTCTCTGCAACTCTCTTTCTGTATGCAGGGTTATTTTCACCGATGCCACCTGTAAATACAACTGCATCGCAACCACCCATAGCTGCAATATATCCGCCAACGTATTTAGTAAGTTGATGACAGAGCATATTTTCAACAAGCTGACATCTTGCATCTCCTGCCTTTGCTCCCTGTTCGATGTCTCTGTTGTCGCTTGTTTTTTCAGAGATACCAAGTATACCCGATTCCTTGTTAAGCATTTTATCAATGTCTTTTGCAGTCATATTTTCTTTTTCCATAAGGAAAGGAATAATAGCTGGGTCGATAGTACCTGAACGAGTACCCATCATAATACCTTCAAGGGGTGTCATACCCATTGTAGTATCAAGACACTTTCCGCCATCGATTGCAGCGATAGAAGAACCGTTTCCAAGGTGGCAGGTAACAATTTTGATGTCTTCAGGTTTTTTACCAAGCATCTCTGCTGCACGTAATGAAACGTAGCGATGAGATGTACCGTGGAAACCGTATCTACGAATTTTATACTTTTCGTAATATTTATAAGGAATGGGATAGAGATATGCGTAATCGGGCATAGTCTGGTGGAAACCTGTATCAAACACACCTACCTGAGGAATGTCGCCCATAATTTCCTGACAAGCCTTAACACCTGTAAGGTTTGCGGGGTTGTGGAGAGGGCTGAGCACACTACATTCTCTTACAATATCAATTACTTCTTCGTTGATGATAACTGATTTTGAGAATTTGTCTGCACCGTGAACAAGTCTGTGTCCTACTGCACCGATTTCTGCCATTGAAGAAATAACGCCGTGTTCTTTATCGGTTAAGGCGTCAACAACAATTTTTACTGCATCTTCATGGTTGTTCATATGAACCTGAAGAACGTAGTCTTCTTTTCCGGGAACTTTCTGTTTGAAATTTCCGCCCTCGATGCCGATTCTGTCACAAAGACCTTTTGCAAGTACAGAGTCGTTATTCATATCAATTAACTGATATTTAAGTGAGGAACTTCCTGCATTGATAACAAGTATCTTCATAAAATACACTCCTATTTACATTTTATTTTATTTTTCGTTAAGAGTATATCACACTTTTTTCCAATTTGCAAGATTTATTCAAGCAGGGATTTAAGTATTGCGCAAATTTTCTTTTCCTTTCTTGAAACCTTTACCTGACTCATGTTCAAAACCTTTGCTGTTTGCTGTTGAGTTAAACCCCTGAAGTATCTTAACACAATTAGTTCCCTATCTTCTTTTTTTAGTTTTTCAATAGCCTGAACAAGTGCAAATTTTTCAATGTTTTCTTCCACTGTGTCGATACCGATTGGTAATTCAAACTCATCACCGTCCTCACTTTCAAAGGTAAGGGGGCTTACAGGCTGAATTGCTGATAATGCGAAGACTGCCTCTTCCTCAGTAATTTTCAGTTCTTCGGTCACTTCAAAGATGGTTGGAGACCTTCCGTGTGTTTGCTCAAAGTGTTCTTGAAAACGGTTTATTTCCATTGCCTGTCTTTTGATTTCGCGGCTTACCTTTATCATACCGTCATCACGAAGAAACCTTCTGATTTCGCCGTAAATCATTGGTACGGCATAGGTACTGAGGACAGTGTCATAATTAAAATCAAATCCACGTATCGCTTTTATGAGACCTATCATTCCGATCTGCATAAGGTCTTCAAAATCAGCTCCCCTGTCTAAAAAACGTTTTACTATGCTTTTTACAAGAGGTTTGTTTTCTTCAAGGAGCTCAGACAAAATAACCTCATCACCGTCACGTGCCATTTTTATACGTTCTTTAGTGTTCAAAAAACTGCTCATTGTTTATTTCCGCAAATCCTCTTAATCAAGGTAACTTTCGTGCCTTTTCCAACGGTAGATACAACCTTTATTTTATCTGAAAAACTTTCCATAATCGAAAATCCCATTCCGCTTCTTTCGTTTTCTTTATCGGTTGTATATAACGGTTGACGGGCAAGTTCTATATTCTCTATTCCGCAACCGTAGTCCTTGATAGAAACTGCAAGTTTTCCTTTATCCGTATATGTAGCACGAAGTTCAATAATTTCGTTGTCATTATTTTTATATGCGTGAACAATACAGTTTGTAACAGCTTCGGAAACCGCAGTCTTCACGTCTGCAATTTCTTCAACGTTTGGGTTTAATGGCATTATAAATCCCGTTATAATAATCCTTGAAAGTGCCTCGTTTGAAGAATTTGAGGTGAATCTTACCGTGATTTTATTTATTATCTTTTCTCTCGTTTTCATTTTTCTACTCCCTTTACTTTAATGATTTTATCTACACCTGCCATAGTAATAATGCGCATTATCTTTTCTCCAGGATTTACAAGTTCCATTTGTATTCCAAGAGCGCTCACCTTGTTAAATCTTCCGAGAATTAGCCCCAAACCTGAACTGTCCATAAAAGTGGTTCGTGACAGGTCAAAAGCAATTTTTTTTGGCAGAGTGCTTAAAATCATTTCGTCAATTTCTTCTCTTATTTCTTTAGTTTCGTGATGGTCGATTTCTCCTGTTGGTGCTACAACAAGTAAATCATCCACTTTACTGAATTCTACAGCCATTTTTTTCCTTCCTTTAACAAAAAATATATCCTATGGACTACTTTATCCATAGGATATATTTTTTAAAAAGAAAATTTTGTCAATTAGGGTCGATCACTTAATTTTTTCAAGAGCTTCAAGAGTTGCGGAAAGTTGAGATTTGTACTTTTCAAGTTTTTCTCTTTCAACGGCAACTACGTTTGCAGGAGCCTTTGAAACAAACTCTGCGTTTGAAAGTTTCTTGTCAAGGCGTGTTACTTCGTTTTCGAGTTTTTCTTTTTCCTTGGTCAAACGCTCTCTTTCCTTTGCAAAATCAACCATATCTGCAACGGGAATATAGAGTTTCGCACCGTCGGTAATCAAGGTAACAGAACCTTCATCTGAATAGTCGGAAACAAAACCGATTTCAGAAACCGATGCTAACTTTTCAAAGAAACCGCCTGCAGATTTAAAGAGGTTTTCAAATGGGGTGTCAATATATAAAGCAGTTTTTCTTGATACGGGAACTTTCATTTCAGTTCTTCGAGTACGAATAGCTTTGATTGCAGAAATTATCTTTTCAAAATCTGCACTTTCGCTATCAAACTTCAAATCCTCTCTAACTTCAGGCCAGGAAGAAATCATAATACTTTCACCTTCATGAGGAAGGGTGAGCCATATTTCTTCTGTAATGAATGGCATAAAGGGATGAAGAAGTTTTAAAGTGTTTGAAAGTACGAAAGAAATAACTTGCTGAGCACTCTTGTTTGTACCAAGCGTCTTATCAAAGAGACGAGGTTTAACAAGTTCGATGTACCAGTCGCAGAATACGTCCCAGATAAAGTCGTAAAGTTTTGCAAGGGCAACACCTAATTCATAGTTGTCAATATTTGCGGTAACCTCTGAAACAAGATTGTTATAAGTGTTGAGAAGCCACTTATCTTCAACCTGAAGGTCTTTTGCGTCAGGAAGTGAGATTTCATCAATATCAAGATTCATCATAACGAATCTTGCGGCGTTCCACAATTTGTTCGCAAAATTACGTGCAGCCTCTACCCTCTCGGTGTAGAAACGCATATCGTTTCCTGGAGAGTTACCGTTAGCGAGAGTAAATCTCAACGCGTCGGCACCGTAATCCTTGATAATCTCTAACGGGTCGATACCGTTACCAAGAGATTTAGACATTTTTCTGCCCTGTGAGTCACGTACAAGACCGTGAATAAGAACGTACTTAAACGGAATCTTACCAACTTGCTCAATTCCTGAGAAAATCATTTTACTTACCCAGAAAGTGATAATGTCGTAACCTGTTACAAGAACACTTGTGGGATAGAAGTATTTCAAATCTTCTGTATCTTCAGGCCAACCAAGAGTAGAGAAAGGCCAAAGAGCAGACGAGAACCAAGTATCGAGAACATCTTCGTCCTGACGAATATTCTTGCTCTGACATTTAGGACATACTGTCAAATCTGTTTCGCTAACAGAAATTTCGCCACAATCGTCGCAGTAATATGCGGGAATTCTGTGTCCCCACCACAACTGACGTGAGATACACCAGTCTTGAATGTTTTCCATCCAGTTAAGGTAGTTCTTTGAAAATCTTTCGGGGATATACTGAATTTCTCCGTTTTTAACCGCATCAATAGCGGGAGCTGCAAGAGGTGGCATATGAACGAACCACTGTTTTGAAGCTAAAGGTTCAACGGTAGTTCCGCAACGGTAACAATGTGCAACGTTGTGAGAATGTTCTTCTGTCTTTACTAAATATCCTGCTTCTTCAAGATCTAAAACCAACTGACGTCTTGCGTCATATCTATCCATTCCTTCGTATTTTCCGCAATGTTCGTTGAGTTTTGCATTGTTGTCAAATACAATTATATTTTCAAGGTTGTGTCTCTTCCCTACCTCAAAGTCGTTAGGGTCGTGGCAAGGGGTAATCTTAACGCATCCCGTACCAAAATCCTTGTCAACGTATTCATCGGCAACGATGGGTATTTTTCTTCCAATAAGTGGAAGGATTACATTTTTACCAACAAGATGTTTATATCTTTCGTCGTCGGGATGTACTGCAACTGCAGTATCTCCAAAATAAGTTTCGGGACGTGTCGTAGCAACTATGAGATAGTCGTCGCTATCTTCTATAGGATACTTAATGTGCCAAAAGTTACCCGGAAGGTCTTTATATTCAACCTCGGCGTCTGAAAGGGCGGTAGCACATTTAGGACACCAGTTTATAATTCTGTACCCGTGATAAATAAGTCCCTTTTCATAAAGAGAGACAAACGTCTTTATGAAAAGGGA
>SVQQ01000024.1 GCA_015065265.1 Oscillospiraceae bacterium | reverse complement strand
CTGACATGGTGGGTTGGGACAACTGCGATTGGTCTGCTGAAAAAGGGACGCTTACACTTGAGCCAATAGAATAAAATCAAATAAAATACGTTACGGAACGTCAACACCTTATTCCTCAATATTACAAAAAAACGGAATAACGAAATTGACAAATTCCAATTTATCGACCAGAACAGCGTTGAATGTTGGTGTGATTTTGGTGCAAATTTGGTGCAACACTTTATAGGGCGATACTCACGATATTCACGATATCGCACGAAAACACACGATAAAGCTACGATATTACACGTATTTCCACGATATTCACGATATCAAACGGTATTGCTAAAACTCAAAGAGATAATTATTGCCTTACGGCTACTCACAAAAAACCTCGAAAACAAAGCGTTTTCGAGGTTTTCTTTTTTTGACTTTTATGATATAATTTAAACAGAATGAATTTCATAAAAAAACAAGGAGGGCAAAATGGCGGGGCAAATTATATGGTATATAACTAATTTTGGTTGCGCGACGCTGTTTTATCTTATCGGCGTATATGCCAAAAACTTAAAAAAGCCTATGCACTTCTGGTCGGGCAGCGAAATCGATTCCTACCTTATCACCGATGTCAAGGCATATAATAGGGAGAACGCTATAATGTGGAAGCATTTTTCCCTATGCTTTGTCGTGTCGGGATTTCTCGAAATTGTAAACCCGAATCTCGCGCTTATTGTCTTCCTTCTCTCTTTTGCTATAGGAATTCCCACTTTAATATGTATATATCTTCGCATTTACAATAAATATAAAAGATAAGGAGAAAAAGGAATGTACAAATATGAATATGAAACGGTAAGCTATGATTTTGGCGGTTGGGGTCTTGGATCAGGCAATATATACAGCATTGACGATTACCGCTCAATTATCGATAAAAGAGCCGAAAACGGATGGAGATACGTTGGTTGTATCCCCACAAGACAACGCGGAACGGGACATACTCAAGAGATGGATTTGGTTTTTGAAAAAGAAGTGTAAATTCACTTGATTACAAAAATCGCCCAAGTGTCTAAAAACACTTGGGCAATATTTATTTTTGCTTATATCCGTCAAGGAAGTCGCCGATTTCGATAAGGGCGTTGTAAAGTTCGTCGGGTTCGGGGAGCATAACTATTCTGAAATGGTCGGGAGTAGGGTAGTCGAAACCGCTTCCCGCAACAATGAGAATTTTCTTCGCTTTAAGTAAGTCCATGGCAAACTGCTTATCACTTGTAATGTTGTGCTTCTTTACGTCAATTTTCGGGAACATATAGAAAGCGGCGCTATTCTTTACGTAACTCAAATCATCGCTCTTGTCCATAGCGCGACAAGCCGCTTCCCTTTGTTCAAAAAGTCGTCCGCCTGGCACCATCATAGCCTTGGTGCTTTCACTGTCTTTAAGGGCGGCAGGAATAACGAATTGCGCCAGAGCGTTAGAACACAAGCGCATAGATGCAAGTGCCACAATGCCCTCAATAAACTCCGAGGCGTTTTCGGTAGGACCTGTAATTATCATCCAACCGCAACGCATACCGCAAATCACGTGTGACTTTGACAGTCCGTTCATAGTTACCACGATTACGTCTGGGGCAACCTTTGCCATAGGAGTATGAACCTTTCCGTCCATAATGAGTCTGTCATATATCTCGTCTGAGAAAATTACAAGATTGTGTTCACGTGCAATATTTGCTATCTCTTCAAGTATCTCCACAGGATAAACCGCACCTGTAGGGTTGTTAGGGTTAATAATAAGGATTGCCTTGGTCTTTGAAGTAATTTTCTTCTTTATATCTTCAATATCGGGATACCAGTTAGCCTTTTCGTCACAAACGTAGTACACGGGTTTAGCTCCTGCAATATATGCACAGTTAGCCCAAAGAGAATAACAGGGACAGGGAACAAGTATCTCATCACCGAAATTCAGATAAGCGGTAGTAGCCATACTTACCACTTCACTAACTCCGTTACCTACGAATATATTATCCTCGTCAACGAAAGGCACACCTTGGGCCTCGTGATACTCTTTTATGGCGCGACGGGCTTCTTTTGTACCTCTCAGGTCACAGTAGGGAACTGCATTCTCAAGGTTTTCCAGCAAAGCACTCTTGATGCTCTCGGGCATCTCAAAACCGAATTTTCCGGGGTTACCCGTATTGAGTTTTAATACCTTCTCGCCCTCTCGCTCCATTTTAAGAGCCTCTTGGAAGATTGTGCCCCTGATGTCCGAATGAACAAGCGTCATTTTATCAGACTTCTTTATGATATTCATATTTTTCTCCAAAATAGTTTTCTTAATACCAAATAAGTATAGCACAAAGAAATAAAAAATGCAATACTTTTTGTTTGAGACGCGAAAAAGAGGCAAAATCGAAAATATTTTTGGTAAAATCAAATTTTACCAAAAATATTTCAAAATTGTTAAAAAGAAAATAAAATAAAAACAGAACGACGCCACAAAAAACGTCGTTCTGTAAAAAACTTTTTTGAAAATTTTAAATTATACGCAACCCTGTTCCTTCATAGCCTCTGCAACCTTGAGGAAACCTGCAATGTTTGCACCTGCTACAAGGTCGTCGCCAAGACCGTAAGTTTTAGCAGCCTCAACAGAGTTATTGAAGATGTTCTGCATAATCTGGTGAAGTTTAGCATCAACTTCTTCAGCAGTCCAACTGTAACGCATAGAGTTCTGTGACATTTCAAGACCTGAAGTTGCAACGCCACCTGCGTTAACTGCCTTAGAGGGAGCAATCTTTACACCGTTTGCTTTAAGGTAAGCAATACCTTCGTTTGTGGTAGGCATATTAGAAACTTCAACGTAGTACTTGATGTTGTTCTTAACAATCATTTCCGCTTCCTTGATACCTACTTCGTTCTGAGTAGCACAAGGCATAAGAATGTCAGCCTTAACGCCCCAAGGCTTTTCGCCGGGGAAGAATGGAACGTTGAACTTGTCAGCGTAATCCTGAACTCTGTTTCTGCAAGAAGCACGCATTTCAAGCATATAGTTGATTTTTTCTTCGGTGATGATTCCGTCTTTATCAAGGATATATCCGTCAGGACCTGAAATTGTAATTACCTTACCGCCAAGTTCTGCAACCTTCTTTGCAGTACCCCAAGCAACGTTACCGAAACCTGAGATTGCAACTGTCTTGCCCTTGATATCGTCGCCAAAGTGCTTAAGCATTTCAACTGTGTAGTAAACTGCACCGTAACCTGTCGCTTCGGGACGGATGAGTGAACCACCGTAGGTGATACCCTTACCTGTAAGTACGCCTGTGAACTCGTTTCTGAGTCTCTTGTACTGACCGAACATATAACCGATTTCTCTTGCACCAACACCGATATCACCTGCGGGAACGTCGATGTCAGCACCGATGTGACGACAAAGTTCTGTCATAAAACTCTGGCAGAAACGCATAACTTCTGCATCGGACTTGCCCTGAGGGTCGAAGTCTGCGCCACCCTTTGCACCGCCCATGGGAAGTGAGGTAAGACTGTTTTTAAATGTCTGCTCGAAACCAAGGAACTTCATAATTCCGGAATATACGTTGGGAGCAAATCTGATACCGCCCTTGTAAGGACCGATAGCAGAGTTGAACTGAACTCTGAAACCACGGTTAACCTGTACCTTACCGCTGTCGTCAACCCACGGTACTCTGAAAGAAATCTGACGGTCAGGTTCAACTATTCTCTCAAGGATTCCCGCTTTAACAAAGTCGGGACGAGCGTCGATAACAGGCTCGATACTTTCAAAAACTTCCTGAACTGTCTGAATGAACTCAGGCTCTCCGGCGTTTCTCTTTTTAACGTTTTCAAAAACTTGTAACATATACTGATTTTTCATAATACAAAACCTCCGGTATAGATTTTAAGAAGAAAAATCTTCTTTTAAATATAAGTAACAGATGAAAACTTAAAATACTGCCACTTGTATAAATATAAAAAATATATGAAATATTATAATTGTGTTTTTTTTCATTGTCAATAGAAATTGACAAAAAAAGTCAAACTTTTTTTAAAAAAACAGGGAACAAAACACCACAAAAAACTAATAAGACTTGACATTTTTTTCACTTGTGATAAAATTTATATAATAATTACGACAACAATATTTAAGAAATCGGAGAAATTATGAGAATAATTACAGGAATAGCCCGTGGAGTAAAACTTGACACCCTTCCTACAGACGACGTACGTCCCACCACCGAAATGGCAAAGGAAGGTATTTTCAGTGCAATACAGTTTGACCTTGATTCACGCCGTGTCCTCGACCTTTTTGCAGGTAGCGGACAACTTGGACTTGAAGCAATCAGCAGAGGGGCCGAGAGGGCAGTTTTTGTTGACGAATCACAGGCATCTGTGGATATAGTAAAACGTAACGCCCAGAAGACAAAACTCTTTTCACAATGCAAAATTGTCAGAATGGATTATACGGATTATCTTAAAAAAGCAAGTGAAACTTTCCACTTCATTTTCGTTGACCCGCCATATCATAAAAAACTTCTTCCCGAAGTTGTAAAGAAGATTATGAAGTACAACGTACTTGCAGAAGACGGACTTATCATTTTAGAGGGCGAAGACGCCGAAATAGACATTTCCGATATTTGTGAAGAATATGGAATTGAAATAAAGAAAAGATATAAATACGGAAAAACTTACGTACACACCGTAGGGAGAAAATAGTTATGACCGCTATCGTAACAGGCACCTTTGACCCTATAACTTTAGGGCATATGGAGGTAATAAAAAAAGCCTCTGCCACCTTTGATAAAGTCACAGTTTTACTTTGCCAGAATTTTGATAAAGTTAATTTGTTTCCCCCCGACACACGCCTTGAAATGATAAAGGTGAGTGTTGAGGACTTTTGTAACGTTCAGGTGGAATACCACGAGGGTTGGCTCTACGAGTACTTAAAAAAACAAAAAGACGTAGTCCTTTTCAGAGGAGTCAGAAATTTTGAAGACTTTGAATATGAAAAGAATATGGCAGATTTTAACCTTGAACACTCGGGAGTAGAAACACTTTTCGCTTTTGCAAAAGGGGAAACGAAAGACCTGTCTTCAACCTTTGTAAGAGACCTTATTTCAAATAAAAAGGACTTTGAAAAGTACCTTCCCCCAAAGGCTTTAGAAATTGCCAAAAAGTACCTCGAAAAACACAACTGAAAAAACAATGATTTTTAAAAAACGCTTTGCTTAAGGCACGGGTTCTAAAGGACAGTAAAATAGCCGATATGGATTTATTTCCGTATCGGCTGTTTTTTATGCACACTTTACCACCTTGGGTGGGGAGTAAGTGCACATTTCCTGATAGTTTTTAGTGATATGATTGTTGCTTCGCAACAACGTGATATTTTTGCTATCGCAAAAGTGATATTTCAAGACATTGTCTTGAAGTGATATTCTATTCGCCTCTAAACCCGCGAAGCGGATATCACTCGGCGTAAGCCGAATATCACTGCGAAGCAATATCACTCGCCGAAGGCGAATAGAGTTGGCGTTGTGTCCTTAGGAACACAACGCCTATGCAAGGCGTTTTATTTTTTGAAAAAATGTAAAAAAATATTAAAAAAATACTTGCAATTTATTTTTTATTAGTATATAATTAGTACAAGGTGGTGGAAAATGGAGCAAGATGGTGAGAAATTCCACCAAAATGACTAAATTTTACCATAAAAGAGGGGAGGGACAAGTAATGCTACTTGGACAGTATAATTATAACGTTGACGCCAAGGGGCGAGTTTTTGTTCCTGCCAAACTCAAAGACGATTTGGGCGAAGTGTTCGTCCTTGCAAAAGGAATGGACCCCTGTATCGCCATATATTCTCAGGAAATGTGGGAAGCCTACGTTTCAAAACTTTCCGCAATTCCCGAAATGAAAGCCAGAAACATAAGGCGTTTCGTATTCTCTACCGCAGTTGAAGCGAGTACCGATGCGCAGGGACGAGTGGTTTTGTCTCAGCCATTAAGAGAATATGCAAAACTTGAAAAAGAAGTTACCATTATCGGTGTGGGAGACCACGCGGAAATATGGAACAGTGAAGTATATAACGACTCAATGAACACAGAGAGCGTTGACGATATGGTCAAGACTCTTATGGAATTCGGTTTCTGATGTCGGAGTTCAAACATTATTCCGTCATGCTTCGTGAGACCATAGATATGCTGGATATCAAGGAAGATGGCATATACGTGGATTGCACAATGGGTGGCGCAGGACATTCAAGTGAAATTGCAAAGAGACTAAAGGGCGGAAGACTTATCTGCATAGATCAGGACACCGACGCTATTGAAGCAGGGAAGAAGAGACTTGCGCCATACTCGGACAAAGTCACCTTCGTAAACGACAACTTCAAAAATATAAAACAAATTCTTTCAGACCTTAATATAGAAAAGGTTGACGGCATCACCGCAGACCTGGGCGTGTCATCATATCAACTTGACACCGCAGAGAGAGGTTTTTCCTACCACTTCGACGCACCCCTTGATATGCGAATGAATAGGCAGAATAAATTTTCAGCCTACAACCTTGTAAACGAATATTCCGAAAAGGAACTCACCCGTGTTATAAACGACTGGGGCGAAGAGAAATTCGCATCCAGAATAGCAAAAGGAATTGTAAACAGCCGACAAGAAAAGAAGATAGAAACCACCTTCGAACTTGTGGACATTATAAAAAACTGCATTCCTAAGTCCTCACAGTTTGACGGTAAGCATCCTGCCCGACGTACTTTTCAGGCACTTCGCATCGAAGTGAATAACGAAATTTCAATCTTGAAAGACGCAGTCGAGGATATGGTAGACTGCCTGAAAAAGTCAGGACGAATTGCTGTAATCACCTTTCACTCATTGGAAGACAGGGCGGTCAAAGAAGTGTTTTCGTCAAAAATCAACGGTTGTACCTGCCCCAGAAACTTTCCCGTATGTGTTTGCGGATTTAAAGCGGAACTGGAACTTATAAACAAAAAGCCCATAACCGCAGAAGAAAACGAACTTGAAGAGAACAACAGGTCACGAAGCGCAAAACTCCGTGGCGCAAAAAAGATAAAGGAATAAAAAGAGAGGAGATAGGATATGTCACAGTATTATACCTCAGGCGACATTCTTGCCCAGAAGAAAAATGGCACTAATACTGCAACAGAAAAGAAACTTGCCGAAGATTTTCTTGCCGACAAAGGCTATGAAAGACAAGTAACTCCTCGTAAAATAAACGGTGGAAGAGACCGTGTTCCTCAAAATCACGCACAGAAGAATAAAATAAGACTTAACAGTTCCCTTGCCTCAACACCCGCTCAGGCAAGAAACGTTGTAACTAAACCTCAGACGTCAAAGAAGAGAGCACCTTCAAAACTTATGATTTTGAAAAATAGCATAAAAGATGCAATGAAGAGCGGTGAGGATACAAAGGTAGTATTTAAGAAGGAAAGTGCAAAAACACCTTTCCCCATTCCTTACATACTTTGCATTTTACTTATGACTGTCATTTTTCTTTACGTAATTCACCTCTACATCGAAATTGATAACCTGAATGCAACACTCACAGAGTACAATAACGCCATAGTAGAGATGAAAAGCGAACAAAAGTCCCTGACCGTAAAGAGAGACAGTAAGTTTGACCTTGAAGAGATAGAAAAGATTGCAAGAGAGCGTTATGGAATGGTACCCGCAGACCAACTTCCCAAATCATACATTACTTCGGAAAACGGAGATAGCATAGAGATAGTAGATAATGGGAACGAAAATGAGACACCCGGAGCGCTTATGTCAGGTTTCGCCCGAGTAGTTTCCAATCTTTTATCATATATAAATTAGTAAAAACATAGTAATGTAAAAAGAGTAAAGGGAAGATGTCTCTTTACTCTTTTTTGGCTAACTAAAACAAGATAAACAAAGAAATTTCAGGAGGAAACTTTGAAATATCGTCTTCATGCATCACGTAGAAGAATAAATAAAAAGACCAATCTTCTTATGGTATTCTTTATTGTTCTGGCGATAGTTTTAATCGCTAGAATTGCATATTATTCTATTTATCTTTACGACGAATATCAGAATAAGGCTATTGCCCAGTCTGTAACAGAATCAACCGTAAAGGCTAACAGAGGTACTATATACGACAGGAATATGAATATCCTCGCAGTCAGCGTTACAGTTGAGAGGATATTTATATCTCCCGCCGATATCCCCAATATGACCGTAAAAGACTATATTGACTCCTACGTTGAAGACTTGAAAGAGGAAAAAAGAGAAGCGGAAAGAGCAAAACTTACTGCCGCCTTTGACGACCTTACCATAACTATAAGAGAAGACGTAGCAAACGAACTTTCCGAAATTTTAGACGTTGACCGTCAGATGATACTTGACAAAGCGGCAAAAACTCACCGCAAGGATGAGACCGTAAAGAATAAAGTGGACGAAAATACCGCCGACCTTGTCAGAGACCTGATTGCAAAAAAGCACTATTCAACCTTTGTTTACCTTGAAGAAGACACCAAGAGAACCTACCCTTATTCCACTCTGGCAGCTCACGTTTTAGGCTTTACAGGTACCGATAACACAGGACTTGCAGGAGTAGAACTGTACTACAACGAAAAACTTTCGGGCATAAACGGAAAAATAATCAAGGCAGTAAACGGACTTGGTGACCAGATGCCCTATAAATATGAAAGTTATATCCCCGCCACCCCCGGCACGAACGTAATGCTCACTCTGGACGCAAATATCCAGAAAATCCTCGAAAAGAACCTTCAGACCTGTTACGCCGACACTCAGGCAGAGTCGGGCGTTATGGGAATTGTAATGGACGTTAATACCTTTGAAATTCTCGGAATGGCGACCCTTCCAAACTTCGACCTCAATAACCCTTACACCCTTGACGAGAAAAGCCAAAAAGAGTATGACGACTTAGTCGGCACGGACGAAGAAAAGAATACAAAATTTGTAGAACTTATATACGACCTTTGGGAAAACCGCTTTATTACAGACACCTATGAACCGGGCTCAACCTTCAAAATGATAGTAGCCGCCTCCTGTATCGAAGAAGGCCTTGTTAAGGATAACGAGAGTTTTTACTGTTCAGGCTCGATTATGGTAGACGGATATCCCAAACCCATAAACTGCCACTTGCTCAAAGGACATGGCAGTCAGAACTTTGAAGAAGCACTCTGGCACTCATGTAACCCCGTCTTCGTTACAATGGGACTAAGAATGGGCACCGAAAGATTTTATAAATACTTTAAGGCTTTCGGATATATGGCAAAGACAGGCATCGACCTTCCCGGCGAAAGAATGGGTATCTGGTTTGAAAGATTCAATCAGGTAGAACTTGCGGTTTCCTCTTTCGGACAGACCTTTACCGTAACCCCCATTCAGCATATCGCGGCAGTTGCCGCAGTTGCCAACGGAGGACTCCTTGGCACACCTCACGTCTTGAAAGCAACACTTGACGAGGACGGAAACGTTGTCTCCTCATACGAAAACGGATTTAAGAGACAGGTAATCTCCAAAGAAACAAGTGCCGAAATAGTTTCATATATGGAAGGCGGTGTAGAAAGCGGAGGTTCCGCGCGTAATGCCTACGTAAAAGGCTATAAAGTAGCGGCAAAAACGGGAACTACAGTCAAGACCGCACTTCGTTCACAGACTGGCGAAACAAAATATATCAGTTCCTGTGTAGCCTTTGCCCCTGCCGACGACCCACAGATAGCAGTAATGGTACTTGTCGACGAACCTGTGGGCTCATATTACGGTGGTACAATTGCCGCACCCGTTGTATCAAGAGTACTTGAAGAAACACTTCCTTACCTTGGAGTAGAACCGCAGTATGACGAAGACGAACTTGATACAGTTGCCCATGCAATAGACAGTTTTGTTGGCAACACAGTAAGTGACGCCAAGTCAAAAATTACGGAAAACTATAAATGTAAAGTTATAGGAAGCGGACTTACAGTAGTAAGACAGGTACCCAAAGCAGGTGACACACTTGCATACGGTGGCACAATAGTTCTTTACACTGACGATGTAACCTCAGGAAAGACAGTAGTGCCAAACGTTGTGGGAATGACTGCATCCGCCGCAAATCAGGCAATAATAAATGCAGGACTAAATATTACGGTAGTAGGTACAAGCCCCGACCACCTTGACGGAGCAATAGCCGTAACACAGTCCATAGAAGCAAATCAGACAGTAGATAAAGGAACTGTAATAACAGTAGACTTCAGAAACTATTCAAACATCACCGACTAGAAAGGCAAAAAGGGCTATGGAACTGAAAAAATTACTTCAAGACGTTAACTTAAAGGAAATAAACGTAGATTTAAACGTTGAAATTGAAGGAATTACTCAAGACAGCAGAAGTATAAAAAAAGGCTACGCTTTCGTAGCCTTGAAAGGTGCGCATATAGACGGAAATAAGTACATTCCCTCAGCCATAAATAATGGCGCATCTCTCATTGTCACCGAAGAAAAGCCCGAAGAAGATTGCCCTTATATAATCGTAGATAACCCAAGACAAGCCCTCTCGCAAATGCTGTCTAATTTCTATTCAAGACCGCAGGACAGTTTCAAGTTTAAGGTGGGCGTTACAGGTACAAACGGAAAAACATCAACTTCGGTAATGCTCAAAAATATATTTGAAGCAGCAGGTTATAAAGTAGGACTTATCGGCACTATGAAATATCTCATAGGAGACGAAGAGTATAATAGTGAGTCACAGGGAAATCTTCTGACAACACCCGACTCGGAAAACTTCTGGTCACTGCTTAACCTTATGCGAGAAAAAGGGGTAGAGGTACTTGTTATGGAAGTATCTTCACACGCTCTGGCGCTTGACAAGATTTATTCAATGAGATTTAACGTTGGCATATTTACAAATCTCACTCGTGACCACATGGACTTTCATCACGACTTTGAAAATTACCTTGAAGCAAAAGCAAAACTCTTTTCTATGTGTGATACAGGTATAATTAACGAGGACGACCCCTATTTTGAAAAACTTAAAGAAATGTCCCTTTGCCCTGTAAAAACATATTCAATAGACAAAGACGTAAGCGACTTTACCGCCAAGAACGTAAGGTATAAAGGAGCCCTTGGCGTAGAATACGAACTTTTGACAAACAGTCTTATATTCCGCATAAGAGTGGATATCCCAGGTACCTTCACCGTCTACAACTCCCTTGCCGCAGCCTCTGTCGCATTGACAGTGGGGCTAGGGTATGATACAATTATAAATGGCTTTAAGAAAACTCATAGAATAGAGGGCAGAATAGACAGAGTAAATATCGACGCACCTTATAGCGTTATTATTGACTTTGCCCATACCCCCGACGCCATGGAAAACGTTATAAGTACAGTAAAAGGCTTTGCCAAAGGCAGAATTATCACCCTTTTCGGTTGCGGAGGAGACAGGGACAAAACAAAACGTCCCATAATGGGAAAAATTTCAACCGAAATGTCAGACTACGTCATTATAACTTCCGACAATTCCAGAAGTGAAAACAAAGACGAAATTATTCGCGACATAATTTCAGGAATTGAAAAGGACAATTTTGAAGCAATAGCCGATAGAAGTGAGGCAATACACAAAGCCATGGATATTGCAGAAGAAGACGATGTAATTTTGTGCCTTGGAAAAGGTCACGAAGAGTATGAAATTGACGAATTTGGCAAACACCGCTTTTCAGAAAGAGAAACTGTAATAGAATACTACAACCGAAAAAGAGGTTAAATATGACGTCTCTTACATCAGGACAAATTTGTAAAATAGTAGGCGGACAACTTTACGGAAAAAGTGACGTCCGTGCCAAAACTCTGTCAACCGACAGTCGCAAAATAGGGGAAGACGCCCTTTTTGTAGCCTTAAAAGGCGAAAAGTTTGACGGAGCAGACTATCTTTTAAGCCTTGATAACAAAATTTCTATGGCAATTTCCCACCGCTATGAAGAAGTGTCTTATCCTTTAATCGTTGTAGAAGATACACTTTCCGCTTTGACAAAACTTTCCTCATACTACCTGAAAAACAACACGAACTTGTCAATTAAAGTAGCCTTGACTGGAAGTGTCGGAAAAACCACAACAAAAGAAATGGTCTATTCCGTCCTTAACACAACCTATAAAACTAAAAGGACAATAGGCAACTACAACAACCATATCGGCGTCCCCATAACTCTTATGTCGGTAGACGAGGACTCTGAGGCCTTGGTGTGTGAAATGGGAATGAGCCACAAAGGTGAAATAGAACACCTCTCGTCCCTCTTTGAATCCGACGTTGCCATTATTACAAATATCGGACATTCCCATATAGAAAATCTTGGCAGCCGTGAAAACATAAGAGACGCGAAACTTGAAATTACAAAAGGCATAAAAAAAGACGGAACTCTCATTGTTAACGGAGAGGAAGAACTGTTAAAAGACCTGAATTTCGATTTTAATGTTATGAGAGTCGGACTCACAAAAGGACTTGATATTTGGGCGTCCGACGTAAAAATGTACGAGGACGGTGTAGAATATATTGCCAATATTGCAGAGAAAAAAATACCCATAAAACTCTCCTCAACAGGTGAACACAACGTTATAAATTCACTTTTCGCTATTGCTGTGGGAAGACTTTATAATGTAAGCGAAGAGAACATAAAAAAAGGACTTATGAACTATAAGTCGGTAGGGTTCAGACAGGACATATACTTTAAGAATAATATCAAGGTTATCGCCGACTGCTATAATGCAGGACTTGAATCTATGACAGCCTCTCTTCAAATGCTTAAAAAACTTGAAACAAAAGGCAGTCGCATAGCAGTCCTTGGAGATATGTTGGAACTTGGCACGTTCTCTAAAGAAGCGCACACAAGGGTAGGGAAAACCGTCTCGGAATGTAAAATCGACATACTTCTCACCTTGGGAGAAAATGCCCAATATATCCACACCGTTGCAAAAAAAGAGGGCGTTTTGGCATATCACTTTGACACAAAAGATTCTCTTGCAACCTATCTTAAAAATAACTTAAAAGACTTTGATACAGTTTTATTCAAAGCCAGTCGTTCAATGAAATTTGAAGAAATCATAAGCCTTGCAGGGCTTGAAAAATAAAATTCCCGGAGTAAAATATGACAGTTGGTATGATTTTTGTTTTATCAATAATATTAAGCCTTATAATAACCTTCTTTCTCGAAAAGAAATTCATTCCTTTCCTTATGAGAATAAAAATGGGACAGGTAATCCTTGATATCGGACCCCGTTGGCACAAATCAAAAGAGGGAACCCCCACAATGGGAGGTATCTTCTTTATAGTTGCTATAACGCTTACCACACTTCTTTTCGGCTTGTACCACGCAATACATAACTCCAATTATTCCGTCATCATCACCTTGTGTATGATGCTTCTTTTCGGATTTATAGGCTTTATCGACGATTATACCAAATTCGTAAAAAAACAAAATCAGGGCCTCACCGCCCTTCAAAAACTCCTCTTACAACTCGTGGTGTCGGTTTTGTACGTTGCCACAATGAGTTACTTCGGCTACGTTACCACAATTCTTACCCTTCCTTTCACCGACTATACCCTTGAACTCGGTGCATTTTATTACGTATTCAGCGTACTTTTGATCGCATTTACCGTCAATAGCGTAAACCTTACCGACGGAATAGACGGACTTGCAGGAAGCGTTACCCTTATAATATCGGTGCTTTTCTCTGTTTTCGCAATAATCACAAAGGACTTGCCTTTCGTATCACTTACAGGTGCGGTAATTGGCGGACTTGTTGGCTTTTTGTGGTATAACGTAAACCCCGCCCGCATATTTATGGGAGATACAGGCTCACTGTTTCTTGGCGGTTTTGTAGTAGGAGTCGCGTATATTCTCAATTGCCCACTCCTTGTTTTACTTGCAGGACTCTGGTACATAGTTGAATCCGTATCCGTTATCATTCAGATCTTTTCATTCAAAGTTTTCCACAAACGAGTATTCAAAATGACACCAATTCACCACCATTTTGAAATGCTGGGTTGGTCAGAACATAAAATAGTTATCACCTTTTCACTTTTTACCGCACTTATGTGCATAATCTCATATTTTTCTTTCAAATAAGAATTTCGGAGGTACAGCGTGGCAGAAATTAAACAAAGAAATACTTCCCCCACGACCACAAGGTCAAGAAAACCCAATGCCTCTGCAATAGAAAAAAGGGAAGGGCAAACACGGGTAATAAAATCAGGTGTTGACCGTCCTTTCCTCATAATCGTATTGATACTTGTCGCAATCGGCACCATAATGGTCTTTTCTGCAAGTTATGCCTACGCCAAAGAGCGTTTTGAGGACAGTTACTACTTTGCAGTTAAACAGATAAGATGGGTCATTTGCGGTATGGGAGCAATGTTCCTTTTTGCATACGTCATAGACCATAGATTTATAAGGAAGATACAGATTCCTTTCTTCTATGCCTCAATGCTTGGAATGTTGCTCGTTTTATTCCTTGGAACAGAAGCCAACGAAGCGGTTCGCTGGTTTCAGATAGGACCTTTCAGCGTTCAACCCTCCGAATTTGCAAAACTCGCTATAATTTTGTACTTTTCAGAACTTATAAGTTCGGGAAAAAACGCAGGTAAATCTACCTGGCGACAACTTGCCCCCTACCTGATTGTAGGCGGTTATATGGCAGTAACGTTGTTCTTTGAGCCTCACCTTTCTTGCCTTGTTATCGTAGCACTTTTGATACTCCTTCTTATGTATTTTGGTGACGTACCTATGAAACAAGTTGGCATTTTAGCTGTAATAGGTGTAGTTGGCATTGTAATTCTCTTTTTAGTATCCGACCACGCCAGAGCCAGACTCCTTGTGTGGTGGAATCCCGAAGAGCACCTTCAGACAGGAGGTTGGCAACCTGTCCAGTCACTTCTTGCTATCGGCTCAGGTGGATTTTGGGGGGTAGGACTTGGACAGAGCACACAAAAACACCTCTACCTTCCCGAACCTCAGAACGACTACATATTTGCCATTCTTTGTGAAGAACTCGGCTTTATATTTGCAACCTTTGTCATTTTGCTCTTTATAGCACTTATATGGCGAGGAATATATATAGCAAAGCATACCCCCGACATCTACTCATCACTTGTAGTAATCGGAATTATTTCACAGGTTGGAATACAAGCGCTGTTAAATATCGGTGTCGTTACAAACACTCTGCCAAGTACAGGTATTTCACTCCCGTTTTTCAGTTACGGAGGAACCTCCCTTATCACTCTTATGGCAGAAATGGGAATCGTACTTAATATTTCAAGATATTCATACGTTGAGAAAGGCTAACTTATGAGAGTATTACTTTCCGGCGGAGGCACCGCAGGACATATTAACCCCGCCCTCTCTATTGCGGCACAAATAAAAAAAGAGTATCCTTCGTCGGAAATTGCTTTTGTAGGCACCCCCAAGGGTATGGAAAATAACCTCGTTCAAAGAGCAGGTTACCCCATCTACCACGTGGACGTCAGAGGTTTTGTGAGAAAACTTGACCCCAAAAGCCTTTTAAAGAACGTCGGCACGGCTTACCTTGCCCTAACGTCCCCTATGAAAGCCAAAAAAATCCTTCGTGAATTCAAACCCGACATCGTTATCGGCACTGGAGGGTACGTCAGTTGGCCAGTTCTTCGTGCGGCAGTCAGTGAAAAAATACCTACCGCCATTCACGAACAAAACGCAGTTGTGGGCGTCACTACAAAAATGCTGTCGAAAATTGTTGACAGAGTTATGATAAGTTTTGAGGAAAGCCGAGAAAACCTCGACTGCCCGAAAGAAAAAATAATACTCGTAGGAAACCCCACAAACCTTGACATAAAAGAAAACGAAAAAAGAGAAGAAAATAAATTGCCTTACCTTTTGTCGTACGGAGGAAGCCTTGGCGCAAAGGTAATCAACAATAATATTTTCGACCTAATAGAGAGTGGAACCTTCAAAGGAAGAATTACCCACTCCCATGCAGTAGGCAAATACGAGTGGCAAACAAGAAAAGAAGAAATAGAAAAAAGAGGAATAGACAAAGCCGAGGGCGTTGACCTTACCGAATACATTTACGATATGCCAGTCAAGATGAGACGTGCCGACCTTGTAATTTCAAGAGCAGGGGCGATAACTCTTGCCGAACTTGCAATTCTCGGAAAACCTGCAATACTGATCCCATCTCCAAACGTCACCAATAATCACCAGTACAAAAACGCCGCAGTAGTAAGGGATGCAGGGGGAGCGGTGCTCATCGAAGAAAAAGACTTGACCTGTAAACTTCTGTGTGATAAAATAGAAGAACTTATCTTCGATAAGAAAAAACTTGAGAAAATGTCCGCTGCTATGAAGAGTCTTGCAATATATGACAGCGGGGACAGAATTTTAAGTGTAATCAAAACACTTTTGGAGAATAAAAAATGACCGATTCCAAAAAGATACAAGACAACTTAAAAAAACGTGAGAAGAATGCCAAAAGCAGAAAGATTTTCGGTATTTTCCTTGCTTCAACAATAGCCTTGTTCTTTATAATTCTTGCCTTCACCAACCTTTTTAATATAAATAGAATTTCGGTAGAAGGTATCTCTGAGACAGCACCTTATAACAGTGAAGAGATAATAGCATTTTTGAATATAGAGCAGGGAACGAACCTCATCACCTACGACTCAAAAAGTGCAAAAAAATCTTTGCTCTACGAATTTCCCTACATAGAAAAAATAGAGATAAAAAAGAAATTGCCCTCAACACTCAGAATAATTATCACCGAAAACAAAGGAACACTTTTTGTTGAACTTGGAAAGGACACTTTTATTTTGTCCTCAAATCTGAGAGTCCTTGAAATTGTAAAAGACTCCTCCGACGGCAAAAGCGGAAGGGCAAAACTCTTATCTCCAAGCATCAAAAGATGCGTCTGCGGAGAGGACCTTGTCTTTGAAAAAGAAGACAGTATGAAGGTTATAAAAGCAATCACAAAGCCCCTTGAAGACTATTCAATGATGGAAAAAATCACAGAACTTGACACAAGGGACAAGTTCAACGTAACTTTAATGTACGATAACCGCTTTAAAATCATCTTTGGCTCTTTTGAAAATGCTGAAAACAAAATCAAACTTCTCTCACAGATGATGGACAGTCAGATATGGACGGACTCCACGGGAATTATAGATATTTCCAGTGGCACAGAGGCGGCAGTTAAATTTACAGGAAACGTTAACAATTAGTCAATTTGTATAAAAATAAATAAATTTTCAAAAAAAACTTGCAAAAGTAAAAAAAATATATTACAATGTATAGTACGAATGATAAAAGTGTAAAATTAGGAGGATAATCAAATGCCTTTTGAAACTCAACAACCCCTCGTTAACATTAAGGTAGTTGGCGTAGGTGGCGGCGGAAATAATACCGTAAACAGAATGATAAAAGCAGGTGCTACGGGCATCGATTTTATCGCAATCAATACTGACCAACAAGCACTCGGCAGATCTCTTGCTCCCAACAAAATTGTAATCGGTGAAAAACTCACCAAGGGCAGAGGAGCAGGTGCGGTTCCTGAAATCGGCAGAAAAGCAGCAGAAGAATCTCTTGAAGAAATCAATAGCGCTATCGCTGATGCAGATATGGTATTTGTTACATCAGGTATGGGCGGAGGAACCGGTACAGGTGCATCACCCGTAGTTGCAAAAGCGGCAAAGAGCCGTGGAATACTTACAGTAGGTGTAGTTACAAAGCCCTTCGCATTTGAAGGTACAAAGCGTATGCAACAGGCTGAGGAAGGAATCAGAGAACTCAGCGAGTATGTTGACGCTCTTCTTGTAATCCCCAACGAAAGACTTAAAATGGTATCAGAAACAAGAATTACTCTTGTAAATGCATTCGAAATCGCAGACAGCGTTCTTGGCAGAGGAGTACAGAGCATCTCTGAACTTATCAACGTTGACGGTATCGTTAACCTTGACTTTGCAGACGTTACTGCAATTATGTCCAATGCAGGTCTCGCACATATGGGTGTGGGCGACGGTAAGGGTAAAGATAAGGCAGAAATCGCTGCACGTATGGCTATTTCCAGTCCTCTTCTTGAAACTACAATTGCAGGTGCAAAGGGTATTATCGTTAACTTCACTGCATCTCCCGATATCGGACTTGACGAAATCGACTATGCAGCAAATATGATTCAGTCAGAAGCAAGTCCCGACGTAAATCTTATCTGGGGTGCCGCATTTGACGAAACTCTTGAAGACGAAATGAAGATAACCGTTATCGCTACAGGCTTTGATTCAGGTAATAGTAAGGCTGCTGCTAAAACAGAAGAAAGTGCTAACTCTGAAGAAAACAAGAACGTAGACGTTGACGACATTGATATTCTCATTCGTGCGCTCAGCGAAAACAACTAATCTCATAAATTAAAAAAATGAGGAAATTTGTAATTAGTACTTGATTTTATATAAGTCTTGTGATATAATTGCAAATGTTTAAGAAAAACGAGATGCCGTTTTGTAAACGGCTTCATATAGGAGGTGTCTGCAAAATGGCAAAATGTGAAATCTGCGGTAAGAGCGTTGCTTTCGGTTTGAAGGTATCTCACTCTAACAGAAAGACAAATCGCACTTGGAAGCCCAACATCAGAAAGGTAAAGGCAGTAGTAAATGGTACACACAAGAGTATGTACGTTTGTTCTCGTTGCCTTCGTTCTGACCTCGTAACAAGAGCGTAAATTTAAAAGTATGAGCCATCGCTGGTCGATGGCTCTATTTTTTTGTTTTGTATATATTGCACAAAAACGTTAAAATCAACGGGAAGAGAAAAATTCCCCAAAATCCCATAAAAGAATACCCTAAAGCGATGGCTAAAAAAGATAAAAGGGGATGTACTCCCGTGGCAGACCCTATAAGTTTATATTCAAGGAATTCACGAACAACTACCGAAAGAGCAAAAACCATCGCCAAAGAGACCGCCTTTTTTATATTTGAGACTAAAATTTCATATATTATCCAAGGAAGAAAAATAAAAGACGACGCAAAAATCGGCAGAATATCCACAAGTGAGATAGTAAGGGACAAAAGAAAGGCATACCTTTCTTTAAGCAAAACAAAAGACAAAAAGAAAATCGCAAAATTTACAAAAAATATAGTGAAATATGTTTTTACGTACCCCGACAAAAAGCGTTTCAAGTCATCTAAAATATATGTAAAACGCCCATTTGTGACCTTTTTAAGACAGGACTTCAACGTGCCTGAAATCACAGGAAAATCCACTAACGTATAATAAAAAGAAATTAAAAACACCGAAACAAACAAAAAAACTTTAGGTAAAAAATCAAAAAATGAGGATACAAACGAAAAAAACTTTTCTATAATTTTTACAATTAAATCAATGGATTTCGAAGTGATTTTTCCGTTTTCCTGCATAAAAAATTTCTTGAATTTTTCACTCTCCATTACTCTTTTTACAATACCTTCGTCTTTTTTACCAATATCGGTGTAAAGGGTGTAAAACTCTGATGTCAAAGTGCGAAAGAGAAAGAACAAAAGGACAGAAATTACCCCAACGCTTAAAAGAAGTAGCAAAAGTGCCCCGAATTTTCTGTTGATTTTCATTTTTTGATTTATTAAATTCAGTGGCACTTGCAGATAAAAAGAGAAGAGTAAAGACAGTAAAAAAGGGAAGAGGGGCAGTAAAATTTTATCTTTAAAAAAGTAAAGAAAAACGGCAAACAGGAAAGAAAAAAGTAAGTAAAATGGCAAAGACGTGGAAATTTTATCCTTTTCGTTCATACTTTTCTCCTTTTTTTGTTTTAGTTATTGAAAATCCTGAAAAAATGTGATAAAATATATATAATATTTTACTGGAGGACAGTTTTATGATAAATGTAGCAATACTCGGATTTGGAGTTGTAGGTTCGGGCGTTGGCGAAGTTATAAATATGAATAACAAAAAACTCGCCCGCAACTTAAACGACGACATTGCCGTAAAATACATATTTGATAAAAGAGAATTTCCCGGCACTATCTGGCAGGACCTTGTAGTTCACGATATAGACGTGATTATGAACGACCCTGAGGTAGACGTAGTTGTGGAATGTATGGGAGGCGCACACCCTGCATACGATTTTTCCGTAATGGCTCTTAAAGCGGGTAAAAGCGTTGTAACTTCCAATAAAGAGGTTGTGGCAAAATTCGGTCACGAACTCTTGTCAGTGGCAAAGGAAAATAACGTCGGATATATGTTCGAGGCAAGTGTCGGCGGGGGAACTCCCGTTATCAGACCTCTTATTAAATGCCTTGTTGCCAACGAAATTGACTCACTTTGCGGAATTCTTAACGGTACTACTAATTATATACTCACAATGATGAACAAGTATTCCGAAAGTTTTGACAGCGCCCTCTCTGCCGCACAGCAAAAAGGTTATGCAGAGCACGACCCCTCAGACGACATTAACGGGGTGGACACTTGCAGAAAAATCTGTATCCTTTCCGATATCGCATTCGGCTACGGAATAGACTCAACTAAGGTGTACACAGAGGGAATTGTTGCAATCAGAAATAAAGACGTAGCCCTTGCCGAAAAGATCGGCTCATCTATTAAACTTTTAGGTCGTGCAAGACGTGAAGGCGAGAAAATCAGCGTTATGGTAGCCCCCTTCATCGTTTCGGGTGAAAGAGTTATTTCGGGTATTGACGACGTATTCAATGCAGTTGCAGTTAACGGAAACGCAGTAGGAGAAGTAACCTTGTGCGGAAGAGGAGCAGGAAAACTCCCCACCGCTTCCGCAATGGTAGCAGACATCGTGGACGTTGTAAACAATGGCGGTCTTAACGTTTCATGGTGCTCACCCGATTCAACTCCTGAAGGCGTAGTTATGGACGCAAATGACGTGGAAGATAAGTACTATATCGCATTTTCCGCCAAGGATACCGAGAGTGCAAAAGAGGAAATTGTCAAACTC
>SVQQ01000023.1 GCA_015065265.1 Oscillospiraceae bacterium | reverse complement strand
AATACCAAATACAGAAATACATAAAAACTTTCGAGGTGTCTGTGAATATATTGATCACCTCGTAGAACAATCCCTCAGTCAGCTTCGCTGACAGCTCCCTTTACACAAGGGAGCCTTTTTTGTTCACCTATGACTTGTCAATTTTCCTGACAAACAAAAAAAGGACTACCTAAGTAGTCCTTTTTCTATTATCTTTCTTCTCTGAAATATGGGAGACCGAGAGATGCGGGAGGTTGATTTTCTCTCTTGTTTCTGACACTTGTAACGATAAGTACTATAATAGTTACAATGTATGGGAGAAGTTGAAGAAGTGGTGTCATACTCATATCAAACTGAATTCCGAGAAGTGTTGGAAGGTGGGAACCTGCAAGATAGAGGGCACCGAATACGATAGAGCCGAGAATACTGATATGCGGTCTCCAGAGGGTGAATATAACGAGGGCAACTGACAGCCATCCAAGTGCTTCGATGCTCTTGTACGCCTCGTATGAGCCTGAATAGTCCATAATATAGAAGAGTCCACCCAATGCTGAAATGCCACAACCGATACAAGTGGCAACGTATTTATACTTTGTTACGTTGATACCAACTGCGTCGGCGGTTGCGGGGTTCTCCCCTACTGCTCTTAAATGAAGTCCTACCTTTGTTTTTGAAAGTACAAAGGACGCAAGGAGTGCGATAACAATCGCAAGGTAGACCATTACTCCGCAGAACTTCAAAGAGGTGATACTGTGAGCAAAGGGGTATCGGAAATAGTCTCTGGCATAGAGGTAACTCATACCACCGTTTCCAGCCATTCCAGACATAATGAACTTTGTTGTACCAACACCAAAGGTTGTCATTGCAAGACCTGTAACGTTTTGGTTAGCTTTAAGGGAAACGGTAAGGAAACTGTAAATTCCTCCCATAATAATTCCACCCGCAAAGGAAGCGAGGATTGAAATTATAACTATTAAAAATGCGGGTAAGGAAGATGTGTTAAGCAAACTGAGTGCAAGGCATCCTGTGGCACCGCCGATACACATAATACCAGGGATACCCAGATTTAAGTGTCCTGCTTTTTCTATAAGTATTTCACCTGTACATCCGTAAAGGAAGGTCATACCCAAGGGAATGGCAGTAAGAAGATAATCTAAAAATACGTTCATTTACTGCACCTCCTTTTTACGAAAAGAGCGAAATTTAAGTTTATAGTTTATAAAGAACTCGCAACCGATAATGAAGAAGAGAACAATACCTACAACCATATCGGGAAAAGATGAGTCTATATTGAAATAAGTTGACATCTGTGATGCACCTTGGTCAAGGAATGTTACAAATGCCGCTGTTAAAATCATAACGATAGGATTGAACTTCGCAAGCCAAGAAACCATAATTGCGGTAAATCCGCTACCGCCAACAGTTGTTTCACTAATTGAATGGTCAAGACCTGCAACGATTAAAAATCCTGCAATACCGCAGACAGCGCCCGAAACGAGCATTGTACGGATTATAACTTTCTTAACGTTTATGCCTATGTATCTTGCGGTATTTTCACTTTCACCAACTACTGAGATTTCGTATCCTTGCTTTGTTGAATTAAGATAAATTGACACTAAAACAGTAAGGACTAAAACCGAAAGGATAATGATGAAGTAAGGGTGAACAACCTGGGGAAGATGTCCTACTTTAAGTTCACCAAGGACACTGGAACCGCTGGGGGTCCATTCAACAAGGAAATATGCAACTATTCCTGAAGCGGCATAGTTCATCATAAGGGTGAAAAGGGTTTCGTTTGTACCCCATTTTGCTTTGAATATTGCGGGAATTCCGCCCCAGATAGCACCAACAATAATTGCTGCAAAAAACATAATTACAAGGAGTGCCCAGTTAGGAACACTGTTTCCCATATAGAATGCCACTGCAACTGCGGCGAGGGCTCCGATAAGCACTTGTCCCTCTGCACCTATATTCCAGAATTTCATACGGAATGCGGGAGTAATTGCAAGGGCGATGCAGAGCAGAACTGCGCTATCTTTTGCAAATTTCCACATTCTTCTTTCTGACCCAAAGGATGCGTCCATCAGGGTTTCAATGAATTCTACGGGATTTGCATTGATGAGAATGAGAGATAGCAATGAGCACAAGAGGAGTCCTGCTGCTACTGCAATAACTCTGATTAGCATAGATTTATAAAGAGGAATGGTATCACGTTTCACTACGTGAAACAAAGGTTCGTAAATATGTGTCTTATTTGTTGCCACTGCTAATTCCTCCCTCTTCATTATTTTCCAAAGTATATGATTCTGATTTTGTCATAAGAAGACCGATTTCTTCCTTTGTGGTATTACGTCCGTCAACAATACCTGTAACTCGTCCGCCACATACTACCATAATTCTGTCGCAAAGTTCTACAAGTACGTCGAGGTCTTCTCCTACGAATACTACTGCTACTCCTTCTTCCTTTTGCTTGGTGAGGAGGTTGTAGATTGTGTAAGAAGAGTTAATATCAAGGCCTCTTACTGGATATGCTGCCATAAGCACTGTGGGAGAGGCTGCAATTTCTCGTCCTACAAGGACTTTCTGAACGTTACCGCCTGAAAGTCTTCTTACAATGGCGTGAGTGCCGGGTGTTGCTACTTCAAGTTCCTTGATGATTTTTTCGGCAAGGTCCTTGGGTTTCTTTCTGTCAACAAATATTGAGTGTCCCTTGTTGTAACTTCTGAGCATCATATTATCTACGATGTCCATATTTCCAACAAGTCCCATACCAAGTCTGTCTTCAGGAACGAAAGAAAGTCTGACTCCAAGTTCTCTTATCTGGATAGGGTCTTTATCTCTGAGGTTTTCGGTAATTCCTGTTTTTGGATTATTGTATAAAATTTCGCCTGTGGTAGCATGGCAGAGACCTGCGATAGACTCAAGAAGTTCTCTCTGTCCACTTCCTGCGATACCTGCTATACCAAGAATTTCTCCAGAACGTACTGTAAAGGAAATATCTTCAAGTACTTTAATTCCTTCCGAATCGGTGAGGCTTAAATTCTTTACTTCAAGTCTGTCGGTGGGGTTCTTGGGTTCGGGGCGGAAAATGTTCAGTTCTACCTTCTTACCTACCATCATTTCAGTAAGTTCTTCGGGGGTGGTATTTGCGGTTTCTACTGTTGCTACGTGTTCACCTTTACGAAGAACTGCAACTCTGTCGGAAATTGCCATAACTTCGTGGAGTTTATGGGTGATAATCAAAATCGACTTTCCGTGGTCACGCATACGGCGAATTACTGCGAAAAGTTTTTCGGTTTCCTGTGGGGTAAGTACTGCAGAGGGCTCGTCAAGAATAAGAATATCTGCTCCTCTATAAAGAACTTTTAAAATTTCAACAGTTTGCTTTTCAGAAACGGACATTTCGTGAATTTTCTTTGCAGGGTCAATAATAAATCCATATTTGTCAGCAAGTTCCTGAACTTTTTTATTAGCCTCTTTTATGTTGTAGCGTTTCTCGTCTTTTGTGCCGAGAATAACATTTTCTGCAGCAGTAAACAGGTCAACAAGTTTAAAGTGCTGATGAACCATACCTATTCCCTTTTCAAAGGCGTCTTTGGGTGAGCGAATAATCACTTCTTCACCATCTACAAAAATTTCACCTTCGTCGGGGAAATAGATTCCTGCAATCATATTCATAAGAGTAGTTTTGCCACAACCGTTTTCACCAAGAATTGACAAAATCTCTCCGCGATATACAGTTAAGTCAACGTTTTTGTTAGCCGCAAGGCTTCCAAAATATTTAGAGATGTTTTTCATCTCCAGCGCGATAGTCTTTTCCACGAATTTACCTCCGTAAGAATAATTATAACAATTACTAAAGGAACTGTTTGATACTTCAAGCAGTTTCTTTAGTAATTGTTTATGTAATATTACAGATAAGCGGAGCATAAGCTCCGCTTATCAAGTAAAACTTCAATTAGAATTTTGAGTTGAGAAGAGTGATACCGTCAATGTTTACGTTGAAGTAAGGAGCTGAACGGTATTCAGATTCATGGAAGTATCCGTCTGAAACTGCTTCTGTGTCACCTGCAAAATCAGCGTCTGTATCAACGTCTGCAAGGTATGTTGTAAGGGGTTCGCCACCAACTGTGATAAATCCTTCGGTTGCTGTGTCGAATACCTTTGTTTCACCTGAGATAAGTTTTGCTTTAACGTCTGCAAGTTTTTCAACTGTGCCTTCAGCCGCTGCCTGTGTGTTAACGTCTGTAAGAACTACAGAACCTGTTTCGATTGTTCCTGTCCAGTCGGTAGGAATTGCTTCGCCCTTCATTGCGTTTTCGCAGATGAGTTTGATGTAAGGTGTCCAGTCAATCTTTGATGCAACGATGAATGTGTTGGGACATGCTGCAACTGTGCTTCCGTTGTAGGAAACGTTAGGAACGTTTCTTTCTTCACAAGCAGTGGGAGCGCCCATTGAGTCAGCGTGCTGACTGATAAGAACACAGTTATTGTTCATAAGCGCAATAGCAGCGTTCTTTTCTTCGTTTTCATCGTACCAAGAACCTGTGAACTGAACTTCCATTGTAACAGAAGGACATACAGATTTAGCACCAAGATAGAAAGATGTGTAACCTGACATAACTTCAGCATATGTGAACGCGCCAACGTAACCGATCTTTGCCTGTTCAGCTGTGATTGTACCTGCACTGATCATTTCGTTGAGTTTCATACCTGCTGCAACACCTGCAAGGTATCTACCTTCGTAGATAGAAGCAAATGCGTTGTGATAGTTTGCAAGGCCTTCTGTGTGAGCCTTTGTACCTGTTGCGTGGCAGAATTCAACGTCTTTGAATTCCTTTGCTGCCTTGATCATGAAGTCTTCATGACCGAAAGAGTCTGCGAAAATTACATCGCATCCCATATCAACGAGGTCTGCTGCTGCTTCGTAGCATGCGTTAGACTCGGGGATATTCTTCTTCATAATAACCTGAGTATCTTTGAAGCCGAGTGCTTTTGCTGCTTTTTCAACCGCTTCAATGAAGTTGAGGTCGTAAGTGGATGCTTCGTCGTGAAGCAGGATAACTCCGAGTTTGAACTCGTCTGCATTTTCATTACCGTTTGCCGCGTTGTCTTTGCATGAAACGAAGCTAAGAGTAAGGGTAAGTGCAAGAGCCGCTACTAAGAGTACGCTTAAGAACTTTTTCATTTTCTTTTCTCCTTGCCTTTTGGCTATTTTTTAATTTAACCTACATTAAAAATAAAGAATAACGTAGATTACTGATAATATTATTTTAACGAATATGACACAAATTGTCAATACCATTTTTAAATTAACGACAGGTTATTACAATATTTGATAACATATTCTGTCGTATTTTTATTTGACAAAAAAGAGTGGCAGAGGTATAATGTTTTTTGTTGAATTTTTGTATTTATTTTAGGGAGAAAATATGGACACTCGCGTACTAATATTAAGGCATGGTCAGAGTATTGCAAATATCGAAAAAATCTGGTCTGGAAGGCGTGACGTTGAACTTAGCGAACTTGGTATAAAACAGGCAGAATTTGCCGCCGAAATGCTGAAAAGCGAAAAAATCGACAGAGTATTTTCAAGTACTCTAAAAAGGGCATACCGCACTGCCCTTCCCTTTGCAAAAGACAGAGGTCTTGACGTTGTGACAATTCCTGACTTTGTTGAATGGGACGGGGGTAAGTGGGAAGGCGTTCCTTTTGATGAAGTACCTGTTCGTTTTCCTGAAGAATATAGATTATGGTGTGAAGAGCCTTCAAAACTCGTGCTTGGCGAAAGTGCAAATAACGTCCGTGAAAGATGCGGAAAGGCTCTCGACAGGCTTTATGAAGAAAACAAAGGGCTCACCATTCTCCTTGTCTGTCACGGTGGAGTTATAAAGACTATTCCGTCATATTTTTCAGGTAATAGCGATGAGGTGTTAGATAACACTCCGATTCCCACAAACTGTTCTATAACCGAGGTCGCTTATACCGACGGAAAGGGACGTGTAGAACGTTATTCCGACGACTCATATCTTGGTGACTTCAAGACAGGAGCATTTGTAATTTAAGAGGATATTATGAAAGAACTTATACATTTTGTTAAAGGGAATATAGTTTTTGTTATTGCTTTTTTTGCGGCAGTAATAACGTCAATTATTGTACCTCCCGACAGTGCTTATCTTACTTATTTTGACTTTAAAACACTTGCGTGTTTATTTTCCGTGTTGGCTGTAGTGTGTGCTCTTAAAAACGTAAATTTCTTTTATTTGCTCTCGGCAAAGATTATTAAAAGTTTCAAGAATTTAAGAGGTGCGGTATTGGCTCTGGTTTTCACAACACTTATTGGGTCAATGTTTATCGCTAACGATATGGCACTTTTAACGTTTTTACCTTTGGGGTATCTGGTGCTTCGGACAACTTCAAATGAAAGGTATATGGCGCACGTATTTATAATGCAAAACATTGCCGCAAACCTTGGCGGAATGCTGACTCCTTTTGGCAATCCGCAAAATCTGTTTTTATACACAAAGTTTGAAATTTCAAATGGGGAATTTGTAAAAATAATGCTACTCCCCTTTTTACTTTCGGTAGTTATCATCTTTTTCTTTTGTGTCTTTTTACCCAAAACACCTTTGACTATTCCTGAAAGGAGTTTTGCAACCGACAAGAGAAAAACCTACATATACCTTGTTTTATTTGTTCTGGCAATTCTTATAGTTTTCAGAACTATACCCTATCCCGTAGGTGTTGTAGTGATAGTTTTGTTCCTCTGTTTCCTTGACAAGAAGGCACTTAAAATGGTGGACTATCCCCTGCTTCTGACCTTTGTGTGTTTCTTTATTTTTTCGGGTAATATGGCAAGAATAGACGTTGTAAAAGACTTTTTTGAATCACTGTTAAACAAGAACGTACTTCTTGTCAGTACTTTGTCCTGTCAGTTTATTAGTAACGTTCCTACCGCTATTTTGCTGTCTGAGTTTACTGAAAATTACAGAGACCTTTTAATAGGAGTAAATATCGGCGGTATCGGTACTCTCATTTCCTCTCTTGCAAGTCTTATAACCTTCAGAGAATATACCCATCACAATCCCAAAAAGGCTTTTTCGTATTTATGTAAATTCTCACTTTACAATTTCTCGATTTTAATTATACTTGTACTATTTGAAATGTTTTTGTAAACCTTTTGTTACCTTTATTGATTTACAGAAAATTTTGCCATATAATCCTTTTGAGGTGATAATTTGAACAAGTTAAGATATAAACTTCAAAGTTTTATGACGGGGCGTTACGGACCCGACGAGTTTTATTACTTTTTGCTTATTGTTTATACTGTTTTACTCATTTTGAATTGCTTTATAGGTTCGCCAGGTATTCATATTGCCATTTGGGTCATTCTTATTTACTCTTTGTACAGAGTTTTCTCGAAGAATATTGCCAGAAGGCAAAAAGAGAATGCAAAATTTCTTATGGCAAAATACAAAATCAAGACAAAGTTTTCAAAGTTCAAAAACAGAATAAAAGACAGAGAACACGTGTATAAAAAGTGTCCTCACTGCAAGGCGACTCTTCGTTTTCCAAGGCGAAGGGGCAAACACGATGCCATCTGTCCTAAATGTCGAAGAAATTTAAAGGTAAGAGTATATTTTTAAAAAAGAAGCGGTACGTTCAAACGTACCGCGTTTTTTATTTTGTTCCTGTAGAGCCGAAACCGCCAAGTCCTCTAACGGTGTCGCTGAGTTCTTCGACTTCTGTATATTCTGCCTTCAAGAAAGGGACAATTGCCATTTGAGCAATACGTTCTCCTGATGACAAGACTCTGTCTTCTGTGGAATGATTAAAAAGAGGAACCATAATTTCTCCTCTGTAATCAGCGTCGATTACTCCCACTTTATTGGCAGGGGCGAGTCCTTTTTTTGTAGCAAGTCCGCTACGTGCAAAGACAAGACCTACGTATCCTTCGGGAATTTCCATAGCAATTCCTGTATGAACTAAAAAAGTCTCTCCGCTTTTCAAAGTTACCTCCTCGTCAAGCAAGGCATAAAGGTCGGCACCTGCCGAGAACTCGGTTCCGTAGGTTGGACAGATGGCATTTGGGAACAATTTTTTAAAATTTATCTTCATTTTTCTTCTTCCTTTAAGTTGTTTCTCTGTTAATTAAAGTGCAGTCAATAACGTTTCGCTTTTCAACAGGCTCTTTTCTTGTAACCTTCTTGAATATATCGGCAGCAATTGCGCCGAGGGCACTTGGAAGATTATCGACAGAGGTGATTTCAGGATTAGAGCAATAAGACAAACATGAGTTATCATATCCTGTGACAGCGATATCTTCCGGAATATTATAGCCACACTCGATACAGGCTTTCACTGCTCCTACTGCAAGTTCGTCCTGTGCGCAGATAATGGCGGTGATGTCGGTGTTATTCTTTAAAAGGTCACAGACTGTTTCTTTGGCGCTGTTATAGTTGCGGTTTGTTAGGCACATAATCTGCTCGGATAGATCAAGACCTACCTTGGATATGCCTTCGCAGAAACCTCCGAGTTTCTTCATACCGCTGGGGGTACGTGTGTCATACAGGTATAAAAATCTGCGGTGTCCCTTTGAATAAAGATTCAAAACTACGTCGGTTATGGCTTTTCTATCGTCGGTCAACACAGAGTACATTCCCTCGGGTTCAAAGTCGGCGTTTATACCTATGACGGAAATTTGTTCGGCGGCTTTTTGAAGGGCTTCAAGGGCAGGTGATTCCTGAAATTTAGAGCCTACTACAAAAAGGGCGTCAATTCTACGACTGAGCATCATAGACACGTATCGGCTTATTTCGTGAATTGAGTCTCCGATATTATATAAGAGCATATCGTAGCCTTGCTTTTTCATTTCCTTTTGCAGAACTGCAACTGCACGTGAACCATAAATATCTTCGATATCAGGAAGAAGTACGCCCACAATTTTCACGGATTGAGAATTGAGGTTTTTGGCATAGGCGTTAGGAACGTAGCCTTCTTCTTCGATAATCTGAAGAATTTTTTCTTTGGTTTTCTTTTTTACAGGGCCTCCGTTAAGAGTACGGGAGACGGTGGCGATTGATACGTCGGCTTTTTTAGCAATATCGTATATATTCAATTCCCTTGTCACTCCTTTTTTATATTTTAACATATAAAAGTACATAAGTCAAAGAAATGATTGATTTTTTATCTTTAATTTGATAAAATTATAAAAGAAAGTGAGGAAACATATGAAATACGTTATTGCATCCGATATACACGGTTCATCCTTTTGGTGTGAAAGGCTTGTAGAGTCTTTTAAAAAGCAAAAAGCAGACAAGTTGATATTACTTGGTGATATACTTTATCACGGACCGAGAAATGAACTGCCAGAAGAGTACTCTCCAAAAAAGGTGATAGAATTACTAAATTCTCTTGAAGGTAAAGTGATTTCTGTCAGAGGAAACTGCGACAGTGAAGTTGACGAAATGGTACTGAACTTCCCTATTATGTCAGACTTTTCTTTCATTATGGCAAAAGAACACACAGTTTTCCTTACCCACGGACATATTTATAACGAGAATAATCTCCCGCCCCTTTCAAACGGTGACGTTCTTGTCCACGGTCATACTCACGTGCCGATATGCGAAAGAAAAGAAAATTACACTATTATAAATCCCGGGTCGGTAGCAATTCCCAAAGAAAATTCCCATCACGGATATATAGTCTTTGACGGGGATGAGTTTGTACTATTTGACTTTGACGAGAACGTTATAGACAGTATTAAAATATAAAAAATCAAACGCCACAGATTTTAAAATCTGTGGCGTTTTTCTTTTACCAGGGAAGAATTCCTGTTTCGTCTTCATCCTCTACAATGCTTGTTGTTATGATGTCTTCTGTGTCAAACTCTACAAGTTCCATTTGAGGAGTGATATATATATTTTTTTCTTCTGTGTTATACATTTTATCTGTCTCCTCTCTTATTTTGTAAGGTCAACGAAAATGGAGGTTGTACCATTTCTTGTTTTGGTGGGATTGGTTACTTGTGTTTCATCAACTGTGTATGCAAGGTAGATGTAATAGCATTTAGCTGTTTCGGGAACTGTACCTGTAACTGTTGCCTTTGTGGTATCATTTTCGTCAAGAGTGATTGTCAACGCAGTCTTATCTTCTACCCAAGGCATCGAATTAGAACTGCAAGTACTTGAAGTATATGCAGTATCTGAATAGTAGAGAATTGAACCAAGAGTCGCTGTATCAACACCTTCGGGGATAGTAATTTCACAATTTACTGTGTTACCTGTTGGTTGTGTTATAAATCCGGGAAGAGGCGTCTTTCCAGATACAACCCAATCTGCGAACCAGAAGGAGTGGTTATTATCAAACACTGCATTGTGAGAGTGTCCGAAACTGTCACTTTCCTTTGATGTGGAAAGCATTGTAAGTCTTGTCTTGCTATTCAAGGATTTTGTGTAATTATAAGACCATGTGTACTGGTTCAAAGTGAAGTTACCGTCGTTATTGTTTGCAAACCAGAGGATAGGATTCTTAAAGTTTGTAAGTCTGTTTTCAGCAGCCCAAAGAGCCTTAATATAATCGTTTTCGTATTTTGCAAAGTTATTAACGTCGTCTGCTTCACCAAGGAACGCGTGACCGTAAACGGGAATTGCAAAGGCGTAGCGTGTGTCGTAGCCGATAACCTGTGAAACAACTGTACCACCCCATGAAAGACCTGTGATACCAATCTTTGAGTTATCTACACGTTCGTCGTTTCTTAAGATGTTATGAGCAAGGATTGCAGCGCCATTTGTGAAGTAAGGCCACTGGGTATCAACTTCAGAATATGTAGTTGATGAAGGTTGGGTACCAGGACACGTAGGAGGAAGGATGTATCCCTCTTCTGCAAATGCACCCATACTACGTGTGAAAGTTGCAAGAGCGAAGTCAACTTCTTCTTGCTTCAAGCCTTCTCTGTATGCGGCACCAACTTTGTTGGGGAATTCATTTTCTGAGCTGTATGCGATTGCGGCATATCCTCTGTCGTTCCAGAGTTTTACCCATTCTGCATAAGGCATTCCTCCACCACCGTGAACAAGGACCATAGCAGGTACGGGATTGTCAGCAGACGCTCCTTCGGGGAATCCGATGTAAGCGGCAACCTTTGTTTTAAGTCCCATATAATCAAGACCGTCATAGGTTATGAAGTGAACGTTTTCATATCCTTCTCTGTCGGGATCATACTCGGGATAGTATCTTACGTTGAGAATTTCAGCGTCGGTAACAGTTAAAAGTTCATTCATCTTGTCTTCTATCTGCTTTATCTGCTCTTCAAGAGACTTCTTGGAGAAGCCTGATACGCCGTGTTTATCAACGTAAACGAAGGCTTCGAGGTAGTAGTTATAGATAGATGCTACAAGGTTCTTTTCTTTTGCAGTTGCAGTTTCCTTTGCGTAGATTTCGGCAACGTAGTTAAGAGGTGAGAAGGAAACGACGAAGGTATCGTCGGTAGTTCCGTCTGACCAACCGAGAACATATCCTACTGAATCGCCAAGTTCATGGGCTGCAATAGAATCAGATTCAAGATAAATAAATCCTGTATCAAACTTTGAATAATTGAACTCTGTTGAGAAGAGAGATGCTACATCTTCTTCTGTTGGGTAGAGCGTTTTGTTTACTCTGAAATAGAAACGTACCTTAGTTTCATTTTCAAGAATAAGAGTTGTTCCGTAGAAGTTAATTCCTGTAGGAAGAGCGCCTGTCTTTTCCTTAGCGGCAGGACTTGAAATTTCTGTTACACCTATTTCCTTTTCATCTTCTGTAGGAGTTTTAGGAGTAACTGTTTCAAGTGCTTCTGCTGTATCGTTGAAATAGTTTTCTGCATTCAAGCAATACTCTTCAAGGGCTAAAACAAGGTCTGTTGTTTCAGCAAAAGCTTGGGGGTTCGCTTCTGCTATTGTTTTATAACTTTCGATATATTTTTCAACTGTTACGGCTGCAAAAGAAGGTTTTCCTGAGAAACCTGCTTCTTCGGTAAAATTAGTATATGAACCGAAGGAAACCTTTGCGGTTTTAAAGTCCTTGGGACTTAAGTAAACTACAAAGTAGTTTTCACCTGTCACAGGATTGTATGTAGCATTTCTTTCGGGGTTTTGCTTGGGTGCTTTACCGTTGAAGCACAACCAACCTTTTGCCTTTGAAGCACCGGAAATTTGTGATGAGTAGGTAAGGTTAAGGTAAGGATAGCTGCCACTTGTAATATCTTCAAAGTTAGCGTGGAAAGTAATTTTAAGACCTATCTGTCCGTCAAGGAGAAGACTTGCGCCAAGGAAAACAACGGAAGGTGTTTCAACTTCAGAAATAACACTTTCTATTGTTCCGTCGGTGTTGGTGTACTTAACCTTATAAACTTCACTTGCCTTTGTGGCGCTGAAAGAAGTTGTGAATTTTGTCCATGTTTCTTCGTCGATAGAATAGTAGTAAATATACTCTTCGTTATAGTCTGTAACTGTGATAACTGCGTTGTTATTTACAGTTACAGCTGCGGGAACGTATCTTGTGTCTACTGTAATAAAACATGCATCTGAATCCACATAGTTTGCGCCATCACCTATAGATACAATAGCGTAACTTTCGCCAGGGGTAAGAACTGTAGTAGAAGTGAGTTCTTCAAGTTCTGCTTCGTTATATGTGAAAGAGTCGCCTGAAACTGTTGCCTGTGCATATTTGTAGTTCAGTGTATTGTCAAGACCTATAACAAGTCCGTTGTTGTAGGCTTTAAGTCCTTCGGGGGTATCAAGTTTAATTTTAACGATAGCAAGTGCGGGAAGTGAGTCTAAGTATTTTGCTCCGTCTCCCATTGCAATTACTGCGTAATAGCCAGATGTGAGAACTGTTTCTGATGTCAGTTCTTGAAGGTCGTCTGTGTTGTAAACTATGTTTCCTTCTTCATCAACTGTAGCGGAAGCATACTTATAATCAATTCCTTCAAGAAGTCCTGAAATCTTGCCTTCTACGGTTACTGTAATCACGGGTGTTTCGCGTGGCTCGCTTGCAACGAGAAGGACAGCCTCAGAATCAACGTACATAATTCCGTCGCCCTTGATAACAACTGCAAAGAATCCTGAAGAAAGGAGTGTAGTGTCTTTAAGTTCTACAAGTGCAGATGTGTCATATGTGAATTCTTCACCGTTAACGGTTGCAGGAGCGTAATAATATGTTTTTGTGCTATCAAGTCCTGTAACAAGTCCGTCATCACCTACTTCAAGGTTTGTGGGAGCGTCAAGTTGCACTTTGTATATTACAAGTGCGGGATAAGAATCGTAATATCCATTTTCACCGACTGTAATAACCGCATATTTTCCAGATTCGAGAACTGTTGTTGAAGTGAGTTCTTCAAGTATTTCGGAATCATATGTGATATTTCCGTATTCGTCAATGATAGCGGGAGCGTATTTGTAGTTCTTTGTGTCGTCAAGTCCGCCAACTGTTCCGTCTGCTTTTGCAAGGAGTCCTGTAGGAATAGGTGCAGAGTTATAAGAGTTGCGGTAACCGTCTTCAAAGAGTTTCATTGAAATTGGAGGGTTGTTTCCTGAGCCAACAGTAGACAAGGTTGCACCATCGCTGAGTTTTCCAAAGGGGAATACCTGAATACCTACAAGGTAGCCTGTTGTGTCGTCAAAGTCTGAAAGAGTTACTGTTGTGGTTGTGAATTCGTTATCCTCAAAAATTGTAGGTTTATAAACCGTTCTTGTTTCTATTTCGTAATTTTCGTTCATTACGTAGAATACAACTCTTGCCGATACTTCTCCGCCTTCGGACAGTGCATATTTAGTAGTTCCGTTAAGTCCTGAGGAGAATGTGAAAGATATAAATTCAGAGAAAGGAATAATCTCGTCGTCTTCAAACTGATAGGTGAAGTTACGACCGAGTATTCTTCCCTGTCCATTAGCACCTGAAGCGTTTCCTGTGATGAGAATTGAAAGTCTGTTCTCTTCATTTCTCATCTGATAAGCAGGGCTTCCTGATGCTTGGTCTGTACTTGCATATACTGTCCAATAACCTTTATTGAATCGGCCGAGAAGTGTGTTATCAACAGAATAAACTTCCCATACCTTTAATGCTTCATGTTCGTAGTCGAAGGTGTTAGTTAAATGAATTTTAGTTGTTCCGTTAGCACCGTCGGTGGTAGCGGAGGTAGTTGTATTGATTATACTCTTAACACCGTCAGTTTTACTCCAAAGGAGAACCTTTGCTGACTCAAGGTCGTCGAGAACTGTTTTAACTACGTATAGACCGCCAGTAAGAACTGTATCATTATCGAGTGGAACATAGTCACCGATAGTTGCTTCGGCACCTGACGTGCCACTTGCATCTTTGGTGATTACAACAGGGGCATACATATAGTTTAAAGTATCTTTAAGACCATCAACCTTACCGTCGGCACCAACACTGAGACCTGTGGGTGTTTCTGCGGTATTATATACGTTCTTATAACTATCTTCAAAGAGTTTCATTGATATTGCAGGGTTATTGGTTCCTGAACCTGCGGTTAAGGTTGCACCTTCGCTGAGTTTTCCGAAAGGAAATACCTGAATACCTACAAGATATCCTGTTGTATCCTCAAAATCAGAAAGGCTGATTGTTGTAGTAGTGAAGGTTTTACTTGCAAAAGTTGTAGGTTTATAAACACTTCTTGCTTCAAGCTCAAAGTTTTCATCCATTACGTAGAATACAACTCTTGTGAATACTTCCCCACCTTCTGAAAGAACCCATCTGGTAGAGTCGTTAATTCCTGAGGAGAATGTGAAAGATATAAAATCTGAAAGAGGAATAATCTCGTCGTCTTCAAACTGATAGGTGAAGTTACGTCCTGTAATTCTTGCCTGAGTGTTAGCACCGGAAGCGTTACCCGTGATAAGAAGGGAGAGTCTGTTTGCTTCAGTTTTCATCTGATAAGCAGGGCTTCCTGATGATTGAGTCGAACCCGCATATGCTGTCCAATAGCCTTTATTGAAACGTCCGAGATCGGTGTTAGCAGCGGAATAAACTTCCCATACCTTCAAGGCTTGGTGGTCGTATGTAAAAGGCTGTGTGCTATCGCTGTGTTGATAAATCTTACTTGTTCCGTTAGCGCCGTCGGCAGTCGCTTGGGTCGTAGTATTTATAATACTCTTTACGCCTGAGGTTTTACTCCAAATAAGAACTTTATCTGACTCAAGGTCACCTAAAATAGTCTTAACTGCAAAGAGACCGCCGGGAAGAACGGTGTCTTCTGTAAGAGTTACAAACTCACCGTAAGATACTTCTGCGCCTGACGTGCCACTTGCATCTTTTGTAATTACAACAGGAGCATACAAATAGTTAGCTGACTCTTTAAGGCCATCAACCTTGCCGTCAGCACCTACTGTAAGACCTGTGGGCGTCACTGCAGAGTTATATGCTGTCTTAAAGCAATCGGGTGTGAATTCAACAGAGATGTTCTGCATAGCTGTAACGGTTGCAGTAACGCCCTCAGGAATTGTATAGGGGAAAATCTGAATAGCAATAAGATATCCGTTCTTATTGGCAATATCAGTGTCTTCTACTTTAACAACGTTTGATGCACTTGGTGAAATAGAAACGTCTTGTAAATACTCACGTGTTTCTACTACGAAGTTTCCTGTATTATCGGTTGTCAATACGTAGAAAAGAACTTTTGTCTGTAAGTCTCCGCCTGAAAGAGTAGTCTTAGCGGTGGTGTCATGGTTACCTACGGTGAAAGTAAATGAACTAAAATCACTCAAAGGCAGAATTTCGTCGTTCTCAAATTGATAAGTAACGGTTCTTGTGGACAACTTTTCCGGAGTGTTGATATAAGAAGCATAATTTGTTTGATTGTTTCTGTAAGAAATTCTCAATGGGTGATCTTTGGTCATTTGGAATTTATAGTTAGTGTTTGTTGACGCATAAGCGGGAGCACCTGAGAGGTGGTTTCCGCCAAACACTGTCCAATATCCCTGTTGAAATTTACCGAGTTTAGAGCTGTCACTAGAGTAAATTTCATAAATCTTCAAAGCTTCAAAACCAAATGTGGTATAGTCAACATCGGCCTTGTAACAGTATGAATATCCGTTAGCAAGTGCTGTTGCAGATGATTTTGATGCATTTGTTGTGGTGTGAATGATATTACCGTTGTCATTTGCTTCAGAGATACCTGAAACCCATACGAGTGTTCCAACCTCTGTGTTGCCTGTTTCTCTAACTGCGTAGAGACCTGCATCAAGGGTTGCACCTGCTTCGTAGGCTGTGTAGGTTTCTGCAACTGTTATTACTGCGGGATCCGCGGTAGTTGCTTTTGTTACAGTAACTGCTGCGTACTCATAAGTCTTCGCGTCGTCGATGGTGAGGTCACCAATCTTACCTGCAAAGGTTGTGAGCGACATAGCTGTGCAAAGAAGTGCTACTGTAACGAGCGTTACAATAACTTTTTGCAAAGAGTTTTTGCTCATAAGATTTCCTCCTGATTTTTTACTAGGTTTACTTTTTGTAAAAAATATTGCGAAATTTTTTCGCATTTATATACAGAATAAGTATAGCACATACATAAATAAAAAGCAATAAAAATATTCATTTTTGTTAAAAAAGCACAACGCAGAAAATAATCTTCCGCGTTGTGCTTTTTTTACATCAAATTTATAAAGTTATACGAGTTTAATATGCTAATATACTGAGAAAGGCGTTCATAGAGAGGATGTGCCTTTTCCCCGAATTTTTCATCTACAAGTTCAGCGATGGCTGTAACGTCTCTTTTACCGTCTATCTGTTTCCATATAAAACTTCCGAGTTCGTCAAGGTGAACGTAGGAAACCTTGGGCTTTTTAAAAAGTTTTTGTGCAATGTGATTGAAGAGCCCTTTGTTTTCAATTTCAAGGGTAACAACACCCTCTTCTTCACTTGAGCTAAGGCTTTCGTTTTTGACGGGGATATTATCAAGATAATTTTCCCGAAGTGTTTTTTTCATCACTTTGTCCTCTTTTTCCAAAGAGTGAATTTAAGAAGAGTGAGAATGATTATACCAAAGAACAGAAGAGATACGATGGGTACAAGAGATGCGGGAATGAGAGATGAAAGGTCGATAAGTTTATCGATACCGAGTATTGCAAAAAGGGCGAGGATAATTCCTACAAGTCCCTCCCCTGCTATCATACCTGAACAGAAGAGAATACCATCGCTGACAATTGCATCTTTTTCTTCTTTTTCTTTCTTCATCTTGTCAAAGGCGAGACGTATGAGACCGCCTACCATAATACAAGCATTAAGGTGTATGGGAAGGTAAACACCGATAGCAAAAGGAAGGACGGGTATGCGAAGAATTTCAACAATTATAGCGATAAATACTCCTGTGAACACCAAAACCCAAGGAAGATTTGCTTCCATAACACCCTCTATGATAAGTTTCATAAGGGTTGCCTGAGGTGCTGCAAGTTCGTCGGTGCCAAAGCCCCATGCTTTATTGAGAAGGAAAAGTGTGCCGCCAATGGCGAGGGCTGACGCTACAACGCCTATAATTTCAGCGATTTGCTGTTTTCTTGGTGTCGCGCCTAAAAGGTAGCCTGTTTTAAGGTCTTGCGAGGTGTCACCTGCAACTGCCGAAACGATACAGATAATAGAACCGATAGCAATTGCGGCAACCATTCCTGTAATTCCGTCACTACCTGTAAATTTAAGAATGAGGGTTGCGATGAGAAGGGTTGCGATAGCCATACCTGAAACGGGGTTGTTACTGCTTCCTACAAGTCCTACCATACGTGAAGAAACTGTAGCAAAGAAGAAGCCAAAAACAACAACTATAACTGCACCGATAAGGTTTACGGGGATAGCGGGAAGAAGCCAGATAAGGAGTGTAAGTATCAGGATTGCAACAAGTACTATTTTCATACTTAAGTCTTTTGAAACTCTACCTGTATCTTCTTTTGTGCCCGACATACTTTTAACTGCATCGGTAAAGGTTCTGAAAATAAGAGGAAGGCTCTTAATAAGGCTTATAATACCGCCTGCCGCAAGGGCACCTGCGCCTATATATCTGATATAGGAACTCCAGATTGCACTTGCTCCACCAGATGCGTACATTTCGCTAATGGGCGCAGTACCAGGATAGAGTACTACGTCAGCACCGAAGAGTACGATGAGGGGGATTATAACGAGCCAACTCAATATACCGCCTGAGAACATAAAGGAAGAAATTCTTGCACCACAGATATAACCTACGCTCATAACTGCGGGGTAAATCTGTGTGCCTATTTCTCCTGCAAAGCCTTTAACTCTAAATGACACTTCTCCTGCAACAAGTTTAAGACCGTCAATAATGAATTTGAAAAGTGCAGCAAAGCCCATTCCTGCAAAGACTGACGTGGAATGAGCGCCTTTCTTTTCACCTGCCAGAAGTACTTCGGCACAAGCGGTGCCTTCGGGATATGGCAGAGTTGCATGTTCTTTTACAATAAGGGCATTACGAAGGGGTACCATAAAGAAAACGCCAAGCAGACCGCCGATTAAGGCGATAAGTGAAATTTCAACGATGCCCGGGTTTTCGGTCTTACCCTCCGCTGCCCAAAGGAAAAGGGCGGGAAGTGTGAATATAGCACCTGCGGCAACGGATTCACCTGCGGAGCCGATAGTTTGAACTATGTTACTCTCTAATATGGAGTTTTTGCGCATTATTATGCGAATAACTCCCATAGCGATAACTGCGGCGGGAATAGATGCCGAAACGGTCATACCTACACGAAGGCCGAGGTACGCGTTGGCTGCACCGAAAATAACCGAAAGTAGTACACCGATAATGATTGAAGTAACTGTAAGTTCGGGTGTTACTTTATCGGACGGTACGTAGGGTTTAAAATCTTTTTTGTTGTCCATAATTTTCTCCATATATTAAAGTTTTTTCAAAAAATTCAAAAGCAGTTTACAGAAATTTTCAAGAGAGGAAATGCACATACGTTCTTTTGTGGTGTGAACGTCAAAGAGGGTTGGACCGATTGCTATACAGTCAAGGTCGGGAATTTTAGAAGCAAAAACTCCACATTCAAGCCCTGCGTGGATTGCTTCGATTTTCGGTTCTTTTGAAAACTGTTCTTTATAACTTTCTTCGTACATTTTACGTAGAGGTGAGTTATCTGTATATTCCCAGGCGGGATATGAGCCTGAAATTTTAGTTGTGCAGTCAATACATTTCGACAAAGTTACAAGTTTTTCTTCAAGATATTTTATAGCCGACTCTTTATTACTTCTTAAAGAAAAGCACAAATTCATTTCCGTTTCGTCAGTTTTGAAAATACCGAGGTTAAGGGAAGTTTCAACTAAATCCTCTATTTCACAACTATTGGCTATAACTCCATTTGGTGCTGACACGAGAAATTGAAATAGGTCGTTTTTCGTTTTTTCGGGCAAGGTAAAAAAGTCACCACTCTGCCCTGTTATAACGCTGTATTCAAAATTTGGCTCACGGAAAGATAATTCTTTTTTAACAGTAACAAGATAATCTTTTAATTCTTCTACGAGTTGTGTGGGAGTTGAGGTTACAATTTCAAAAGTAGCATTATTTGGGATAGCATTAGACTTGTCTCCTGCGTTAAGAGAGATTAAGTCAAAATCAAACTTTTGGTAAAGGTGGTTCAGTATTCTTACTGCAAGGAGAGTGGCATTTTGTCTGCCCTTGTGAATTTCGACCCCTGAATGTCCGCCTTGAAGTCCTGTGAGGTTTACAGAAATTTTTGTGCCTGTGACTTTCACTCTTTCAAAGGGTGCGTTCAGAGAAAATTCGCTACCTCCTGCACAAGAAACTGTAACAGTGTCCTCCTCTTCTGAATCGAGGTTTATCATTCTTTTTGATTTTAAATTCGACGTGTCAAGTTTTACAGCGCCCAGCATTCCCACTTCTTCGTCGGTGGTAAATACCGCCTCTATTGGCGGATGTTCTAAGGAGTTGCTTTCAAGTATTGCCATAATAATACTAACTGCAATTCCGTTATCTGCCCCGAGGGTAGTTTTATTTGCCCGAAGAAAGTCCCCGTCGACAAAAGTCTCAATAGGGTCTTTTAAAAAGTCAATTTGACAGTCTTCTGTTTTCTGCCACACCATATCCAGATGTCCTTGAAGAATGACGGGGTGTGAATTCTTCATAGATGGGGTGGCATCTTTATAAATAATTACGTTGTTTGCACTATCCTTCTCACATTTAAGGTTATGTTTATTTGCAAAGGACATACAGAATTCTGCAATTTGTTCCATATGGCCCGAACCTCTCGGGATAGTGTTAAGTTCTTTGAAAATTTCAAGAACCCTATTTGAAAATTCCATTAGTTCCTCCAAAAAGGTTAAAGTATTTACTATATTATTGGCAAAATAATGAAAATGATTTATGCTTTAAAAAAGTTGCAGCATTTTACTGCAACTTTTTTGCTATTATTAGATTTTCAGTATTCCGAATACGTCAAGAACTGACGAAATGAGAATGAGAACAATACAAATGGGAGCAATATATTTTATCATTGAAACGAAGAGTTTCTTCTGCTTGAATTTGCCCGAAAGTTCAACTTCTTCAATAAGTGCCTGAGGCTTGATGATATATCCGATAAAGATACAGGTGATGAATGCAACAATTGGCATCAAAACGCTGTTACTAATGAAGTCACAGAAGTCAAGGAAGGACATTCCGATAATCTTGAAACTGCTCCATAATCCGTAACCGAAGCATGAGGGTAAGCCGATTAAAACAACGCCTACGAGGACAAACAAACAACAGAGTTTGCGGTTTATACGAAGTTTATCGCAGAAGATAGATACAACTGTTTCCATAAGTGAAATGGAAGAAGTGAGTGCTGCGAAGAACACCATTACAAAGAATGCTATACCGATAAATCTGCCTCCCGCCATTGTGTCAAACACTTTGGGGAGAGTTTCAAACATAAGGCTGGGACCTTTACCAAGTGCCTCGGGAGTACCACCTGAAAAGGCAAATACTGCGGGGATAATCATAAGTCCTGCAAGGAATGCGACACCTGTGTCGAAGAGTTCAATCTGCTTAACCGAGGATTCAACGTTTACGTCTTTCTTCATATATGAGCCATAGGTTATCATAATGCCCATAGCAAGTGACATTGAATAGAAAAGTTGTCCGAGTGCTGCAAGAACGGTAGTTGCAGAGAATTTAGAAAAATCGGGAAGAAGGTAGTATTTGATACCTTCAAAAGCACCGGGGATAAACATTGTATAAATTGCGATAAAAAGAGAAAGCAAAATGAGAACGGGCATCATAAATTTACTTACCTTTTCAACGCCTTTTTCAACGCCGAAGAGAACTACAATGGCAGTAATTCCAATGAAGATAAGAAACCAGATTAAAGGTGAAAAAGTTCCTGTTATAAAGTTTGTAAAGAAAGTGTCTTTTGCGGCAGATGATACGTCGCCTTTTGTAAACACTGCCATATATTTCATTACCCAACCGCCGATAACGGAATAGTAGGGTAAAATT
>SVQQ01000022.1 GCA_015065265.1 Oscillospiraceae bacterium | reverse complement strand
GAATTGTCGCCTTCACTTTCCAGATTTACTTCGACTTTTCAGGCTACTCGGATATGGCAATCGGCCTTGGCAAAATGTTCGGCTTTAACTTCCTTGAAAACTTTAACTACCCCTATATTTCAAGAAGTATTACTGAATTCTGGAGAAGATGGCACATATCGCTGGGCACTTGGTTTCGCGAATACGTATATATCCCACTTGGCGGAAACAGACTTGGTTTTGCAAAGCAAATCAGGAATATCGCAGTTGTCTGGCTCCTTACTGGCATATGGCATGGAGCAAGTTGGAACTTCGTTATGTGGGGGGCGTATTTTGGCATAATTTTAATTTTGGAAAAACTGTTCCTCATAAAATTCTTAAATAAAATTCCAAAATTCTTCTCTCACCTCTGGGCAATTTTCCTTTTCGTTTACGGTTGGGTTATCTTCGCACTTGTTGATGTTGGTGACATCTGGCTTTACACAAGGGCGCTCTTTGGCACAAACTCCGCCTTTGACCGACAGGCTATATACCTTGCTTTAAACTTTATCCCTCTCATCATAATATCCCTTGTGGCATCTACACCGCTATTTTCAAAACTTTACAAAACGCTTGAAGAAAAAGCCCCTCGCCTTTCTGCTGTTTTCACCCCGATTTTAATAGTTCTTGGGTTTGTCTTATCCCTCATCTTCATCTCTGCATCAAGTTACAACCCATTTTTGTATTTCAGATTTTAATTAAGGAGGAGAAAAAATGAAAAATAAAGTTATATGTATAGTCTTTCTTTTCCTTATCGCCTTTTTTGCTATCACCGACCTATTTTCTCCCGACAGAGAATTTTCCGAGTGGGAGAACCGAAACTTAAAGATGTTTCCTACCCTTAAAGCCGACACTCTTTTAAGCGGTGAATTTTCGGAGGAATATGAAGAATACCTCACCGACCAATTTGCTTTCAGAGACACCTTCGTCAAGGCAAAATTCATACTTGACAAAACACTGGGCAAAACCGATGCAGGTGGTGTTTATATAACAGACGACGCCCTTTATTCCATACAAAGCGAAGTAGACGAAAATGCCCTTTCAAAAAACCTTTCTGCAATAAACATCTTCCAAAAAAGGACAGGTCTTGACACATCCCTTCTCGTTGTGCCCTCTTCAACCTATATTTACAGAGATAGCCTTCCCCTTTTTGCAAAGGTCATTGACGAGAGGGAAATTTTTGAAAAAATAAAGAAAAATCTGGAAAACGTCACTTTTGTCGATACAGTGGATAAACTCGAAGAAAAACGAGAAGACTATATTTACTTTCGTACCGACCATCACTGGACAAGTCTCGGTGCACTTATCTCATATAACGCCTTTATGAACTCCGACCTGACTAAAGAAGATTTTAAAGTAACCACAAAGTCACAGGACTTTTTAGGTACTCTTTCATCAAAGTCGGGTGCACTTCTGATAAAAGCGGATATAATAGAGCGTTATTCACGGGGAGACGTTTTGTCATGCACGGTCTTTGACGGTAGCGAAAGTAAAGTCTATACTTCTATGTACTTTGACGACTTTTTGAATAAAAAAGACAAATACTCTTACTACCTTGGTCAAAATCAACCGCTTGTAAGGATTACAACCGACAGTGACGGCGGAAAACTCCTTGTTTTCAAGGACTCCTACGCCCACAACCTCAGTCAGATGATGGTAGGTGACTGGTCGGAAATAGTGCTTGTTGATTTAAGGTACGTAAAAGTTAAAATCGACGTTCTGCTTAAAAACGTTCTTGGAGTCCAAGTCAGTGACTTTGACAAAGCTTTGTTCCTATACAGTATGGACACCTTCACAACTCAGGACAATATGCTTTGGATAAAATAAGTAATAAAAAAAGTGTTGATTTTTGAAACTTTTTGTGTTAAAATTATTCTACTGAAAGCACTCGATACCGGCGTTGTGCGGAATTGACCGCAAGGGAACGAGTGTATAAGACTTAAAGAATACTTTAAGCTTTAGCCGAACGCCTGGGCAGTATCAGATTCTTTCTGTTACTGCCTTTTTGTTTATGTTTATAAATCCATTAAGGAGGACCACTATGAACGCTTGGAGAAATTTTAAAACTGATACTTGGTGCGACACTATTGACGTGCGCAACTTTATCCTGAATAATATAACGTCCTATGAAGGAGATAAGAGTTTCCTTGAGGGCCCAACCGACAGAACTAAAAAACTTTTTAGTAAAGTCGAAGAACTCTTTAAAATGGAAAGTGAAAAGGGAGGCGTTCTCGACGTTGATACCGAACACGTTTCCTCTATCCTCTCCTTTGCACCGGGATATATCGACAAAGAAAACGAACTTATCTTCGGTCTTCAGACAGACAAACCCTTAAAACGTGCGGTAAACCCCTTTGCAGGATTCCGTAACGCCGAACAGGCTTGTGAAGCCTACGGGTATAAAATGAGTGACAAGATAAGGGCATCTTACGTTTACCGTACCACTCATAACGACGGTGTTTTCCGCGCATATACCGACACTATGAAAAAGGCTCGTCACGCAGGTATTCTCACAGGGCTTCCCGACGCCTACGGACGAGGACGCCTTATCGGTGACTACCGACGCCTCGCCCTTTACGGAATGAAACGCCTTATTGAAGAAAAACTCAAAGACAAAGAGACTTTGGGCAAACGTGATATGAGCGAAGAAAATATCCGTACAATAGAGGATATTTCAAGACAACTTCAGTTTATGAAAGAACTTGTCCAGATGGCAAGTGACTACGGTTTTGACATTACAAGACCTGCCGAAAATGCAAAAGAGGCTATTCAGTGGCTGTATTTTGCGTATCTTGGCGGTCAGAAAGAACAAAACGGTGCCGCTAACTCCATTGGCAGAATTTCAGGCTTTATCGACATTTATATAAACCGTGACATCGAAGAGGGAACTCTCGACGAAAAGGGAGCGCAGGAACTTATCGACGACCTTGTTATAAAACTTCGTATGGTCCGTCACCTTCGTACCCCCGAATATAACGAACTTTTTGCAGGGGATCCCGTCTGGGTTACCGCCAGTGAAGGCGGTATGGCAGAGGACGGAAGAACGCTGGTCACCAAGACTTCTTTCAGAGTTCTCAACACCCTTTACAACCTTGGCCCCTCTGCAGAACCTAACATTACTGTCCTTTGGTCCGAGCATCTCCCCAAAGGCTTTAAGGACTTCTGCGCGGAAGTATCTATTGACACCGACTCAATTCAGTATGAAAACGACGACCTTATGCGCCGTGACTACGGTGACGACTACGCTATTGCTTGTTGTGTATCTGCTATGAAAGTTGGCCGTCAGATGCAGTTCTTCGGCGCAAGATGTAATATGGCAAAACTTCTTCTTATGACCCTCAACGGCGGTAAAGAAGAAAAAGAAGGTGTGCAGATTGCTCCCGTTGGCAAGGTCTTCGACGGAGTTTTAAACTACGATGAAGTAGTTTCCGCCTTTGAATCCTATTCCGAGTGGATGGCTCGTCTTTACGTTAACACAATGAACATCATCCACTTTATGCACGATAAATACGCCTACGAGCGTCTTATTATGAGTTTCCACGATACCGAGCCCGAAAGACTTATGGCTTTCGGTATAAGCGGTCTTTCCGTTCTCGTTGACAGCCTTTCGGCAATTAAATACGCCAAGGTTTCTACAATCAAGAACGAAGAGGGACTGATAGTTGACTTCAAAACAGAGGGCGACTTCCCCAAATTCGGTAACGACGACGACAGAGTTGACGAAATTGCAAAATGGGTAACCGAGAAGTTTTATCACCAACTTTGTAAGACACCCACTTATCGTGGCGCAAAGCATACCCTCTCTATTCTCACCATTACTTCAAACGTAGTTTACGGTAAGAAGACAGGTAACACCCCCGACGGACGACGTGCAGGTGAACCTTTCGCTCCCGGTGCTAACCCCATGCACGGAAGAGATATGGAAGGTGCTCTTGCTTCTCTTAACTCGGTTGCAAAACTTGACTACGGTTGTTGCCGTGACGGTATTTCAAATACCTTCTCCATTACCCCCATCGCTTTGGGAGAAGACAGAGACGTCAGACGTGAAAACCTTGTATCAGTTCTTGACGGATACTTCTTGCAGGACGCTCAGCACTTAAACGTTAACGTCCTTGACCGTCAGAAACTTATCGACGCTATGAATGACCCCACCCTTTACCCCAACCTTACCATTCGTGTGTCAGGTTATGCGGTAAACTTCAACAAACTTTCAAGAGAAAAACAGGAAGAAGTTATAAAGAGAACTTTCCACGAGTCTATGTAAACTTTGCCACAACGGGAGGATTTTCCTATGTTCGTTCACTCCTTTGAGTCAATGGCAGCCCTTGACGGAAAAGGCATACGTTTTATGGTCTTTTTGTCAGGTTGCCCTTTAAGGTGTGTCTATTGCCATAACCCCGACACTCAAAAGGCGGGAGGTAAATACTTCACCCCCGAGGAAATTGCAAAGAAAGCGTCTCGCTTTAAACCCTATTTTAAAAACGGGGGCGGTGTGACCTTTTCAGGCGGTGAACCCCTTTTGCAAAGCGGCGAAATTGTCTCGTGTGCCGACTTTTTGAAAAAAGAGGGCATTTCCTACACCCTTGACACGTCTCTTTCGGTCCCCTTGACAGAGGACGTGAAGTGTGCCATAGACAAGTGTGAAAGCGTAATTGCCGACCTGAAGTTCCAAAGTGACGAAACTATGGAGAAATATACGGGGAAAAACCTTGAAAACGTACTTTTGAACCTTGACTATATAAAGAGTATAAAAAAGGACTTCATTCTTCGCACAGTGGTGGTGCCAAAACTCAACGACACCCTCGACGCCCTTCTTTCCTACCTTAAAATTGTAGAAAAGTATGAACCAAGATACTGGGAACTTTTACCCTTTCACACAATGGGCTTTTTCAAGTATGAAGAAGGTGGCATTCCAAACCCACTAAAAGATACTCCCCCGATGGAAAGAGAAAAACTCGAAGAAATTAAAACGAAACTTCGCGAAAAAACGACAATAAAAATAGTTTAGTCTTAAATGACTAAACTATTTTTTCTTTTTTGAAGTTTTAATTTCGAAAATTAAACCCAAAACTCCCACAAGGGAAATGAATATTCCAAAGGCGGTTTTTAGTGCCCCAATGGGAATTACTGTAGCAAGGCGAAATCCGAAAAAGGCAGAGGTTATACCAACTGGCAAAATAATTATGACAGGAAGAAAAGAAATGCGTTTTTTTATAAGATTTACCGTGGCAGCCGAGATAGATGCGGTAATGAAAAAGAGAAGATTTATGCCCTGTGCGGTAGTCTGGGGAAGGTCTCGAATAAGCGTCAGATAGAATATATAAAGTCCACCGGACCCCACCCCGAGTCCTGTGAGAAGGGCGGTCAAAAAGGTCACTTAAAAATCACCCCCACTCCCCCGATAATAGTTATAACACAAAAAAGTTTCTTCAAAAATGCAGGAGAAATTTCAGACAAAAACACTCCCCCGATACCACCGCCGACAAGGGCAGGAATAAAGGCTTTTTTAAAAAAATCGACTGTTATGTCCCCCGTTATCACCCCTCTTTTAAGATAAAAGAAAAAGGTTACAAGGGACAAAAGCACAACGGTGAAATTTGCGGTAGCAAAGGCTTTTTTAGTATCATAAGCCAAATAGGTGAAAAGTATTAGTATGGGAATAGCACCCCCTGTGCCGAAAAGTCCGTTTATAAACCCCGAAAATACACCTACCACGGAATATAGAAAGAGAGTTTTCATATTTTTTCTCCTTCCCTTTGTTTTTTAGTTCTATCTTCCCCCAAAAAAGCCGCCGTCATACTCTAAAAGAGTTAAAATACTCTTGACTAATCTGAATACTTTTGTTAAAATTTAAGGTAGAATATTTTACAAAAAAGGAATGGAAAAATGAACAATAAAGAAAAGACAATGGAAAAAATCGTTTCTCTTTGTAAGGGACGCGGTTTCATTTATTCAGGCTCAGAAATTTATGGCGGTCTTGCAAACACCTGGGACTACGGTCCTCTCGGTGTTGAGTTCAAGAACAACGTTAAAAAGGCTTGGTGGAAGAAGTTCGTTCAGCAGTCAAAGTATAACGTAGGTCTTGACAGTGCAATTCTTATGAACCCTCAGACTTGGGTTGCTTCAGGTCACGTTGGTGGCTTTTCCGATCCCCTTATGGACTGCAAAGACTGTAAGGCTCGTCACAGAGCAGATAAACTCATCGAAGACTTCAAAGGCTCAAACGCTGACGGTTGGTCAAATGAAGAGATGATGAACTACATCAAGGAAAATAATATTGCCTGTCCCGAATGTGGCGGACACAATTTTACGGATATCCGTAAATTCAACTTGATGTTCAAGACCTTTCAGGGCGTAACAGAGGACGCTAAGGCAGAACTTTACCTTCGTCCCGAAACTGCACAGGGCATTTTCGTAAACTTTGCAAACATTCAGCGTACTTCCCGTAAGAAAGTACCTTTCGGCGTTGCACAAATCGGTAAGAGTTTCCGTAACGAAATCACCCCAGGTAACTTCACTTTCCGTACCCGTGAATTTGAACAGATGGAACTTGAATTCTTCTGTAAACCGGGCACCGACCTTGAATGGTTCAACTACTGGAAGGACTACTGTGCAAACTTCCTTTACTCTCTGGGTATGAAAAAGGAAAACTTGAAACTCAGAGACCACTCACCCGAGGAACTGAGTTTCTACTCAAAGGCAACTACCGACTTCGAATACCTCTTCCCATTCGGTTGGGGGGAACTTTGGGGTATTGCAGACAGAACCGACTACGACCTGACACAGCATCAGAATCACAGCGGTCAGTCTCTTGAATACTTCGACCCCGAAACAAACGAAAAGTACGTTCCCTACGTTGTCGAGCCCTCACTTGGCGCCGACCGTGTGGCTCTTGCTTTCCTTGTTGAAGCCTACGACGAAGAAACACTTTCAGAAGGAGATAGCCGTGTGGTAATGCGTTTCCACCCTGCCCTCGCTCCTTTCAAGGCGGCAGTTCTTCCACTTTCAAAGAAACTTTCCGAAAAGGCGTCTGCCCTCCACGAAAAACTTTCCGAACACTTTATGGTAGATTACGACGAAGCAGGTTCTATCGGTAAACGCTACCGCAGAGAAGACGAAATCGGAACTCCTTTCTGTATCACCTACGACTTCGACTCGGAAAACGACGGATGTGTAACCGTCCGTGACAGAGATACTATGGAACAGGTAAGAATTCCTATGGACGAGGTTGCAAACTACATCACCGAAAGACTTGCATTTTAATTTAAACAACAGCAAATAAAACACAAAAAAAGCCGTGCTAAGCACGGCTTTTTATATCGGTTTTATAACAAGTTTAGCGGAAAATCCGCTAAACACAAATAATAACCTTATAACATCACGCCAACGAAAGAAAAAGCGACACGTCGGTATATACGTTTAGCGGAAAATCCGCTAAACTATAGTACAAGCAAAACAGTCGCAAGTCTTCCTGTTAGTATTTCACCCTGTTTAGCGGAAAATCCGCTAAACATTTAAATACAGAGTGCTGAATTCTGAATTAAGGAACATCCGCTTCGCATTTGAGCCATATTTTTTGTTTTTTCTTGCTTGATATTGTAAAAAGTTTGTGATATAATAAATATGCTACACAAATTAAATAATTAGAATTAGAGGTGTTTTTTTCTTTTATAGGAATACTATACCCTTTTTTAGCCATAATCATTTTTGAACTTGGTAAAATCGCAGGCTCTACTAAATGATTATGGTTAATACCCTAATTTTAATTTAGTTTGTGTAGCAACAATCGGAGTTTGCGTTTTTCGGAGCGTTGACTACGGTTGACGCTCTTTTTTATTTTATATTTATCTTTTGGAGGAAAAGAAAATGAAAAAACTTCTCGCACTAATTCTCACCGTTCTTATGCTAATGTCAGTTGTTGCTTGTGATTCTGAAACACAGTCTGACAATGGAACCAATTCATCACAAAGTCAAAACAAAAACAGCAAAGAAATAACCTTTGACGGACTTGTAGCGATTGATAATGCCGAATGTACTGTTAAAGTGACCGAAATAGACCCAGATAATATGTGGGGTTACACCTTAAAAGTACAACTTGAAAACAAATCGGATGATAAGACATATATGTTTTCCGTACAAGATGCCGCTATTAACGGTGTTCAATGCGACCCTTTCTTTGCTACCGAGGTGGCAGCTGGTAAAAAGTCAAACGAGCAAATTAGCTTTACAAAAGGCGAACTTGACAAAAACGGTATAAAAGATTATACGGACATAGAATTGTCTTTCCGCGTTTACGATTCTGACGATTGGATGTCTGATGACGTTGCAAAAGAAACAGTTCATATTTATCCGTACGGCGAAGAAAACGCTACTAAATTCGTTAGAACTTCCCAAACTACCGATACTGTACTTGTTGATAACGAATATGTTACAGTTATTGTAACGGGGTACGAAAACGATGATGTATGGGGATACACTGCAAAACTATTTTTATTAAATAAAACAGATAAAAATGTAATGTTTAGTGTTGATGAAGCGTCAGTAAACGGATATATGGCAGATCCATTTTTTGCAACTTCGGTTTCTTCCGGAAAATGTGCTTTCAGTTCTATGTCCTGGTCTGATTCCACTTTAGAAGAAAACGGAATAACCGATGTAGAAGAAATCGAGTTTAATCTTCGAGTTTATGATGAAGATAATTGGCTCTCCGATGATTTAGTTAATAAAACTGTGACTTTAATTCCGTAAAAAAGCAATATAGAAAAAGCCGTGCATAGCACGGCTTTTTTGTGTCTTTGGGGTTTATAGAGTTTTGGGTGATGATTACTTTTGCAAAATCTTCATTTATGTGAGTTTAGCGGAAAATCCGCTAAAAACAGTAAATGCAAAATGCAGAATTAAGGAACTAACTCTTCGCACTTAAATTAAAAGTAAACTTACTATGCAATTTTATTTGTGTTTAGCGGAAAATCCGCTAAAGCCCAAGAAAAATCAATTTTTTATTCCCCGTTTCAAAACGATAACCCATATTGATAAAAGCATTTTTTTGCATTTTTCATTTTTATATTTGCAAAACTAAATGTTCTGTGTTATAATTTTTTTAGCGGAAAATCCGCTAAACGTTTTGAAAATCTTCACAAACCTGAAAGGATGTCTAAAATGCTATATAAACGAATTCGAGAATTAAGAAAAGAAAGATTTCTCACTCAAATGCAGATAGCCGAAGTTTTGAAATGCAGTCAAAGGGTTTACAGTAACTACGAATGCGGGGAACTTGACATACCTACCGATGTGTTAATAAAACTTGCAGATTTTCACAAAATATCAATAGATTATCTTCTCAACAGAACAGATAAGAAAAACTGAAAATTTCCATAAAGCATTGAGGATGTTTTCTTAATAAAATCATAAGAACCAGCAAAAAAGACGTGCGAGGGCACGTCTTTTTAATATCCTTTTATATAGTTTTTTCATACACGTTTAGCGGAAAATCCGCTAAACGTGTATGAAAATTATATTTTCTCTTACAAAAACCACCTCAACTCTTCGCTATTCATAAAAAAAGAAGTCTTGTCAAGCAAGACTTCTTTTTTACTTTAATCGTTTTCTTCTTCGTCCTCGGGCTTTTCTTCAACGAGAACTGTGAGTTTTGTAACTCTCTCTTCTTCCATCTGAGCAACTATTACGAAGATGTTTTCATATCGGAAACTGTCTCCTACGTGGGGGTCTGAGTTAAGCATTTCTATTGCCCAACCGCCCATTGTGGAATATTCGCAACTGAATTCTTCTTCGGGAACAAAGTCTACCGCATCGAAGAAGTCGTCAACGTTCATATCTCCCTTAACTTCATAGGTGTTGTCCCCTGTGGCAATACACTCTGTTTCAATTACGTCGGTGTCGTCCCAGATATCACCTACAAGTTCTTCAAGGATATCTTCCATAGATACAACGCCAAGCATTCCGCCAAACTCGTCGATAACAATGGCAAGGTGCATCTTCGCCTCTCTCATTTTTTGGAGAGCGGCAGGAAGTTTCATTGTCTTATAGATTTTACAAGGCTTTAAGAGAAGTGAACGTAAATCGGGGTTTTGCTCCTTTAATGTAGTCTTATGATAACGGTTTAAAGAGAGAATTCCGATAACGTTATCAATGCTCTCCTCATAGACGGGCAGTCTTGAGAACTGGGTCACGTCAGAGAGAAGCGACTTGATTTTTTCTTCTTCGTCGTCAATGTCAATAGCAGTAACGTCAATTCTGGGGGTCATTATCTTTTCAACGGTAATGTCGCTGAAATCAAGGGTTGACTGTAACAGTTCGCCCTGTTCTTCGTCAATAACGCCCTCTTCTTCGACTGTGTCGATAATGGAGACAAGTTCTTCTTGGGTAACCGTTGGTTCGTCGTCCTTGCGGTCACTTCCCCAGAGTTTACGAAGCAGGAACAAAATCGCCATTACAACAAAAACAAAGGGTGACAGAATAATGGTGAGAATTTTCGTAGGTACTGCAATAATGCGCACTACCACATCGGCATTCTGCTTTGAAAGAACCTTAGGAACGATTTCACCAAAAATCAATATTACCACGGTAACAAGAATTGTGGCAACCGTCGATGCCAGAGCAACGTCATCTTTAAAAAGGTTAATTACAATAAGTGTAGTACAGGTAGAAACCGCAATATTTGCAAGGTTGTTACCGATAAGTATTGCCGAAAGTGCCGTTGTGAACTTTTCGGTTATATCAAAGGCAATTTTCGCAGTTTTGCTACCGTTGTCTGCCGCTTTGCGCAGACGCATTTTGTTAGCGGAATTAAAAGCAATTTCCGATGCCGAGAAATAAGCGGAAAGGCATATCATTATAAAAATAACAACGTAAGCCCACCACATATTAGAAAAATGTTCGTGGAACGTCATACGTCAGCCTCCTCTCCCTCTTCCTCTGCCTGCTTTTGTAACAGGTCCTTTTCGTCAAGGATATGGAAGATAACTTCGCTCACCCTACCGTCAACAACGGTCTTTGCGGTAATTTCAAAGTTTTCGTAGACAAAGGACTCGTCTTCTTCGGGAAGATGTCCGAGTGTTTCAAGAATAAAAGAAAGAATAGGCTTTGCAGCAATGTTTTTTGGCGGATTTTCAAGGCCCATACGTTCATATGCACAAGACATAAGCATATGAGTATTGAGCATATATTTGTTTCCGCCAAGGGTCTGGAAGTTCTGGTCAACTACGTCTTCTTCGTCGAAGATTTCGCCAACAAGTTCTTCAAGTATATCTTCTACCGTTACAAGTCCCACAACGTTCTTGTTCTCGTCGTGAACTATTGCCATCTGTAACTTATGCTGACGCATATCGGTAAGCAAGTCGTCAATTTTGGCATCCTGCCTTACTATGTAAGGGGCGGTCATAACGGAACGCACTTTAACGTTAGGTCTTCTGTTGTATTCGGTAAGGAAAGTTCTTGTACGGAGAATACCTATTATTCTCTCAGAGTTCGTCGCTTTTACAAGCAGACGTGAATAGTTGGTGTTCTTAATTGCCTCTAAAATTTCTTCGGTGGTATCATTGACTCTTATGAAGTCAAAGTCCTTTTCCATAGTCATTATTTCGTCAACCGTAGTCTTGGCAAATTCCAGAACAGATTTCAGCATATCGCCTTTTTCTTCGTCAACGACACCTTCTTCCTCGGCGGTCTCAATAATTTCCGTAAGTTCGTCCTCTGTTATAGAGGGCTCTGCCTCGCCTCTTGAAAACATCTTTGAAGCGGTAGCGGAAATCAAGTTAAAAAAGGCTGCTACGGGAGTCAATACCTTCATTAAAAACTGCAAAGAACCCTCAAAGAACAGTGACACCGTCTCACTTCGGTCGTTTGCAAAACTTTTAGGTATCATCTCGCTGAACAGGAAGATGATAGTAGTACTCATTACGGAACAAATCATCGAAAAGGCAAAAGAATCGAGAAACTCGTCACTCTTATTAAAAGCCTGTCTGAAAATATCGGTGGCAATAAGGGTGAATACCGATGCACCTGCAATTTTCGTTACGTTATTACCGATAAGCAGGGTTGTCAATGCCTTGTCAAATTTGTTGAGAATACGCAAAACACCTTTGGCTTTCTTGTTTCCGTCGTCTGCAAGTGCCTTGATTTTAATTTTGTTCACCGCCGAAAACGAACTTTCGGTGGCGGCAAAATAGGCGCCTCCTATAACGCAAACAATAAAGATAATCCATAAGGGTATACTGTCACTACCCATTTAAAAAACCAACTCCTTTTCTTTTTTAGTTTTTAGATGCTAAATTATAATGTACCATAATTATATAACTTTGTCAAGTTTATTACCGAAGTAAGAAGTAATAGTAATAGTCTTAATTTGTTATACGTTTAGAGGAAAATCCGCTAAACGTATAACAAAAAAAGATTTTGCACTGGCAAAATCCTCTTTATCTCTTCGCTCTTCTCTTTTGTCTATTACATAAGTTCTCTTTTCACTACTTCGATAATAATGGAAGTGTTAAGGTTAAAGGCATCTATGGGGTATGTAGGAACAACTGTACTTGTATAATACTTTTCTTTAAGGTGGAGTAAAATCTCCTCACTGCTTTTCCCTTTTATAAGCAGGTCTTTTATTATATCCACAGTCTCACGCGCCACTCTCTCGGAGTTTTCAAGATAGGCTTTCGCCTCATCTTTTTCCACAACGCCATAGTGAGGGAGCAGTATCCTTTCGGCTTTCAAGTCCTTTGCCTTTTTAAAGGAGTCAAGGGTCATCTCAAAACCTACCAAAAAGAAGGGCAGGTAAGTGTTGTTTCCAAAATATACCCCCAAAGTCTCGGTAGCAAGAAGCAATTTATTTTCTTCAAGGTAAAAGCCTACCGAACATCTTGTGTGACCGGGAAGATTTATAGCCTTGAAAGTCATATCCCCGCATTTTACATCATCACCGTCTTTTACGGTTATATCCACCCGAAGTTCGTCTGCCAGGTCTTCATATTCTTTAACACCGCAGGTGTTTGCAAACTTCCTGTCAAGGTCGCGCATTAAAGCGATTGCCGAAGGCTTTTTAAATATCTTTTCGGCGTATTCCCCTGCAATAACCTTTGCATCGGGATAAAATTTTAACACGTGAGGAAGTCCGAGAACGTGGTCGTAATGGGAGTGGGTAAGGAGCACGAAGTCCAGTTTTCTCTCTCCGAGTTCCATTTTCACCTTGTCGGCAATTTCTTTACCTGTAAAGCCGAATCCCGTGTCATACAAAACAGAGGTCACCCCGTCGTCTATCAGGAATGACGCGTCTCCCGAAACTGCTCTGACGTCGGTTATTTTTAAATCTTTCATACTAATTTCTCCTTGAAAATCAAAAGGGCAAAACCCGTCTCACTTTTTGTAAGTATATACTTCGACTAAAAATTTGTCAATAAAAACATACAATTGACATTATATTTTAATTGTTGTATAATACAGAAAAATCAAACTTGTTTGGAGGAACTATGAAAACTTTAAAGGACAAAAAACTTTTCCTTTTCGATATGGACGGAACGATATATCTTGATAACGACCTTTTCGACGGAACTCTCGATACTCTCGCCTACATAAAGAGAATAGGTGGCAGATACATTTTCCTTACCAACAACTCGTCAAAAAGCGTTGATAAATACGTAGAAAAACTTGCAAAACTGGGCATTGAAACCACTCCCGAGGACTTTTTCACCTCAACCGATGCCACTGTCCTTTACTTGAAAGAAAAGAACTACAAAAAGATTTACGCCTTCGGCACTCACTCATTTTGTGACCAACTCGAAAAATCAGGCTTGACTATCACCACCAAACTCGAAGAGGACTGCGACTGTCTGTGTATCAGTAACGACACGGAACTGACCTTTCAGAAACTGGAAGATGCCTGTATTCTACTGAACAAAGGCGTAGACTACGTTGCCACAAATCCCGACTGGGTTTGCCCCACTTGGTACGGATACGTGCCCGACTGCGGTTCATTTGCCGAAATGCTCTTCCGCGCCACAAAAAGACGCCCCGTATTCATCGGAAAGCCCGAACCCACAATGGCTCTTCTTGCCATGGAGAAGACAGGCTTCAAAAAAGAAGAAACCGCCCTTGTTGGCGACAGACTCTACACCGACATCGCCTGTGGCGTAAATGCAGGAGTCACAAGCGTTTTCGTCCTGTCGGGCGAGGGCACAATGAAAGACGTAGAAGAAAGCGAAGTAAAACCCGACCTAATCTTCGAGAACATAAGGGAAATATACAATTCATTAGTATAAAATACAACCTGTTATAAAACGATATCTTTATACACGTTGATTGTTGGACAATCAGGCAAAATTATGCAAAACGGCGATACGGAATTTCCGTATCGCCTTCTTACTGTATTTTTATTTTTGTTACTGTTTATCTTTTTTAAAAAGCAATTGCTTCCTTTGTGTAGTTTTCGGGTTCAAAGTTTTCAAGAGCGACTTCGGAGGCAGAAATGTTAAGTTCACGACAGATAAGAGAAATTATCTCGTTTCCTATCTCAGCCGCACCCGTCAAGGTCTTGAAATGAACCGAGTCGCGACGGTATTCTATCGGGAAGGTAGATGTATATGTGTAAAGGTCGTTTATAATAGTGTCGGTCCCCTTAAGCGCCTCTATTGCCGCGGCATTATACCTCTTTATTACCTCGTTGTGTCTGATAAAGGTAGGTGGTGCAAGTTCTTCGACAACCGAGGTGGTGGTGCCGAAAACCATCTTCGCCTTGGGGTAAATCATACGAAGTCTCTTGTCGATTCTCTTAATCATTTCGGCGTAATAGTCGATTGACGTCAATGGCTCGTCGTAAAAAATTTCAACACAGTCCCAAAGTCCCACGTTCCAATGAACCAGGTCCATATCGTGAGGCCATTCATTTCTGTCACGCCATTCGTGAGCAAACCTCAAAACATTCTGAGTAAAACGGCAGTTTTCGTCGGGATAATAAACCTCTGCCACGTCCCTTAACGCTTCCTTTACGTACTTGTCGTAACTCATTCTTATCGAGTCGCCGAGCAACACTATCTTCTTCATAATAAATCCTCCCGTTCGCGTTTAAAAAAATTATATTCAAAAATAGCCTTTTCACTACTTTAAAAAGTATATCAAAACTTTTAAAAAAAGTCAAGACAAACTATTTTTTTGACAATAAAAACCTCAATAAAAAAACGAGACCGCACTCTCATACAGTCCCGCCAGTAACTATTATTCAGTTTTACTTCGTTTAAATAGATTATGCCTCAAGTCAAAGAATAAATCAAGGCTACATCGTGATGATATACCAAGCCTGTCGGCTTGGATAAAAAAACACTCGTTCAAGAGAACGAGTGTTTTTTGGGCCCGACACTCAAAATGGAACCGGTCTAAAAGCCTGATTTTCTATACAATTTTCTTTTTATAATACTTTTCTATGAACCTTTTAGTTTTTCTTGTTTTTTGAATTTCACCAACCACAAAAAACAGTCCTTTTTCTTTTTTAGGATAGGCAATTTCATAGTGCGGAAATCCGCGACCTCCACCAATCCAACTACCCATTAGCGAGATATTTCTTATATCGCTCCATTTAATTTTTTCTCTTTGACCAAAGTTATAAACAATTTCAACACATTCATCAGAAAAGACAAAATATAACGGTGAAATTGCAAACACAAACACAGGTAGTAAAACGAAAATCCCAAACATAATACTCAAGCCAATATCTCTTTCTATTGCACAACCTATAGAAAGACTGATAAAGATAAGAAAAAGAACAAAACAAAGAATTAAATGTGTATTAAACGCAATATATTTTTTGTTCACTCGCATCACCGCCTTGGCTGTATTATAGCATAAAAGCGGCGGAGGGGCAAGATTTAATGATGCATCGCATTTTGCGATATGATGCATTTGCTTCGCAAATATGATGTTGCTCATTTCATTCGCAATGATGCAATGTTTGCCAAAAACATTAGCGAAGCGACATCATTAGGCGAAGCCGTCATCATTAACGAAGTGACATCATTTGCCTAAGGCAAACATCATTGAAAAAACTCCTTGAGAAATCTCAAGGAGTTTTTTTGTCATTCGTGTACGAAAAAGAACTGGACGAAAACCGAAGATTTTTAATTATTATCGTCGTTCTGTTGACTTTTCTTTAATTTCATTTTTTGAACTAAAACAATACTAAATAAAATGACCGAAATTATAAACAAAGGTCCTGTAGATACATACACTGCAAAGGGAATTTCTAAACAAATATTCAAAAGATTTATAACATTACCAACTAACAAGCAAATTGATGCAATCAACTGTAATACATTAACTTTTTTCATATCATCACCGCCTTGGCTGTATTATAGCATAAAAGTGGCGGAGGGGCAAGATGAAATGATGTATCGCATTTTGCGATATGATGCATTTGCTTCGCAAATATGATGTTGCTCATTTCATTCGCAATGATGCAATGTTTGCCAAAAACATTAGCGAAGCGACATCATTAGGCGAAGCCGTCACCATTAACGAAGTGACATCATTTGCCGAAGGCAAACATCATTGAAAAAAGTCCTTGAGAAATCTCAAGGAGTTTTTTCTGGGACCGACACTCAAAATGGAACCGGCCTTAAAACCTGATTTTCTATACAATTTTCTTTTTATAATACTTTTCTATGAACTTTTTGGTTTTTCTTGTCTTTTGAATTTCACCAACAACAAAAAATAATCTTTTTTCTTTTTTAGGATAGGCAATAACATAGTGCGGCAATCCGCCGCCAGCACCAATCCAACTACCCATTAGCGTGATATTTCTTATATCTTTCCATTTGATTTTTTCTCTTTGACCAAAGTTATAAACAATTTCAACACATTCATCAGAAAAAACGAAATAAAACGGTGAAATTGTAAACACAAACACAGGTAGTAAAACGAAAATCCCAAACATAATACTCAAGCCAATATCTCTTTCTATTGCACAACCTATAGAAAGACTGATAAAGATAAGAAAAAGAACAAAACAAAGAATTAAATGTGTATTAAACGCAATATATTTTTTGTTCACTCGCATCACCGCCTTGGGTGTATTATATCATAAAAGCGAAAAAGGTGCAATAATTATTCATTATTCATCAGCGAAGCGTCTTCAACATTCATTATTCATTCGAAAATCCGTTTTTTAATGAATAATGAATGATGAATATTGAAAAATGAATAATACAAACAAAAATCCGTCCACTTTCGTGAACGGATTTTCGTTTGGGTGTTTTGAACTTAGTGGCACGAATTAAATGTGCCTGAAAACTGAGAATTTTAGAATATAGAATTAATCTTCAACGCTAAAGCAACAAACATTCCAACAATCGAAACAACAATTAGTGCAATTAGAACCACTAAAGACCATTTTTTATCGTTTGCACAGTTAATGAACTTTTTCTTTTTTACAAGAGTGCATTTGTTCATCAAAAAGGATTTTACTTCGTCAACACTTGCATTAAGATTATTTTTTTCTATCGTTACATACAAATTGTGTTGTAGGTGAAGCAAGATAAAGTTTTTTGTTTCAAAGAACTTCGTTATCTGGTGATAAAAATATTCTCTTTTTAGTTCGTGATTATGAGAAATGACTTTATCTTCAAAAAGTTCATAATTGAGGGTTACTTCTTTCCCCTCGGAAATAACCATTCTTTCATATCCGATTTTTATTGATTTTCTCGTCCTAAAATAAATCAAAATCATTAAGAATGATATAAAAGGTCCAAATCCAAGTACAATATCATAATCACCAATTAAGAGATTTATACCGATTAGATATGCGACTAAACAAAAGAAAATAAAAAATATTTTTTTAGTTCTATTATAACTAACGGAGCAAAAATCGTAATATAAATCTTTGTTCATCAAAAACGTCGAACTGTAAACAGGGCTTTTAATTTCTTCATTCTCAATATTAACGTTTACATTGTTTTCGTTCACAGAGAAAAACCTCCTTAATATTTATTTTTATATATTATAGCATAAAAGCAACAATAAATCAACGGCTTCGCCGTGATGATATGCCAAGCCTGCGGCTTGGATAAAAAAACACTCGTTCAAGAGAACGAGTGTTTTTTGTCATTCGCGTCCGAAAAAGAACAGGTCAAAAACCGAGGATTTTCCTTACTTTTTTATATGAGAAATAATTTTTAGTGTAATTCCTGCAAGTAAATAAATTATGTTCAAAGAAATAAGTAGCCAACCCCAAAAACTTTGTCCTTTTGTTTCCACCAAAATGATTATTCCTGCAAATAATCCAACTAATAGGATGAGCGAAATGGCTAAACATACATAACCTATAATCTTTTTTCTTTTTTTAGATGCCACCTTTTGCGGAATAAAAGCAGAGCAAAGAGCGATAAATCCCTCACCAAAGATTTCAAAAAATGCTTCAACTAAAATATCAAACAAAAATTCCACAAAATCACCGCCTTGGGTGTATTATATCATAAAAGCGGCGGAGGGGCAAGGAATTATTCATTATTCATCAGCGAAGCGTCTTCAACATTCATTATTCATTCGAAAATCCGTTTTTTAATGAATAATGAAGAATGAATATTGAAAAATGAATAATACAAACAAAACTCCGTCCACTTTCGTGAACGGATTTTCGTTTGGGAGTTTCGAACTTAATGACACGAATTAAAGTGCTATAAAAACCTGATTTTCTACAACTATTATTTAAGATTTAATAACTCATATACTTTTTGTGCTGTTTTGGAGAAAAAATAAAGATCGATTTGTTTCTCTCCATCGTTTAAGTTTAATCCTTTTGATACAAAAGAAATTTTAGAAGCGATAGTATCATCAATTTTATACTTTGCAACAGTTATAAAAAGGTATTTAATGATATATTCAGTATCAGTTATAATCAATGTTCCACCATTTGTCGGCATCAGTGCATTACATTTATGATAACTTGTAACTTTAAATTTTTTCATATCATCACCACCTTGAGTGTATTATATCATAAAAGCGAAAAAGGTGCAATAATTATTCATTATTCATCAGCGAAGCGACTTCAACATTCATTATTCATTCGAAAATCCGTTCGCTCTTAATGACACGAATTAAAAGTGCCTGAAAGTTGAGAAATTCTTTAGATTATTCACTTATCAACGATTTAGAAAACTGATAGCACATACTATCACTCAATTTTGATTCATCATATGCACTGTTCATCTCATCTCTTGTTCCATTATATAAAGACTGTATAATCTAGATGCCAAAATTATAGGTGGCAAGTTCATATTATGTTAGGGCGAAAAATTAAGTTTCCAACTCAATAATATCGTACACTTTTCTTTACTCTTCTTCCTCTAACAAATTTTTTCTATCATACATAGGCATAACCTGCGGAATTGGTTGTTACCGTTGTTACAAGTCTGCCATCTCTGTATACCTTGAAGGATACATCTTCAAGAGGTATATTTGTGTCCTTATCTTTCTTTATGAGTACAAACGAGGGAGTTCTCACATTTTCAAAGGTAAGAGTAATATCGCTCTTGCCGTCCCATTTGAAAGTCTGTACGTCATTGCTCTTTTCATATCCTACGGGTGCTTTAAGCTCATACGCCTTATATGTACCGTAAGGAAGTGCATCGCCCTGAAGCTCAATACAGCCGTTATGACCTGTGTAAAGGTCGGTCTTGTAACTGCCGTCTGTCTGCTCGATTCTGAAAGAAGCACCGAGAAGCGGATTTCCGTTCTGTGCATCTACTTTTCTTATGCGTAAAGTTCTTTCGCTGAGGTTCTTAACACTGACAGTAGTTGTAGTTCCTTCAAGAACGTTGACTGTCACATCCTCCGCCTTAATATAGCCTGCGGGAGCCTGTGTTTCGGAAAGTGTATAAGAGATTGTAGGATCAAGATATTCCCATACAATCTGACCTGTGCTGTCGCTTGTTCCTTCGTATGTTTTGCCGTTGGAACCCGTCAGCTTAAATATTGCACCCTGTAAGGGATTTCCCATACCGTCAACCTTGTTTACCACAAGTCTTCCGTAGGGAGATGTAACGGTATCCCATTTCATTGTACCAGTGCAGGACATAGGAGCATACATCGGGTCTGCAATAATAAAGCTCTGCTCAGTGTCTGTCTGATTATTGGCAAAATATATGTTGAACTGCGTTATTGTTGCGTTTGCCTGGAATGTGATATTACCGCTTTTAGGTGTATTTCTCACGGGAATACACACCTTGAAATCGCCTGCATACTCCGAGCCATTCTCATTCATATTTGTGAGAGTGTGGTCGGGAGTAGGAACTGTCCAATAGGTCTTACCCGAAGCAGTCCATGACACAAGCTGTTCGTTATCAAGATTTGTAACTATTGTGCCTGTGGGAGCATTTGCAAGGTAAAGATTTATTGAGTAGTTGTTCTTGTAGGTCGATGTCGCAGAAGAAGCAACAAAAGTGCGTGTGTAGTATTCAACACCGCCGATTGTTTCTTTTTCAATGCCGTACATACCATTTTGTTCAGCACCGATAAGACCGTTTGCATCTTCGATATTAAGAACGTTTCCTGCTTCGGTTCTTCCAAGTCTTATATGCATACCTGCATTTAAGGGCTTAGTCCAGAAGGAAGCATTGTAAAGGATAATCTTAAGTGCTTCATATGCTCTTATTGCGGAAGGATCATCGGTAGGAACAAGAAGTGTATCACGTCCGCTGTCCCATTGAGTTCCTTCGATTCTGAGCTGTCCGAGAGTAGTCCATACTGCCGCCTGTGTTGCCGCTACGTACTCTTCACGGGTAAGGTTAGCGATAAGAGGATTATCTGCTTTATTTATTGATATAAAGTCCTCAAGGCTTCTCTGGGGATAACCGTTAGCAAATGCACCTATCGTCTGAGGAGTTGTTGTGTATTTACCCGTAATGGTTATCTTCTTTGTTTCCGAGGGCTTTGCAAGTCCCCAGTTGATACAGTATGCAGGTCCTTGTATACCTGTATCACTTGTATATGTCCACGACTGTCCCTGAAGCTTTGTGCCGCCAACAGTTTCGAGGATATAGTGGGTTTCGTTAAGCTTAATTGTTACTGTCTGTGCTTTTCCGTCACTTAATGTTTCTGCACTTACGGGCATTATGGGTATGACGGAGAGGAGAGTAATAAGGGCAAGCAACAGAGCGATTATATGCTTGCCTGAACTTTTTGCTTTAGACATTTTTATGTCCTCCTTCTTGTAATAAAAAAGCAGACCGTTTTCTTCAGTCTGCTTAAAGTTTATATTAGGTTAATCTGCCGTACTTCCGGGTACGAGCAGTTCTTTGGCAAATTCCGTTTTTTCTTTGGTTGTGTCAATTCTTGGATAGTTAGTAGTAAAGAGTGATTCATCGGTTCGTGCTACATCATAATAGCTTACGTCGATTATCTGCCATCTGCCGTCAATGTAGACCTCATTCCAAGCGTAAGGCTCGACAAAGCCGTTTCTTTCATCCATTATGTAGCTTAGCTGAAACATAAACTTTGCTTTTATCTTGCCATTCAAGTTGTCAATGAATTTCTGAACTGGACAAGTGTTTTCTTTTTTGTATGCGTATAGTTTCCTCATTGGATTCCTTCTTTCAAAAAGTCTCTGTAATGTGCCAATGCCTTAAGAATGTATTCCTCGGTTTCTTTAGGGGAGATGATGCTTCGTGGGATATATTTTCTTAAAGACTCGGCTTTGAATGTAATCTTTTCTGCCTGATTAGGCTTTCTCTCGCACATTATTTCAAGGATCTTATCAGCATCAAGCTTTCCTTCCTTTGAAAACTGCTTCATTTTAAGTGCCTGTGCAAGAGAAGGAGTTGCTTCCTCACATTTGATGGTATCGAGAAGAAGTTCCTGTTCTGCTCCTGAGAGATACGAAAGTTCAACTGCAGGACGAAAACCTATTTTATCCTCATCTACCATATCGAGCAGGGCGGTTATAAGGTTAGTGAGGCGAATATATCGCTGAATTTGTGCTCGGCTATTGCCACTCATCTCAGCAAGTTTTTCATCGCTTCTCAACTTTGTCTCCATTGGAGACGAAGTTATATCGGTGCGTTTACCTTGCCGTTTTAGAGCATCCATTCTCATCTTGTATGAAAAGGCAAGCTCACTTGGAAGAAGTTTTGTGCGCTGAAAGTTTGATTCTACCATCATAACAACAGCTTCATCATAGCCGATATCAAGAATTACAGATTTAAGAGTATCAATTTCGGCAAGCTCACAGGCTTTTCTTCGTCTGTGTCCTGCCACAATCTCATATCTGCCGTCTGCTTTCTTTCGCAGTATGGCAGGCTCAATAACACCGTTTTCCTTGATGCTCTCGACAAGCTTGTACATATCCTCATCAATCCGAACCTTAAACGGATGATTTGGAGCGCCATCAATTTCCGTGAGAGGTATATCCATTATCTTGGGGCGTTTTGATTCGTTACGGCTTGACTCACTTGAAAACAGTTCGTTGTAACCCGTAAGTCCTAAATCAATTCTGTTTCCTTTCAATTCCTTCAACCTCCCTTGAAAATCTGTCATATGCTATAGCAACCTTGTTGTGTTGTCCACGTGTAAAAATGCTTTTTCCTTCATTACTGCACTCCTGAACTGTAACAGAAGCAGGAATCTCAGAAAAGAACAGGTGTAATCCGCTACTGAAAGTTTCATGCAGTAAATTATCTATCATCCGTGCGTTCCTTGTTCGTTTATCCACCATTGTAAGGAGAATTCCGTCTATCTTAAGGTCGGGATTAATATCCTGCTTTGTTTTGGCTATGGAATACATCAACAAATCAAGACCTTTGGCAGACAGGTAATTTGCCTGTGTCGGAATGATAACACTGTCGGCGGCCGCAAGTGCGTTGATTGTCATAAGTCCAAGTGATGGCATACAATCGATGATTATGTAGTCATAAAGTGGCAGATATTCCTTTAGGCTTTTCTTAAGTACAAGTTCACGTTCCCTCAGACCTACAAGGCTGATTTCGATACCTGAAAGTTCGATATTGGCAGGAATGAAATCAACACCCTCATCGTGCTTGAAAGTAAAGAAGTGCGGGACGAAATAGTTTTTCTCTATTGCGTTTTGCATAAGATTCGAAAGGGTATTCTTTATCGTATCCGGATTCTTGATTCCGAGACTTATGGTAAGGCTTCCTTGAGGATCGGCATCGACAAGTAAAACCTTTTTACCGAGTCTTACAAGACCGACTCCTAAATTTA
>SVQQ01000021.1 GCA_015065265.1 Oscillospiraceae bacterium | reverse complement strand
TATATCAGCACCAGACAAGAGTGCAGAGTGCGCACGTGTATATTTATCATATATAGCCGCACTGCCTCTTTGTACGAAGTTTGGACTCATAATACATAAAACAGTGGTATCGGGAGAAGATTTTTTTATTTCGTTAATCTGATACTTGTGCCCTTTGTGAAAGGGATTATATTCACAAATTACCGCAGTTATATCCAACCTTTTCCACCTCCCACGTTTTTTTATCTATTATACACTTAAACAGAGTTAAAATCAAGAGAAAGAAGCACCGCATAAAAAAATTAAAAGAATGTTAAAAAGTCCGACCCTGATTAGTCGGACTTGATTTTAAGCCTTTTGCTTATTTATTAAATTTCTCTTTATTTTTTTTGTGGTGGTTTTTTCAAACTCGCGGTCTCTTATAACTATTTTTCTTATCTGCTTGTAAGAGGGAAGAGCATACAGAACTTGTCGTACTTCCTCGGTTATATACTTGATTTTGTCTGCTGCTTTTTTTAGACCAAGTTTTTCCACGTTTTCGGGATTCATATAAATTTCGGCACAAAGGGCGGTCTCATCACCCTTGTCGTTTTCAAGGGAATATACTACAACTTCTTCCACCGCGGGAATTGTGGCAATATATGTTTCGATTTCTTCAGGATAAACGTTCTTTCCGTTTGACAGTACAATAATGTTTTTCTTTCTTCCTGTTATGGATACCTGACCGAGTTCGTTTATTTTACCATAGTCACCCGTATAGAACCAACCGTCTTTTATTACTTCACGAGTCGCTTCTTCGTTTTTGTAGTATCCCTTCATTACAATAGAACTTTTAACTTTTATTTCCCCGATCCCTTCTTCGTTTGGACTGTCTATCTCTAATTCAACGTTAGGAAGAGGCAAACCAATTGTGCGAACGTCGTAAAACTCATTTCTGTTAGCACATACCAAAGGCGAACATTCGGTAATTCCGTAACCTATTACAACGGGAATTCCTATTGATTCAAAAAAGTCTCCAAGGTCAGGTCTGAGAAGAGCGCCACCTGATAAAAGTGCCTTTACGTTTCCGCCAAAAGCCTCTCTTACCGATTTGAAGAACACCCCTCTCATATCAATTCCTACTTTCAACAAGGAGTTGCTGACTTTAATCATTTTTTGAAGAAGAGGAAGTTTTCCTGTGCGCTCGGCCTCTTTTAGTATTCTCTCGTGAAACACTTCAAGGTATCTGGGCACTAAAAACATATAATCGGGTTTAAAGGTTTTTAGATTCAACGGCACACTTCTTATGTTTTCGTTAATACAGATTGTAACGTGTGAATCTATTCCACCTAAGATGTCACAAACAGAAGCATAAGTGTGATGATAGGGGAGAACTGATAAACAAGTTCCCTCAAGATTTGCAAGACTTAAACCACCGTTAATGCAAGTTGATATATTTTCTACCGTCAGCATTACACCCTTTGCAGTGCCTGTAGTACCCGAAGTGAACACAATAAGTTTTATGTCGTCTTTATCGAAAGTTAAATTTTTATACTCTTCGTTTTTTTGGTTTTTACCTTTGACAAAAAGACTTTCAAGAGTGATGAATTTTTCCTTTGTATCACCTTCAACCCATTTTTTTGAAGGCTCATCTGACTTGAATTTAACGAACTTTTTAACCTTGCTGAGCACACTTTCGTGTTTTTTTACAAACTCATCAAAAGTTTCTGAATAAAAGATTACGTCACAATCACTGGTGTCAAGAACGTAAAGCATCTGGTCTTCTGGTAAGTCTTTATCAACAGGCACTGCTGTTCCCCTCGTACATAAAAGGGAGAGGAATATATTTATCCATCTGTAAGAGTTTTCACCGAGTATCGCCACGTTTCCTAAATCCAGATTTTCTGACATTATTCCTTTTGCAAGACTGTCTACTTCTGTTTTGAAATCTTTATATGAAACTTCAAGTATCTCTTTTTCATATCTGTATTTAAACGCCACTTTTTCTTCTTTCTCTGCGGCAAGTGTAATTAGTTCTTTAAAGTTATCAAACTTCATAGGTGTGTAAAGCGGATAATTTGTCTTTTTCATAACCAATACGCTCCTTTTTTAAAAAAACATATCACGTAGTTTACGATACTATGTTACCACGTAAAAGAAAAAATGTCAATATAAACTTTGTAAAATTGCAAAAACAAAGGATTAAATTACAAATATTTTCAAAATAATAAAAAACTCGACAAAAATTATTTAAAAAAGTTCATAAAGATATTGAAAAAAAATGAAGAATATAGTATAATTATCAAGATAAAAAGTTTGCGCTTATTTTTTAAGGCAAAGTTTATTTTTTATAAAATATCAACTTGTTTTTTTAGGAGAAACCATGAGTTTTATATTGGAAGGCATACTTGCCATAACTTGGAAGCAGTGTGTGATGTACCTTGTAGGAATTCTTCTTATTTGGCTTGCAATTAAGAAGAATTATGAGCCTTCACTTCTTCTCCCTATGGGATTTGGAGCGATTCTTGTAAATCTTCCGTTTTCGGGAGTTCTTAATCAGCCCAACGAGGTTTTAGGTGAAGTGCCTGGTATTATCCAGTGGCTTTTTGAGACAACTATCGAGGCGAGTGAAGCCCTGCCCCTTCTCCTCTTTATAGGAATTGGTGCAATGATTGACTTTGGTCCTCTTCTTTCAAATCCCAAGATGTTCCTTTTCGGTGCAGCCGCACAGGCAGGAATATTCCTTACAATGACTCTCGCAGTACTCTTTGGATTTGGTCTTAAAGATGCAGCGTCAATCGGTATGATTGGTGCCGCAGACGGACCTACTGCAATTCTCGTTTCACAGGTGCTTAAATCAGACTATGCAGGTCAGATTGCAGTTGCTGCATATTCATATATGGCTCTTGTGCCCATTATTCAACCTATTGCAATTAAACTTGTTACCACCAAAAAAGAACGCGCAATAAGAATGGAATACAACCCTAAGAACGTTACTAAGACTATGAGAATAGTATTCCCCATAGTTGTAACCGTTATCGCAGGTCTTGTAGCGCCTTCTTCCGTTTCTCTCGTAGGTTTCCTTATGTTCGGTAACCTTATAAGAGAGTGTGGCGTTTTGAATTCTCTTTCAGATACCGCGCAAAACGTACTTGCAAACCTTGTTACCTTACTTCTCGGTATCACGATCTCCTTCAGTATGCAGGCAGATAAGTTTGTTAATATGAACACCATTCTCATTATACTTCTCGGACTTGTAGCATTCGTGCTTGACTCAATGGTAGGAGTTCTCTTTGCGAAGATTATTAACATCTTCTCCAAAAAGAAAGTTAACCCAATGGTAGGCGCGGCAGGTATTTCCGCATTCCCTATGTCTGCTAGAGTTATTCAGAAAATGGGACTTGAAGCAGACAGTCAGAATCACCTTTTGATGCATGCGGTAGGTGCTAACGTTTCAGGACAGATAGCCTCTGTTCTTGCAGGTGGCGTTATCCTCAACCTCATCCCCACACTTATCGGTTAAGGAGGAACTAAAATGGATAAAATTGTAGAACTTTTTAAAGAAACAGTTAATATATCAGACCTGATAAGTGCCCTTACTGTAACTTGGCAGGGAATGGTGGCAATATTTATAGTTATGGCTGTAATTTCGGTTATAGTTTTCGGTGCAGCACAGTTTTCAGGAAAGAAAAAATAAAACTATGTCCGTTCTTGCATTATGTAAGGACGGACTTTTACGATAAGGAGCCGAATATTGAAGGCAGTTGTTACAGGTGCAACTTCGGGGATAGGTAGAGAAATTGCTATACTCTTGTCTGAAAAAGGCATTGAAACAGTTATTGTAGGAAGACGTGAAAAGGAGTTATGTGACCTCAGGGCAAGACTTTCGACTAATACCACTATTGAAGTGCTTGATTTATTTGACCCGAATAATGCAAAGTTGCTTTTTGAAAAGCATAAAGACTCTGACATAATTGTCAACTGCGCAGGTATAGGTTTTTTTGGCGAATTTGACAAGACCGACCTAGACCGAGAGATAGATATGATAAGTCTCAACGTTATCTCTTTGCACGTTCTTACAAAACTATTTTATAAAGAATTTCAAAAAAGGGGAGAGGGCAAGATTTTGAACGTAGCCTCTTCGGCTGCCTATTTTGTCGGTCCTCATTATTCTTCATATTACGCTACAAAAGCCTACGTTCACCGATTGACAAGGGCGATTTCCAGTGAATGTAAAAAACACTCAAAAAACATCACCGTTACTCTTTTTTGTCCCGGCCCTGTTAAAACCGATTTTGGAAAGGCAGATGGAATAAAGGACGGAAAAGGTGCAATTTCCCCAGAATTTGCCGCAAAGAAAGCGCTTGACGGACTCTTTAAAGGAAAAGAAGTTGTTTTTCCGAATTTCACAACACGCTTCCTTGTCTTTTTATCAAAGGTTTTACCTGAAAAAGTTACAACCGAAATAGTTTATAAAGAACAATTAAAAAAGAAAAAATAAAAACGGAAGGTAAAAATATGGAACTGCTTAAAAGGAAAATAGCTGAAAAAGGAAAAATTTTCCCTGGTAATATTCTGAAAGTTGACAGTTTTTTAAATCATCAAATGGACATTGAATTTCTTGACAAAGTCGGTGAAGAATATTATGAACGCTTTAAAAATGACGGGGTAAATAAAATTCTTACTATCGAAGCATCAGGAATTGCGATTGCCTGTGCTACCGCAAGATACTTTAAAGCGCCTGTTCTCTTTGCTAAGAAAAACAAGACCAAGAATATTGCCTCAGACGTATATTCTTCAAACGTTGTTTCGTACACACACGGCAGAGAGTACACGGTTATTGTTTCAAAGCAGTTTTTGTCCAAAGATGACAGGGTTATCATTGTCGACGATTTCCTTGCAAACGGATGCGCTATGATTGGACTTATAGATATTGTAAAACAGTCGGGAGCAACTCTTGTAGGAGTTGGCGCAGTAATAGAAAAAGGCTTCCAAGGTGGCGGTGACAAACTTCGCGAAGAAGGAATAAGAGTGGAATCTCTTGCCATAGTTGACGAAATGTCAGATGACCATATAACTTACAGGGAGTAAAAAATGAAATTTGAAAACGTTGAGTACGTACTCTTTGACCTTGACGGGACCATAACAGACCCCTTTGAAGGCATCACAAATTCCGTTATGTACTCTCTTGAAAAATTTGGCATCAAAGTAACAGACAAAAGGGAACTTTCGGTCTTTATCGGTCCTCCTTTGCTTGATTCCTATATAAAATACTACGGTTTTAGTAAAGAAAAGGCTGAAAAAGCAGTAGCCTATTACCGCGAGTATTATCCTGTAAACGGAATTTTTGATTGTACACTCTATGACGGAATAGTAAATTCACTGTCAAAGTTATCAAAAAAATATAAATTGGTTCTTGCAACTTCAAAGCCTGAACCTTTTGCGAAGAAAATACTGGATAAATTTAATCTATCTAAATATTTCTTTTACGTAGTCGGCGCAACTTTTGATAGCAGTGTTTCTGAAAAGTCCGACGTAATTAGAAAAGTTATGAATGATTTGAAAATTTCACCAAATAATGCTATAATGATAGGTGACAGGTCATACGACGTTGACGGAGCAAAAGTCAACGGTATGAGGTCTGTTGGAGTAACCTACGGATATGGTAAGAAAAGTGAATTTTCAAATGCAAATGCAGTCGTAGACAATACAGAGGAACTTCTTTCTCTTTTTCTGTAATGTGAGGTGTCACGTGAAAAAATTAAGGATTTTTATAACTTTACTACTTCTTATTTTTGCTTTTGCTTCTTGTTCGGGGGAAAAAACATCCATTCTGCCCGACGTTCAAACAGACGTTGATGAAAGCACGGACGTTTCGGATTTGACACCACCCGAAGAAAATGAGGAAATAGTAGAATTACCTGAAATCGACCCCACGAAAACCGAAATTTCTCTTACAACAGGACTTCCTTGTACACCCGATGAAAAGAACGAAAGACCTGTTGCTGTAATGATAAATAATATCGCTGTCAGCCATCCTCAGTTTTCTGTATCGGATGCCGACATCATCTACGAATGTGACGCAGAAGGCGGAATTACTCGCCTTATGGGCATTTTCTCAAATTGGAAAAATCTTGACGTAATAGGTTCTATTCGTTCTGCAAGAGACTATTTTGTATCTATTGCAGAAGGTCACGATGCCATTTACGTTCACGCAGGTGGCAGTGACGGAGCGTATGAAGAGATTATTTACGACGACGTTGATAATATCGACGGAGTTAATATGTACACCATTCCAGAAAGCACTTTTTACAGAGACAAAGACAGAATTAAGAATTGTGGCTACGAACATTCCATGATGACCACAGGTTCTAAACTCGAAAAGGCAGTTGAGGTTTTAAAATACCGCACACAGTATAAAAGCGGTTTTGAAAGCGGACTTAACTTTAACAAAGATGCGCTTTTAGGAGAAGGTGAAAAGGCGGAGGAAATTGAAATACAACATTCCTCCTATATCACTGTAAAATTTACATACGACAAAGAAACTAACAAATATTTAAAATACAGTTACTCAAAACCCCACGTAGACGGAAAAAACGATATGCAACTTACCTTTGACAACGTAATCGTTATCTTTGTCAGCGAAAAGGTTCTTGACAGTGCAGGAAGACTCGACGTGGGCATAATAGGTGAGGGTACAGGATACTATTTTGCAAATTCACTTTGCTATGACATCACCTGGTCTAAGAAAAGCGACACGTCGCCTATAATTTACTATATTGACGGAACACCCCTTGAACTGTTACCTGGCAAAACCCACGTAACCTTGTTTAATAAAAAATATTCATATAACGTAACCAAAAAATAACGGAGGTTGCCCCGAAGGGCAGAATCACAATGCAAAATTTTAAGAAAACCTTATCCGAAATTTTATCTGATAAAATCAAAGCCGATTTTTCAGCCGACGTTCCTGCTTTGGAAATTGCGGAAATGTTCGAGTTTCCTCCCGAGTCACATATGGGAGATATAGCATTCCCGTCCTTTAAACTCAGTAGAACTTTAAGGCGCTCACCTCAACAGATTGCCGAAACCCTTTCCACTTCACTTGAAGTTCCGGGCGCAAGTAAAATTGAAGTAATTTCCGGCTATCTTAACGTTTTTATCAGTCACGAATACACAGTTAAATCAATGCTCGGCAATATGCTCACCCTCGGTGACGACTTCGGTAAACTTGAAGTCGGAAAAGGGAAGACTATGTGTATCGACTACTCTTCGCCCAATATGGCAAAGCCTTTCCATATAGGACACCTTGGAACTACCGCTATCGGTAACTCTATTAAGAGAATTCACGAGTTTTCAGGATACGACTGTATCGGCATCAATCACCTCGGTGACTGGGGCACACAGTACGGAAGACTCGCAGTAGCCTATGAAAAATGGGGAAGTCGTGAAGAGGTTGAAAGACTGGGAGTTAAAGAACTTGTCAGAATTTATCAGAAGTTCTATATAGAAGCAGAAAAAGACCCCACTCTCAACGATGAAGCAAGAGCCGCTTTCACCAAAATGGAAAACGGAGACGAAAAACTTCTTGAAATATGGCGTTGGTTTAAAGAAATAAGTTTGAAAGAGTTTATGAAGACCTACGACCTCTTGGGAATCAGTTTTGAAAGTTATAGCGGTGAAAGTTTCTATAACGATAAGATGGACGCCGTTGTAAAAGAACTTGACGAAAAAGGACTTCTAAAAGAAAGCGACGGAGCAAAAATAGTACCTCTCGAAGACTATAAAATGCCCCCCTGTCTCATTCTTAAAAGCGACGGTTCAACACTTTATGCAACCCGTGATATTACCGCCGCCCTCTACCGCAAAAATACCTATAATTTTGACAAATGTATATACGTTACAGACGCGGGACAAAGCCTTCACTTCGCTCAGTTCTTTAAGGTTATCGGACTTATGGGCTACGATTTTGAAGATAAACTCGTACACGTTCCTTACGGAAAGATAAGCGTTGACGGACAGAAACTTGCTACCCGTGCAGGAAATGCAGTGCTTCTTGAAGACCTCTTTGATGAAGCAATAAAGAGAGTCAGAGCAGTTATTGAAGAGAAAAACCCAGACTGTGACTGCAAAGACGAAATCGCACGTAAAGTCGGTGTCGGTGCAGTTATCTTTAATCAACTTTCTACAAGTAGAATTAAAGACATAAACTTCGTTTGGGACGAAGCACTCAACTTTGACGGAAACACAGGTCCCTACGTGCAGTACACATATGTTCGTGCTTGTAGCGTTCTTGAAAAGACAGAAGCGAATACCTTTGAACTTCCCACAGAACTTTGTGAGGAAGAAAAGGAAATGATTAAAGTTCTCTCCCTTTTCCCAATTCGTGTAAGACAAGCCCTTGACGATTACGAACCCTCTGTAATTTCAAGATATATGCTTGACGTATGCCACGCCTTTAACAGATTTTATCATAACTGCCCCATTATTAAGGCGGGTGACACAACGAAGGCATTGAGACTTTCAATTTGCAAAACAGTAAAATCCGTTCTCGGTAACGCTATGTGGCTTATCGGTATGGAAAAGACAGAAAAGATATAAATTTAGTATAGGAGGTAATTATTATGTCAGGACATTCAAAATGGAAAAATATAATGCATAAAAAAGAAAAGACCGACGCCCAAAGAGCAAAAGTCTTTACGAAAATCGGAAAAGAAATCGCAGTTGCAGTAAAAGAAGGGGGAGCTGACCCTACTTCAAACAGTAAACTTCGCGATATAATCGCAAAAGCGAAGTCCAACAACGTTCCTAACGATAACATCGACAGAATTATCAAAAAAGCAAGTTCTGATGACGCAAACTACGACGTTATATATTACGAAGGCTACGGTCCTTCCGGAATTGCAGTCATGGTTGAGGCTACCACCGATAACAGAAACAGAACAAGTGCCGAAGTACGCCACTATTTCGATAAATTCGGCGGAAATATGGGCGCTATCGGATGTGTTAGTTTTATGTTTACGGATAAAGGTGTCATCATTATCGAAAACGACGGAATTGACGAAGATAAACTTATGGAAGATGCCCTCGATGCAGGTGCTGAAGACGTTGCAATCGAAGAGGAACTTTTCGAGATTACAACAGCCCCTGCCGACCTTTCGGCAGTATCTGAAGCCCTTACTGCAAAGGGATACACACTTGCATCTGCAGAAGCCACAAAAATACCTTCAAGTTATTCTGCCCTTGAAAGCGAAGAAGATATTACTATGATGAATAGACTTCTCGATTCTCTTGACGATAACGAAGACGTTACTAACGTTTGGCACAACTGGGATAACTGAAAACGAAAAGAACTGTCAATGTTTTGACGGTTCTTTTCTCTTATGTTAAAATTCTTGACTTTAGTGCATAAAAATGCTATAATTACAATATATTTACAGTTTAAGTACCGACTTTAAAAATTCACCCGGCTCGTTGAAATCAGGTGTATATTTTTCACCTACCGAAGAGTTTTCCTGTAGGAACCCCTTAAAACCACATTCTTCAAATACGTCTGTGACTCTCTTGTATTCAAGACTTGTGAGTGTTCGGTTTATTTCAGGGTACTTTTCACACTCTGTATTTGGCGTAAACTGACGCATAAGACTCACAATGAATTTGTCACTTCCAAACTTTTCGTACAGACTTTTAAGTAAGTCTATTGAATCGTCTTTGTGAGAGGGAAGTATCAGATGCCTTACAATGACACCGTTTTTAATAAGCCCGTTTTCTATATTTATAGGCCCTGCTACGTCAATCATACAGTTAAGTGCATTAAGAGTTTTTTCGTAGTAATCGGGACAAGACGAATATTTCTTAGATAAAACGTCACTTTTATATTTGAAGTCGGTTAAAAATACGTCTATAAGTCCACGGCATTCTTTGATAAGCGAGACGTTTTCATACCCCGAACAGTTGTATATGACAGGAACACTTAAATCGTTTTTTATTTCTTTTAATACTTCAATAATACTTGGCAGAAAATGAGTAGGGGTTACAAGATTTATATTGTGAACGCCACTTTTGTCGATTTCAAGAAATAATTGTTTAAGTTTCTCGTGTGTTAGTTTATATCCAAAATTTCCGCGACTTATCTTCACGTTTTGACAATAAACACATTTAAGGTTGCAACCTGCGAAGAACACAGTGCCAGAGCCTTTGTCACCACTGACTATAGGTTCTTCCCACATATGCCTGTCAGCCCTTGAAACAGATACAGTGTCTGATGAATTGCAAAAACCGAGGACTTTTCTTCTGTCAACCTTGCAACGCCTTGGGCAAACAGTACAACTTGAATACATTTTACCGCAACTTCTCCTTGAATTTTTAAATAATTATAACATGGGATAGATTAAAAAGCAAATGAAAAAAGAAATAGAAAAAGAAGTACCCTCATCCTTTGCAGAAGGTGCTATATCAATTTTAACAGTACTGACGTCAGGTTCACGTGAAGTGAAGGAGGTTTTTCTGTCGGATTTTAAAAAAATTAAAACCGACAGAAAAATAAGCAGAATAAAAAGACTGTGCGACGACAAGAATATACCGTTTCACAAATGTTCCGAAGATTTTATTTTAAAGAATACAATCGGCTCCACTCACGGCGGAATTATCGCCGATGTTAGCGAAAGAAACTATTTTTCCATTGAAGAGGCTTTTTCAAAGGACGACGGATTTGTCTGTCTTATCGACGGAATTGAAGATCCATATAACTTCGCATATTCCGTGCGTTCCCTCTATGCTGCGGGTCTTGACTGGCTTATTTTGTCAGACCGCAACTGGATGAGCGCTGCGGGTGTATGTATAAAAGGCTCTGCAGGAGCCACCGAACTTGTAAACTGTGCAATTTATAAAGATAAAGAAGAACTCATAAGAATTGCAAAAGAAAGAAATTACACCATCGTATGTGCCGACGAAAAGACAGACACCCTTCACACTGCCCCAGTATTTAAGAAACCTGTTTTCCTGATTGTTGGCGGTGAGAAGAGGGGAATTTCAAAAGACTTTCTTCAAAGTGCCGACACAATCGTAAAAATAGATTATGGCAGGGATTTTGGTATGTCCCTCACATCTGCTTCCGCCACGTCTATTCTCGCCTTTGAAGTACTCCGCCAGAACAAACAGTAAAGGTTAAGGTATAAAATGACAGAGCAAATTATAGGTTATCTCTATGCACTACCGGGCATTCTTTTCGCCCTTTCAATTCACGAACTCTCCCACGGCTTTGTAGCATCAAAACTCGGAGACCCAACTGCAAGAAACTTAGGAAGACTTACGCTAAATCCACTAAAACACCTTGATATTTTTGGATTTATTTCAATGCTTGTAGTAGGTGTTGGATGGGCAAAGCCCGTACCCATAAACACAAGATATTTTAAAAACGGAAGACGAGACACCGCCCTTGTAGCACTTGCAGGACCTGTTTCAAATATCCTTTCGGCATTTGTTATGACCGTTTTATATTTTCTCTTTTTAAAGTTCATAACAGTTCATCCCTTGGATATTGGCATAACGCTTTTGCAAGGCATTATATATATTTTTCAGAATTTTATATTTGTTAACGTAGGACTTGCGGTGTTTAACTTAATCCCTATTCCGCCACTTGACGGCTCCAGAATTCTTGATGCCTTTTTACCTCATAAAGCACTTCATATGTACCATAAGTATGAGGCGCAAATCAGTATTATCCTAATGATTCTCCTTATTACAGGCATTGTATCTCCTTACATCAGTGAAGCGGTTTACTATGTAGTAGGAATAATTGAAAAAATTGCGAGGTTTATTGTCAGAATATGAGTGTAGAAACTTTTAAGTATAAAAGCGAGACTTTTGACGGACCGCTTGACTTGCTTTTAAGCCTTATACAAAAGAATAAAGTCAGTATATACGATATTCCTATCTCCGAGATACTCGAACAGTACGTAGAGTATATGGAGGCAATGAGGGAAGAGAATATACAGATTGCCGCCGAGTTTATCGTAATGGCAGCAGAACTGATTTATATTAAGTCGAAGATGCTACTTCCCAGAGAGGAAGAAGAGGCAGACCCAAGAGAGAATTTGGTAAACGCTCTTGTGGAATATCAAAAGATAAAAGTTGCCGCTGCTTTCTTTGGTGAACGTATAGACAGTTATTATTGCAGATATAATTCAAAACCAATGCCCACAGTAATAACCCGTGTGACTCCTAATGGGGACCCACAGGAGTTATATGAAATAATGATGTATCTGAGAACTGTCAGAAAAGACAGACGTGAAAACGATAAAAGAGCATCAATAGGCACGATTTTAAGCGTACCGGTTGTTTCAATAGAAGAAAAGATTGTCTACGTGTTAAGAATTCTCGTAAGGTCACTGAAATTTGATTCACCTGTAAGTTTTAAGGTACTTTTTGGCAATAATAAAGGAAGGTCCGATAAAGTAGCTTGTTTCCTTGCAGTTCTTGAACTTGTTAAATCAGGCAGAATTTCAGTTTCCCACGATGGTGCAGACGATTACAGAGTTGTACTTAATAGAGAAAAGGCAGAACAGGAGTGATATAAATGGCAAAGTTATCCGAAAAGTATTTGCAATATAACGAAGACGAACTTACGGGTGCAGTAGAAGCAGTTCTTTTTGCAGCAGGTGAGAGTGTATCTAAAGACAGACTTTCAGATATTTTCGAGATTACTCCTTCAGAAGTCGATCTGGTAATGAAGAGACTTGAAGAAAGACTTGATAAAACTCAGTCAGGAATCGAACTTGTCAGAACCGAAACAAGTTACCAAATATGCACAAGAACAATTCACGCCGACTTTGTCACAAAGTATCTTGAAATAAAGAGAATGTCACCAATGTCAAAACCCGCCCTTGAAGTTTTAGCGGTAGTTGCATACCGTCAACCTGTAACAAAAGGATATGTAGAACAAATCAGAGGCGTTGACTGTTCGGGAATAATGAACACCCTTGTAGAAAAAGGGCTTGTTGAAGAAAAAGGAAGACTCGATGCTCCGGGCAGACCCATTCTCTATGGTACTACCTTGGAATTTTTGAAAAGATTTGGACTTAATTCAATTTCCGACCTTCCCGAAATTGATGACGGTCAGATGAAGATGCCTGTTGAAGTATGACAGTGCTCATAATAATACTTACTCTGATTCTTCTTATAACACTTATCCTTTTAATAGACGTATCTTTCGTCTTTACAATAAAAGAAGGCTTTGACTTTAAAATTAAAGTTTTAGGGATCCCCATAAACGTTGAAAAGATTGCCGAAAAAAGCGGAAATAAAGATAAAGAAAAGAAGCCCGAAAACAACCTTGCAAAAAAACACAAAAAGAAGAAAACCCCAAGCGATATAATTGATTTAATTACCTTTCTTCTTGACGTTATTAAAGCGGTTGTGTCTCAGTTTGTGCAATATGTGAGAGTTAAAGTTTGTTATGTAAATATAAAGGTCGCAACTTCAGATGCTGCGGATACTGCAAGACTGTATGGCACAGTTTCAGGTGCAGTCTATACGGTTGTAGAATTTCTTGATACTTTAATTAAACTAAAAAAAGACTACAAAAAAATTAGTATTGTTCCCGATTTCACCTCTGAAACATCGGAAATAAAGGTTAAGATAATACTCAAAATAAAAGTAATACATGCACTTCTTGCGGTAATTCACGTGTTACCAACCTTATCGCAAGGAAAGAAAGGAAGATAATATGAATAACGAAATGCCACTCAAACAAGTTATCGACTCCACCTTAGAAAACCTCAAAAACATAATGAGCACCGACACAGTAATCGGTCAACCTATGCACGTAATGGAAGACACGGTTATTATCCCTGTGTCAAAAGTATCTGTGGGCTTTACCTCAGGCGGTGTAGACTTTGACAGTAAAACTACCGCAAACAAGCATTTTGGCGGTGGCAACGGTGCAGGTATGTCCGTAAACCCTATTGCCTTTTTGGTAGTTACCAAAAACGGTGTAGAACTTCTTAATATCAATAAAGAATACACCAATACTTTAGCTGACACTGTAAGCGATTTTGTTGCAAAGTCTCCTGACCTCATTTCAAAATTCAAGGAAGTTTTTAAGAAAGAGAAAAAGGAAGAAACAACCGAAGAAAGCACCGAAATTGAAGAAGAAACAAAAGAATAAATTAAACTCTCCTCACATATACTTCTACAAATAAAAGTATATGTGAGGAGAAGTGTTTTGAAAAAAGTTAGTTTCATCAAAAAAGTTGCAGTATGCTTTTTGTTGTTTCAAGTTTTGTCAGTAAGTGTTCTTGCCGATGGCTCTTTTTATACTGCATCGAGCGAAAACCAGCGTCCCGACCTTTCTGCACAGTCTTACATAATTTCTGATGCAAATACGGGAGAAATTTTATTCTCACAGGACGAAAACAGAAGAATGCCTATTGCAAGTACAACAAAAATTATGACCTGTCTCGTTGTACTCGAAAACTCAAAACTTGACGACGTTGTAACTGTTAAAGCAGAAGATTGTGGTATAGAAGGTTCCTCCGTTTATCTTTACGAGGGTGAAAAACTCACCGTTCGCGATTTGCTCTACGCTCTGATGCTTGAATCTGCAAACGACGCGGCAGTCTGCCTTGCAAACTTCGTTTCAGGCTCAAATGAAGAGTTTTGTAAACTTATGAACGACAAAGCAAAGTCGTTGGGACTTCTTAATACTAATTTTAATAATCCTCACGGACTTGAAGACCCTGAACACTATTCAACTGCATACGATATGTCTCGCATCTGGATTAGCGCTATGGAAAACCCGACTTTCCGCGAAATTGTATCTACAAAAACGTACAGAATCGACTTAAGTGACGATGAAAGTTACAGATTTTTATCAAATCACAACAAACTTCTTAAAACCTATGAGTTTTGCATAGGCGGTAAAACAGGTTACACAAAGACAGCGGGAAGATGCCTTGTCACAGGTGCTGAAAATAACGGCGTCGAACTGGTTATGGTTACCTTGAACGCACCTGACGATTGGTCGGATCACGAAAAAATGTTCGACTATGCGTTTTCTCTTTATTCGGATGTAGACGTTGCCACCTCGAAGTCCGTAAGCGTTTCCTTGTCGGTTGTTGGCGGTGATAAAAACGTTATAACTCTCACAAACAAAGACCCTCTCACGCTAACAGTCCGGGATATAACGAAACTGTCTTCTCACGTAGAAGCACCTCATTTTATCTATGCCCCTGTAAAAGCACTTGATAAGCCTCTTGCAAACGTGGTATATACCTATAACGATGAAGAAGTAGCAAGACTGCCACTCTATCCTGAAAACAAAGTTTCTCAAGTTAAACGGGACGGATTTTTTAAACGTATATTTAAATTTATATTCAATTAAGTAAAGGACAAACCTAATGGAAAACAACGGACAAAGAATACAAAAGTACCTCTCAGACTGCGGAGTTATGTCTCGCAGAAAAGCAGAGGATGAAATAAGAAACGGTAAAATATTTGTAAACGGAATTAAGGCAGAAATCGGTCAGAAGATAAGTCCCACCGACGATATTGTTACCTATATGGGAAAAATCGTTGAACGAAACGACCAAAAGTATTATCTTTTGCTCAATAAGCCAAGAGGCTACGTTGCAACCTTGTCAGACGATAAAGGTAGACGAACAGTTGCCGAACTTGTAAAGGATATAAATTGTCGCGTTTATCCAATAGGAAGACTTGATTATAATTCCGAAGGCGTTTTACTTTTCACCAACGACGGTGAAATAGCCAATAAACTTATCCACCCTAAAAGTAACGTGGAAAAAGTATATATGGTGAGAATTAAGGGAAAAGTAACCAACGAGCAACTTGAACGCCTTAATAAAAGTATGATAATCGAGGGATACAAAATCAGACCTTGTAAAGTTACTCTTGAAGACGATACTACACAAAATCAGGTTCTTCGCTTTGTACTTCACGAGGGCAGAAACAGACAGATTCGCCGAATGTGTGAACTGGTAGGGCTTTTTGTCACTCGACTTAAAAGAGTTTCAGTTGGTCGAATTTACCTCGGCGGACTTACGTCTGGTAAATGGCGACTTTTGACCAAAGGGGAAATTGATTACCTTAAATCACTTTAATAAATTTTGGAGCCACTTTTTAAGTGACTCCTTTGTTTTTTTTATTTTTCTATTGAAAACACCTTGATAATATGATAAAATACTTGAAAATTGACGAATTTTGAGGACTCATCAAATGATATCAAAAGAGGAAATCATAAAACAACTTTCCGTTTTTTCTTTTGCAAAAGGCAAACCTGTAATAGTTCATACGTCTCTTAAAGCGATAGGAGAAATTGAAGGGGGAGGAGAAACACTTCTTTCAGCCCTCATCGAGTTTTTTACCGACAACGACGGACTTTTGTGTGTGCCAACTCACACCTGGGACAGAACGGTTTTTGATATGTCAGATCCTTCTACCTGCATTGGAATTTTGCCAACTCTTGCGGCATCTCGCAAAGACGGAGTGAGAAGCAAACACCCCACGCATTCCATGGCGGCTTTCGGCAAAGGGGCAAAAGCCTTTGTGGAAAATGAAGAGTTTGTGTCAACTCCAACAAGTCCTGACGGTGCCTATGGAAATCTATATAAAATGAATGGTTACGTCCTTCTTTTAGGTGTAGGTCACGATAAAAACACCTATCTTCACTGTGTGGAAGAAATGTTGAAAGTTGAAAATAGACTTACAAAGGATACTTTGGAATTTATTGTAATAACCCCTGACAAAACAGTTACAAAAAGACACCTTTTCTTCTTTCGTGAAGACGAAATTCCCGACGTTTCCGTATACTTTCCAAAGTTCGAACCCGCTTTCCGCAATTTTAGTGCCATAACCGATGGAAAAATCGGTAATGCAAAAGCACAACTTTGCTCGGCGGTAAAAATGAAAGAAGTAATAGAAATTATATATAAAAGAAATAAGGGTAAAGAATTACTTGCAGATGCAAAACCTCTTGGCCCAAGATTGTATAAAGAAGAAACAAAATGAAAAAGACTGTAAAAATGCCAAATCTTTATAGCGAAAGACTTTTATTAAGAAAACTTAAAAGAAGTGACTACAAGGACGCTTTTGCTTATTTTTCTAATCCCAACGTGCCTGTGTTTCTTCTTTGGGATGCTCACCCCGATATTAAATACACAAAACGTTATTTAAGATACGTTGTATCAAAGTATAAAACAGGCGAATATACCGACTGGGCAGTAGTGCTCAAAAGTTCAGGAAAAGTCATAGGCACTTGCGGTTATACGTCTATCGACTTAAACAATTTCAAGGCGGAAATCGGTTACGTCTTAAATGAAAAGTATTGGAATATGGGTTATGCCACCGAAGCGGTCAAAACGGTTGTAGCGTATTCCTTTGAAACACTTAAATTTAAACGCCTTGATGCACGTGTTATGGAAGGTAACCTGAACTCCGTGAAACTTCTCGAAAAATGCGGATTCAAGTATGAAGGAACAGGGGTTTCTGAACTGTTTGTAAAGGGTGAATTTAAGAATATTATGCACTTTGCTTTAACAAACGAAAAGGAGGACACATAGTGAGACGTCCTCTTTGCCTTTTTGTTCTTATTTCAGCACTTTTTGTTCTTCTTACAGTTGCTTTCGGTAAAAGTTTTTCGCTTGTTCTTATCACTGTAATTACATTTGCAATAATTTTCACGTTGCCTTTTTATATTAAGTGTAAAAAGACACCTTGCCTGTTATTTTTAACTTTTCTTTTTATTGTTCTTTTCTCTCTTGTGATTACCACTTTTCTTCATTTGCCAAAACTTGAATTTGCAAAAAGTCTCGACGGTGAATACGCTACAGTTGAAGGTAAAATAGTATCCTCATCAAAAGGGGACACCTATTCATCTTTTGTAGTAAACGGCAGAATAGAAGGCGATGGCACACAAAAGTGTAACGTTACATTAATTCTACCTTCGTCACGTGCTGAAGAACTTGACATAGGAAACAAAATATCTTTCACGGGGAAACTTGAATATACCGACGATACTTTCAGTAAAGGGAAAGAGTCTTTTCTTACAGTTTTCACGGGAGAGTACGAAATACTTGATAGCGAGAAAAATCTTTTTGGAAATTTCATCTACTCCCTTCGTAAAACAATTTCGATTGTTGCAGATAACTTTGATAGTGGTGCCATTATAAAGGCTCTCGTTATAGGTGACAAAAGCGGGCTTAGTGAGGAAACTATTCATAACTTTTCCATCCTTGGCATATCTCACGTACTTGCAATTTCGGGACTTCATTTGTCCATTGTAGCAATGTCAGTCTATCTGTTTTTTAATCGCGTGGGCGTCGGTTTACGCCTTTCGTCAGCCATTTCAACTCTTATAATATTCTTTTATATGTTTGTTACCGGATTTTCTCTGTCACTTGTGAGAGCAGGACAGATGATGATAATTTTCTTACTTTCAAGAAATATCAGGCGCAAAAGCGACAGTATAACAGCCCTCTTCTTTTCAGGATTTTTAATAATTACCTTCAGCCCGTGGTCTCTGTTCAACTTAGGATTTCAACTATCATTCTTATCAACCTTTGGTATACTTGTTTTTTTACCACCCGTTGTAAACAGATATGAAGAATTTGTAAGAAAGCAAATTAAAAAGAAAAATAACAATTTCTTTTTAAAATTATGTTTTGCAATTGTAAAATACGTTATTCTGTCCATTTATTCAACTCTTGCTGCAACACTTTTAACACTACCTGTAATACTTCTAACCTTTAATGAGTTTTCACTATTTTCTGTTGTGGGAAACATCGTTATAGTATTTTTCATAAAATACTTGCTTTCTATATCTATACTCGTTGTTATAACAGGTGCTTTTAAGTTAACTTTACTTAGCACGATATTCGTATTTTTAAATAATTTTCTTTATAGTATCATTTTATATTTAACTCAATATCTTGCAAAAATTTCTCCAACACCCATAAGCTTGAATTCAACATTTCTTGTTCTAGGGGTAATTTTGATTTCCCTTATTGTAGTCATTTCTCTTCTGTTTTCTAGAAAACTTTTAACAGCACCAATAAGTGCCATAGTTGTTACACTGTTTATTTTACTTTTTAACGTTGTGTGTGAAAAGGCTCTTTATTCTGCGTATGTGATTGATACGGTGGTAAAGAATTCTTGCAACGTAACTTTTGTCAAATATAACGACAAAACTTATCTCATAGACTTGACAGACAGTAATTCAAAGTCTGTTTCAAATATTCTTTCTCTTGCCGAAAAAAGAAAATATCAAGTAATTGATAACGTTGTGCTCGTTTCAAGTGTTGATCTGCCAACGGACCGCCTTGAAGCACTATCAAGCATTTTTGAGATAAAAAACGTAACCTTACATATGCCAAGTTTCGATGCGGAAGAATTTATTTATTTTTTCGATTTGTGCGAAGAAAGAGAAATATCCTTCACTCTTGTCCCAGAAGAAATATGTTATCTTACCCCGAGTATTTCTACCGTGTATCTTGAAGACCTTTTTACCGCTGCGGTAATTAAAAATGGCGAAAACACCGTAACTATCTACAAAGAATTGACAAAAGGCTTCAGAGAGCCAAGTTTAATAGACGGTGCTAAAGTAGTTTATACAACAAAAGAAAACGGAAGACCTGACAACATAAATTTCTCTTGTATATTAAGTGATAACAGAATAATAGAGTAATAAATAAAAAAGTCCCTGTAGGGCAAACTAAGGTTTGCTTGGAGGGATTTTTTTGCATAATACAGTAAGTAGTTCCATATCAGAAAATATAAGAATTTTCAGGGAGTATTTCCCTAAAAATTTGACTGCTGACATAGTTTTCGACGAATTTTCAATCGGAGGAAAAAAAGCCTGTTTTTGCTTTGTTAACGGTTCGAGTAACACAGAGGTTATGGTAAAAATTCAAATGACACTTCTTTCTTTAACCAAAGATGAAGTGTCTCATGACAAAGATATGCAAGACTTTATGGCAAGACACATACCCCTTAACGATAAAAAACTTGAAAGAGATTTCACAAAACTTTCTACCGCTTTACTTTGGGCAATGTCGATACTCTTTATTGATGGCTTTGACTCTGCTGTAATCCTTGACACAAAACGTTACCCCTCTCGTTCAATCGAAGAGCCTGAAAAAAATAAAACTATGCGAGGTCCAAGAGACGGTTTTTGTGAAAACGTATTTTTTAATACAGCGCTGATTCGCAGAAGAATTAAATCCACAAGCCTTGCTTTTGAGAGTTTTGATATAGGCTATGAAACAAAGACCCGTGTAATACTTGCTTATATGTCGGACAAATGCGATAAAACTTTACTTGAAAAAATACGTAAAAAACTGGGTAATATGAATATCGCTTCATTAACTCTTTCCCAGCAAACTCTCACCGATAACCTCTTTAATACAAGTATTACAAAAATCCTTAACCCTTTTCCAAAAGTCAGATACGTTGAACGTCCCGATACCGCTGCGTCAATGCTCGTGGAAGGGAAGATAGGAATTTTATGCGATACTACACCCAGTGCAATTTTCCTTCCGGTAAATCTCTACGATATGATAGAGGAAACGGACGACTACTATTTTCCGCCCCTTACTGCTTCGTATCTTCGAATTTTGAGAGTTGCTATGCTCTTTGTCTCCGTCTTTTTGTCACCCCTCTGGTTACTTGCTCTTGAGTATCCTGAAGCACTACCACGGTCATTGGAATTCCTACTCGTTGATTCAAAAGCCTTTATCCCCGTGTGGCTGCAACTGATTATTGTTGAAGTTATGATGGACGCCTTGAAGATAGCGTCTCTTAACACCCCTAACACTATTTCAAATTCACTCAGCGTTGTTAGCGGACTTCTTTTAAGTGATTTTGCAATAACAGCAGGTTGGCTTGTACCGCAAACGATTCTTTATTCTGCAATTTCCTCTATTGCAAATTTCATTCCGACAAACTATGAACTTTCCTATGCCTTTAAATTTTGGAGAATGGCTTTGATTGCTTTTTCTGCTATTTTTGGACTTAAAGGCTTTTTCATGGGAGTGGCACTGTTTATTATAATTTTAATTTTGAACAAAACCGAAGACAACAGAAGCTATCTTTACCCATTTGTGCCCAAAGATAAAAGAGGAATTTTAAAGTTGTTTATAAGAACTGAAAAAGGAAAAGAACAATAACCCCTTTACAAAATTGAAATTATATGCTATAATAAAACTGTCTCAAATGATACACTTTTAAAAAGGAGGCAGGAATGGACTTCAAAAAAACACTTTTAACTGTTAAAGAATATCCGTTGTTCTCAATTGCAGAAGAAACAAATCTTATTTCTGCCATAGAAAAATTTCCACCGAAAGATTTGAAACTATCGACGGGGGAGACGTGTGAAATTCAAAATTCCATAGCCCTTGTGCTGTCAGGTAAATTAGACCTGATTAAAAATATTTCCGATAAGAACGTATATCTTAAAACGGTAAATGCCCCCTGTATCACAGGACTTGCCACTCTCTTTGACAAAGAGAGGGAATATATATCTACCATTTCTGCCAAAAAAGAAGTAGAAGCAATTTTGCTTTCTGAAAAACTAATTGAGCACCTTATATTACATGACTCAAAATTTGCTCTTGAGTTTACGAAACTTCTTTGCACTAAGGTCAGATACTTAAATCGCAGAATAGACTATTACACCTGTTCGAGTGCAGATAAGAAGGTCTACGAATTCCTTGAACGCTCGGTGATAAATTGTGACGGTGAGAAAAGCGTTGAAATGTCAATGTCTAAACTTTCCGAAATTCTCGGAATAGGAAGAGCCTCTTTGTATAGGGCACTACTCAGCCTTGAAGAAGAAGGCAAAGTTATAAAAAACGGTAAAAAAATTATTTTAATAAAGTGAGGAAAAAACATATGAAAAAACTTATTTCATTACTTCTTGTGTTAACTTTTGTATTTACCTGTTTTGTAGGTTGTACAAAATCTGGTGACGTTATAAACGATAACACTAATACAAACGAAGAGAACAACGAAACACCAAAAGTTGCAGAACTTACCCGCGTAATGTCTCTTAAAGGGCCTACAGGCATGGGTATGGCAAAACTTATGACAGACGGCGACGAAAAGTATTCATTTTCCCTTACTTCAATGCCCGATGACGTAACCTCTGCAATTATTTCAAAAACAGTAGATATTGCCGCAGTTCCTACAAACCTTGCCTCTGTTCTTTACAACAAAACAGAGGGAGAAGTAAAGGTGATCGCCCTTAACACTCTTGGCGTCCTTTACGTCTTAAATACAGACAATTCAATTAACTCCATCGAGGACTTGAAGGGCAAAACCATAGGCGCAACAGGTCAGGCATCTACCCCTGAATATATCCTTCGTTACGTGCTTTCAGAAAACGGTATCGACCCCGATAAAGACGTTACAATTAACTATTATACAGACCATGCAGAACTTGCAACTCATATGATAAACGGAACCGTTTCAATAGGGATGCTCCCCGAACCTCAGGTTAGCACAGTTCTTATGAAAAATAAAGACGCCCAAAAGGTAATTAACCTCACAGAAGAATGGGATAAGATTTCACCCGATTCAGCCCTTGTGCAAGGTTGTCTTGTAGTCCGCACAGAATTTGCCGAAAAATATCCAGATTCAGTAGAGACCTTCCTTGAAGAGTATAAGGCATCTGTGGAATATGCAAACACTTCCGAAAACGCCGCAGATACGATTTCTGCAATAGGTATCGTTCCCAGTGCCGCTATTGCCAAACTTGCAATCCCGGGCTGTAACATAACCTTTATTGACTCCGAAACAGGTATGAAAGAAAAATTGTCAGGATTTTTGAACGTTCTTTACACCGCTAACCCTAAATCTGTTGGCGGGGCACTTCCTCTCGACGATTTTTATTATGAAAACAAATGATAGAAAATAAAAGATTAAAAAACATTATATTTTCGTTTTTGTCTATTGTTTTTTGGGTGGGTGTCTGGCACCTTTTATCACTTAGAATTGATAAATCACTACTTCTTCCATCGCCCAAAGAAACACTCGAAGTTTTTATTGAACTTGCAAAAACGTCTGACTTCTGGATGATAACGCTAAGTTCGGTAGAGAACATCTTTTTAGGGATTGTGGCAGGTACCGCGATAGGTATAATAATTTCTGCCCTTTCCTACATAAGTCCTGTCTTCAGACATCTTTTTTCTCCACTTTTATCTTTAGTCAAATCCGTACCCGTCGCATCAATTATAATCCTTATGCTCGTCTGGATAGGTAAAGATTTTGTACCCTTTGCCATTTCCGTTATGATGGTTACACCTATCGTATCTTCAAACTTGTACGAGGGATTTATAAACATAAGAGGCGACCTTAAAGAAGTAACGAAAGTGTATGCTATCCCTTTTAAAAAGAGATGGACTCTTCTTTATCGACATAGCATTATGCCGTATTTACTGTCGGCGTTAAAAAGTGCTTTGGGACTGGGATGGAAAGCTGGAATTGCCGCCGAGGTTTTATGTACACCAGATAATTCTATCGGCTTAAAACTCTATGAGTCAAAAATATATATGGAAACTCCATACGTTTTCGCATGGACTTTAACTCTTGTTATTTTAAGCCTTATTTTAGAAAAAGTAGTAATTCACATAGGCGAAATTTTACTTGGAGGTAAGAGAAAATGATACAACTTAACTCCATATCCAAAAGCTTTGGCAAAAAAAGAGTTATCGAAAACTTTTCGCTATCCGTTAAAAAAGGTGAACGCATTGCCATTATT
>SVQQ01000045.1 GCA_015065265.1 Oscillospiraceae bacterium | reverse complement strand
TTATCACACGAATTTGGGTCACAAATTTATTTGGTTTATGTACTGTTATTACGTTTTATCTTGTGTTAAAAAGCCCTTAAAAACGGCGTTTTGTAGCGGTTTTTAGTGCAAAACTTGTGTTAAGAAACGAAGTATTCAACTGCGTTTTCGGGAAAGAAGTTTTTAAACTCTGTGCAAAGCTGTGCGGCAAGTGTTTTGTTGTGACAAAGTATCAGTGTGGGTTTATTTACGTTTGCAATAATATTTGCCATAGTAAAAGTTTTACCAGAGCCCGTAACACTAAGCAATACTTGTTCTTTAGCTCCCATATTTACACCTTTTGAAAGCGCATCTATTGACTGTGGCTGATCCCCTGTCGGATTAAAATCCGAGTGCAAAATAAACTTATCCGGCATACAACTTCTCCTTTCTGCAAGAATACTTTTCAATTATCAATATTTTCTTTATATTATAACATAAAACATTAAATAAGTAAATATTCAATATAAATACTTTTCGACAAAAAAGAAAAATAACTGTGACCACTTTGTCACAGTTATTTTTACATTTATTCAGCTTTTCCTTCGCAATAGATACATCTGTACGTCTTTTTTTCAGGGTTCGTTAACTTGAAAATGTTATCAAGTTCTTGTTCTGTTGCTGTAATGCATCTGGGGTTTTTGCAGAAGATAATATTTGTCAACTTTTCAGGAAGTCCAATCTTCTTCTTTTCTACAAGCTCACCGTCTTTGATGATATCGATAGTAACATTGGGATCAACGTATCCCAATGCATCAACGTTAAGGTCGATATCGCAATCAATTTTAATAATATCTTTCTTCCCCATTTTACTGCTATTGACATTTCTAATGAGAGCAACCGAGCAATTAAGAGAATCAAGTTTTAAAAATTGATAAATTTTCATACCATTTCCGGCACTTATGTGGTCAATTACAATTCCGTTTTTAATAGAATCAATATTCATTTTACAGTTCCCCCAAAAGCATAAGGATTAGAGCCATTCTCATATATTTTCCGTTAAGTGCTTGTTTAAAGTAACAAGCGCGAGGGTCATCGTCTACACGAACACTTATTTCGTTTACTCTGGGTAACGGATGCATAATGCAGAGGTCTTCTTTTGCAAGTTTAAGTTTTTCCGGTGTTAAAACGTAACTGTCTTTAAGGCGCAAGTAATCATCTTCGTTGAAGAATCTTTCTCTTTGTACTCGTGTCATATAAAGAACGTCAAGCTCGGGAAGTACAGCATCCAGCTCGGTAGTTTCAACGTATTTTAATCCGTTTTTAAGAATTACGTCCTTCTTTACGTATCCTGGAATTCTTAATTCTTCTGGCGAAATAAGAACAAATTTGATATTTGTGTATCTTGAAAGCGCGTTTATAAGCGAATGAACGGTTCTTCCAAATTTAAGGTCTCCGCAAAGACCTACGGTTAAATTATCAAATCTTCCTTTTTCTCTCTTTATAGTCAAAAGGTCTGCAAGAGTTTGTGTGGGATGATTGTGTCCGCCGTCACCTGCGTTTATAACAGGAATAGTAGCATTCGTTGAGGCAACTAGAGGTGCGCCTTCTTTATGATGTCTCATTGCCATAATATCTGCATAACACGAAATCATTTTTGCAGTATCTGCAACACTCTCTCCTTTTGAAGCGGAACTTGAACCTGCGTCTGCCATTGAAAGAACGTTGCCACCAAGTTCGTACATAGCCGCTTCAAAACTGAGTCTCGTTCTTGTCGAAGGCTCGAAAAAGAGAGTTGCAAGTTTTTTGCCGTGACATTTTTCTGAATACTTTTTAGGATTTTCTATAATGTCGTTTGCAGTAGAGATAAGTTTTTCAATTTCTGCTACCGAGAGGTCGCAAATATCAATTACACTTCTCATTTGTTTGCTCCAATCCAACTTTCATCTGAAGGGTTGTTTCTAAATGCGATAAGTCTTTTGATGTCTTCTGTCTTAATATAACCCTCTTCTGCGGCAACTTCCGCGATTGTATCGAAGTTTGTAAGGCTTATGTTCTTAACGTTTGCTTCTTTAAGACGTTCGATACCTTTCTTCATACCGTAGGTGAAGATGGATACGATGCCGAGAACTTCAGCACCTGCCTTGCGAAGTACGTTAACTACTTCGATAACACTTCCGCCTGTGGAAATAAGGTCTTCTACGACTACTACTTTCTGTCCTTGTTCAAGTTTTCCTTCAATTTGATTCTGTCTTCCATGGTCTTTTGCACCGCTACGTACATAACCCATAGGCATATCGAGAATATGGGCTGTAATTGCCGCGTGTGCAATTCCTGCAGTAGAAGTGCCCATAAGGACTTCTGCTTCGGGATAGTTCTCACGAATAAGTTTTGCAAGTCCGTTTTCAACGTCTGTTCTTACCTCAGGTGCTGTAAGAGTAAGACGGTTATCACAGTAAACTGGGCTCTTTATACCACTTGCCCATGTAAAAGGTTCTTCGGGGCGGAAGAAAACCGCTTTTATTTTAAGTAAATCCTTTGCAATAAGTTTTTCCATTGTTATATCTCCTTTAGTCTACAAATTCAGCAACACAGCGTTTATATGCTGCAACGGGGTCTTCTGCCGCAGTAATAGGTCTTCCTACCACAATGTAATCAGAGCCTATGCGCTTGGCTTCGGCAGGAGTCATTACTCTCACTTGGTCTCCCTTGTCGTTTTCTGCAAATCTGACACCGGGAGTTACTGTAAGGAAGTCCTTGCCACACTTATTATGTACTCTCTCTGCTTCAAGAGGAGAACATACTACCCCGTCAAGACCGCTTATTTTAGCGTTACTTGCATAGTGCATTACAGTGTTTTCCATAGTCTCGTTAATAAGAAGGTCTTTTTTAAGGCGTTCTTCACTCGTTGAAGTAAGTTGAGTTACAGCTATAAGTAAAGGTCTTGTTCCGTCGGGACGTGTGAGCCCTTCTATTGCCGCTTCCATCATTGCAACTGTGCCTGAAGCGTGAAGGTTGGTCATATCAACGTCGAGTCTTGACAAAACAGACATTGCTTTTTTTACTGTGTTTGGAATGTCGTGAAGTTTTAAGTCAAGGAAAATCTTATGTCCTCTTTTTTTAATTTCACGTACGATTTCAGGACCTTCTGCGTAGAAAAGTTCCATTCCTATTTTAACGAAAGGTTTTACGTCAACGAACTTATCAAGAAAAGTCATTACGTCCGCTTTGCTTGAAAAGTCGCATGCAACAATTACGTCACGTCCCATTAGTGTGCTCCTCCTATAATATCTTTTAAATTTTCAATTCTATATTTTTTCATAACCTCTGGAAGTGTGTCAATGATATTTTTACACGCAAAGGGGTCAACGAGGTTTGCTGCTCCTACTTGTACTGCAGTAGCACCTGCCAACATCATTTCTATAACGTCTTCTGCAGAAGAAATGCCACCCATACCAATAATGGGGACTTTAACCGCTTCATAAACCTGATAAACCATACGCAAGGCAACAGGTTTAATTGCACTTCCTGAAAAACCGCCCATTTTATTGGCGATAACGGGCTTCTTGGTTTTTAAGTCTATTCTCATACCGAGGAGAGTATTTATAAGGCTTATACCGTCGGCCCCGTTTTCTTCACAGGCTTTAGCGATAGCAACGATATCGGTAACGTTAGGAGACAGTTTAATAAACACAGGTTTTGTAGTAACAGCTTTTACAGCGCGTGTTACCTCCCCTGCAGCCTCGGGAGATGTACCGAAACTCATACCTCCACCGTGAACGTTAGGGCAACTAATATTTACTTCAAACCAACCGATTTGTTCTTCTTTGTCAAGCTTTGCACAAGTTTCCTGATATTCGTCAACAGAAAAGCCACTGACGTTTGCCATAACAGGTTTTGAAAAGCATTTTTTAAGTTTTGGAAGTTCTTCACTTATTACAGCATCGACTCCCGGATTTTGAAGTCCTACCGCATTTATCATACCGGCTTCACATTCGGCAATTCTCGGTGTAGGATTTCCAAATCTTGCGTCCCTTGTAGTTCCTTTGAAGGAAAATGTTCCAAGGCAGTTAATATCGTAAATTTCCGCAAATTCATATCCGAAGCCAAAAGTACCACTTGCAGGAATTACAGGATTGTCA
>SVQQ01000020.1 GCA_015065265.1 Oscillospiraceae bacterium | reverse complement strand
CCGAAAGGAATCACGATATGGATACCATTCTTCAGCTTCTGGAAAAGAACGCCCGCCTCAGCGCCTCCGACATCGCCGTGATGCTGGACAGGCCGGAGGAGGAAATCTCCGCCCGCATCGCCGCCTATGAGAAGGACGGCACCATCCTCGGCTATCAAGCGCTGATCGATTGGGATAAGACCGATCGGGAATACGTCAGCGCCATCATCGAGCTGAAGGTAGAGCCCACTCGCGATCGGGGCTTTGACCGCATCGCCGAGCAGATCTACCGCTATCCCGAGGTGCAATCGCTGCAGCTCATGTCCTCGGCGGGCTACGATCTGATGCTGGTCATGGAGGGGCGCACCATGAAGGAGATCGCCTATTTCGTGGCCTATAAGCTGGCTACGCTGGAGGGCGTGCGCTCCACCGCCACCCATTTCGTGCTGAAGAAGTACAAGGACAAGGGCATCGTCTACACCGCTCCCAAGCGGGATGAGCGGGAACAGGGGATGATCTGATGGATTATCAAGACATTCTTTCAAAGCGCGCGCAATCGCTCAAGCCATCGGGCATCCGCCGATTCTTCGATATGATTCAGGGCGCGGTGGACGTGGTGGCGCTGACGGTGGGACAGCCCGACTTCGACACCCCCTGGCACATTCGCGAGGCGGGCATCGAGAGCCTGAGACAGGGCAAGACCTACTATACCTCCAACGCCGGCCTGCCCGAGATGCGTCGGCAGATCGCCGACTACCTCTCCCGCCGCTTTGACCTGAGCTACGACCCGCAGGAGGAGATCATCGTGACCATCGGCGGCTCGGAGGCCATCGATATGGCCATGCGGGCGCTGATCGATCCGGGCGACGAGGTGATCGTGCCCCAGCCCTCCTTCGTCTGCTATTCCCCCCTCGTCACCATGGCGGGCGGCGTGCCGATCGAGCTGGTGACCACCGAGAAGACCGGCTTCAAGCTGACGGCTCAGGCCCTTGCCTCGGTGCTGACCGAGCGCACCAAGCTTTTGGTGCTGCCCTATCCCAACAATCCCACCGGCGCCATCATGACGCGGGAGGATCTGGAGCCCATCGCCGAGCTGCTTGCCGAGCGGAATATCATGGTGCTGTCGGACGAGATCTACGCCGAGATGACCTACGGTCGCCGCCACGTGTCCATCGCCTCGCTTCCTCACATGCGGGAGCGGACCATCGTGGTCAACGGCTTCTCCAAGGCCTATGCCATGACCGGCTGGCGGATGGGCTACGCCGCCGCACCGGCCCCCATCGCCGCTCAGATGCTCAAGCTGCATCAGTACGGCATCATGTGCGCTCCCACCACCTCCCAGTACGCCGCCATCGAGGCGCTGGAAAACGGTGACGAGGACATCGCCTACATGACGGCCGAGTACGATCGCCGCCGCCGCTTCATCGTGGACGGCCTCAGACGGATCGGCATCCCCTGCCACGAGCCGGAGGGCGCCTTCTACGTCTTCCCGCAGATCGGTGCCTTCGGCATGACGTCGGAGGAGTTCTGCAAACGACTGCTGGAGGAGCATCGGGTGGCCATCGTGCCGGGAACCGCCTTCGGCGATTGCGGCGAGGGCTTTGCCCGCATCTCCTACGCCTATTCGGTGGAGCATATCGCTCAGGCGCTGACGCGGATAGAGGCCTTCGTGGAGAAGCTGAAGCAGGAATGACCCCTCAAAGCGGACGGTGAAAGGCTGCCCGCTTTTGAATCGGGGCGAGCCCCTTCCCGTGCCATTATCGGAATCCCTGCCAAACGGAGGCTTCTATGAGAATCTATCTCTCTCCCATCACCGAGCTGACCGCTCTTTATACCAATCTCAGCGAAATTTGGCTCTTCGATCCCGCCAAGCGCCGTCTGATGCGCGCTCGAGGCATCGACGAGGCTACCGTAAGGGGGGATCGGGGGGATCTTGCCCTGCTTCGCGCCTATCTGTCGGTGCTTCCCGAGAAGGGAGGCGAAAGAAGACGGGCCGAGGCGGAGCTGGCGGTGCTGTCGCTCTCCCTCACCGATGCCGATGCTCTCTGGACGGCGGCCGCCGAGCGGCTTGCCGCGTGGTCGGTGGAGGATGCCGTTTCGGCACGAAGCGAGGAGCTTCTGCCCGCCATCCCCTTCGGCGAGGACGCGCCGAGCCGCCCCTTTGTGCTCGAGCTTTCCCCCCTGCTTTCCCCCGCGCCCACCGAGGAGGGGATCACCGTCTATCTTGCCCGCATCGCCGCCACCCTCTCGGCCTATGCCGACCGCCCGATGCGCGCCGCTCTTCTGACCCTGCCCACCTCCGCCCTCCCCGCCTGTCTGCGGGCAAGAGAGGAGGCGCTGTCGGCGGCGCTGGCGCTGGCTCCCTCCCGCCGAGGAGCGGAGGATCGGGACGCGCTGGCCAATCGGGTGCTGTTTACCCTGCTTCCTCTGCTGCGGGAGCGAGGCCTGCCCTTGATCCTGCGGGCAGGCGCGATCGAATGGGGCGACGGCCGCCTGCCGAGCCGCTTTGACGCCCCCTCCCTCTGCGCCCTTGCCGAGCGGCTGGAAGATCGGATGCCCCGCACCTTGCTCGCCCCCCGCTCTCTCCTTGCCGAAGGGGACATGCGGGCGCTCTGCGGCATCTTTCCCGCCATCGACGGCTTCCCCCGCTTCTCTCTGCCGCCCCGCTCGGCGCTTTCCTTCCATCGCTCTCCCCTCTCTCTGCTGGCCGAGGGAAAGGAAGGCGAGAATTGTGCAAAAAACTTTTGAAAAACCTCTTGACAAGCGCCGCGCGGTGTGCTATAATAGGTGACGTTGAGGCGAAAGCCCCCAAACGCGGGTATGGCGGAATTGGCAGACGCGCTAGATTCAGGTTCTAGTGAGGGTTCCTTCATGCAGGTTCAACTCCTGTTACCCGCACCATGAAAAACGACAAGTTTCGACAGAAACTTGTCGTTTTTCAATGAAGCGTTCCCTTCGGGAACATGATGACGCTACGCTAATGATGTCACTTCGTTAATGATGTGTTGCTTCGCAACATTAAGGAACGCTTCGCATCATAAATGAGCGAAGCGAATTTACATCATATTGCGCACAGCGCAATACATCATATCGACGAAGTCGATGCATCGTTTTGCAAGAGTTCGAAGTCATACGCAAAACTGCCGAAAATATCTTTTTCATAGCCCATAGACAAAAAAATCGACTTGTGAAAACAAGTCGATTTTTTTATCCATTGCGAAAGCAATGGCATATCACCACGCATCATTGTGCATAAAAATTTAAATCACTCGTGATTTCTGCACTAACCTGAAATAATGATTGATTTTTTTAAAATAAGTATGATATAATGATAATGAAGAGATGTTTTGAATTGAAGAAAAAATTGGAGGTAGTTATGATGAAATTATGGAAAATTTTCCTTGAAATGATATGTGCAGTAGTTTTTGATGACCTTGATTTTAACTTCTTGTAGTGTGACAGAACCAAACAAAGAAACCCCTGATTTAACTTCAAACAATGTATCGACAATCACAGAAGATGAGGCTATTAACTTGGTTCGGGCAAAAATGGGAGAAGATTTCTATTATATTCCTTCTGAAAAATTAGAAGAAAAAGATGGTAACCAGTATTATGTCGTTTATGTTAAGAAACCTTTAGATGCGGATAATATGACAACAATTGCTACATATATGGTAAAAACCGATGGCTCGGAATTGTTCGATAAATATGTAGCGAGTTATATAGGAGAATATGTCAGAACCAGTGCCGCAGGAGAAGAAACGTTTGTCGTTTCGGAAGACGGTACTTTTGAGATGACTATTACAGGTGAAAAGAAACAGGTAGTTAGTGGACTTTACAAACTAGGAATCACTGCTAGTGCAGATGTCGTTAAATTATTATGTTATCCCAAAATGAATGTTATAGATGGCAAGGAAGAAATAGTAGAAAACGTACAAGGCACAGCCGTGATTGAAGACGGAAAACTTACACTATCAATGGAATGTGCAGATACAGTATTTACAAAAAAATAAGTGGCAATTATCACACGTTAGCGTGTACGTCGTGCTACTTCAATGCCCGGTGTTTATTTTATTAAAATAACGCTATAATTATATTGCAAATAAACAATCTTTTATTTAGAGGATATGTAATGAAAAAAATTGTGTTTCTTTTTCTATTGGTAACTCTATCTTTTCTTGCAGTTGGTTGCCACAGAAATTCAGTCGATATTCCTGACAACATATATAGTAATGGCGAAGAACAACCGCCAGTCCCTGATGATTTTGAAGAATTTTTTACAGCCATTTTTCTGTATGATGACGTGTATCGCTCAGATGATACGTTAACCTGGGGAAGTGGCACAATATGTTTGCCAATGTCACAAGAAATTTTAGAACTCAAAGATTATAAAATTCTATTGTGTGATAACGAGTGCGAACTCGAAACAGTTGTTAGCCTTTCTGCTCAGGGATATGCTTCTGTGCACAACGTTGAATTAGCTGAAGAAATTGACGGAAATTTTAAAACGTTTAGGTTTAAAATGGTAATGCTAGAGCAAATGGCGAATGCTATGAAAGAACAGGGTGTATATGATAATATTGTAGAAGAAATTGAGGGACAATATTACTATCTCCTTGAACTTGACGAGAAATGCTACGCGTACATTCATCTCGAAAGAAAAGAAGGTCTCAAAAAGGGTGAAAACGAAGCCGAAATTGCCAATTTTGTTGTTAAGAATGCAAGAGTTAGTTTTGAATTGAAACAAAAGACAGACAACTAATACTTGTCATACAAAAGGGGATTATTATGAAAAATCAAAAAATGTTATATACTATATTATGTGCTTTGGGTAGTGGTGCGATAGGTTTCTTTGCAAATAAATTGACAGAGGCCTACGGGTGCATATTTTTTGGCATTGGCGTATTTTTAATGGTCTTTTCAATTATAAAGTTAAATAAATAAGTTTTTTGTGTAAATTCAAAAGGAAAACAAAATGATAGTTTTAATTTCAGGCGCATCGCATACAGGGAAGACCCAACTTGCCCAAAAACTTCTCGAAAAATATAAATATCCCTATCTTTCAATCGACCACTTGAAAATGGGTCTCATTCGTAGCGGAAACACCACACTTACCCCAATGAGTGATGATAAGGATTTGACGTCATACCTCTGGCCTATTGTCCGTGAAATGATAAAAACCGCCATTGAGAATAAGCAAAATTTAATAGTCGAAGGATGCTATATCCCTTTTACTTGGGAAAAGGATTTTGATAAGGAATACCTTGATAACATCAAGCATTATCACCTCGTAATGAGCGAAAAGTATATCAAAAATCACTTCTCGGACATAAAAAAGTATGCAAACGTCATCGAAAGTCGCCTTGACGATTCAGATCTCACGCTTGAAAGTGTTCTTTGCGATAATAAACAAAATTTATTAAATGCAAAAAAGTATAATCTCAATTTAATTCTCATCGACGATAAGTACGAAATAGATTTTGATCTGTAAAAAACTTCTTGACAAAACTAAATTGTTTTTATATAATACTTACATAAGAATAAAAACGTTTGAGTGGAAAAGAGTAGCCGATTTTCTCACGTTTCAGAGAACTGTTGTCTGGTGCAAAACAGTACGTGCATTTTGGTGAATTCATTCCATTAGTTGATTACTGAAGGCTTGATGCTTGTAGGTTTCTCCGGGAGCAACCGTTATATTGCAGGGCGTATTTGCGCCTGATGAGGTTCTTTTTTAAGAATAAAACAAGGTGGTACCACGGGAACAAAATCTCGTCCTCTGTGTCTATATCGGACACAGAGGACTTTTTGCGTTTTTATGACTTATTATTAAGAAAGGTGGAAAAACAAATGGAGCAAAGATACTATCAAAAAGACATTGAAACTATGTCTTATGAAGAAATGAAAAAACTTCAGTCCGAAAAACTTGTAAAACAGGTAAAGCACGTCTATGACAACGTGCCCTACTACCGCAATTTAATGGACGAAAAAGGAGTAAAACCTGAAGACATTCACGGCATAGATGACCTTCATCTCTTGCCCTTTCTTTCAAAAGCAGACCTTCGTGACGCCTACCCCTACGGACTTTTGGCAAAGCCTCTTTCCGAGTGTGTGAGAATTCATTCTACCTCGGGAACAACAGGCCGAAGAGTTGTTGCCTTCTATACACAAAAGGACGTTGACCTTTGGGAAGACTGTTGCGCACGTGCTATCACAGCCGCAGGCGGAACAAATGATGACGTCTGTCAGGTAGCCTACGGATACGGACTTTTCACAGGAGGCGCAGGTCTCCACGGCGGTTCACATAAAGTAGGGTGCCTCACACTTCCTATGTCGTCAGGTAACACCGAAAGACAAATTCAGTTTATGTCAGACCTAGGAGCCACTATTCTTTGTTGTACACCTTCATATGCCGCATACATAGGAGAAACCTTGAAGGAACAAGGCTACACTCCCGATGACATTCCTCTTAAAGCAGGTATCTTCGGAGCAGAACCCTGGACAGAAGAAATGAGACGTCAGATTGAAGCGACCTTAGGTATTAAAGCCTATGACATCTACGGACTCACCGAAACCTCAGGCCCAGGTGTTGCATTTGAATGTAGCGAACAAACAGGAATGCACGTAAACGAAGACCACTTCTATGCCGAAATTATCGACCCCGACACAGGAGAAGTACTTCCCGAAGGTGAAAAGGGCGAACTTGTATTCACCTCCCTTGATAAAGAAGCATTCCCCTTGCTCCGTTACCGCACAAGAGATATCTGTGTCCTTTCACGCAAAAAATGTTCTTGCGGAAGAACTCTTGTAAAAATGGCAAAGCCTATGGGACGTACCGATGATATGCTCATCATTCGTGGCGTTAACGTATTCCCCAGCCAGATAGAAACAGTACTTTTGAAGGAAGGCTATCAGCCTAACTATCAGATTATAGTTGACAGAGTAAACAATAACGACACCTTTGAAGTTAACGTTGAAATGAACGCTGACCAGTTCACAGATATCGCAAGTGAACTTCTTATGATGGAAAAGAAACTTGCAGGTGCTATGAAGACAATGCTTGGCATCAACCCCACAGTTCATCTTGTACCCCCCAAGTCTGTTGCCCGTAGCGAAGGCAAAGCGGTCCGCGTAATCGACAAGCGCAAACTTATCTAACTTTTAACGCCGAAAGGAGTATTTAATATGGCAATTCAACAAATAACCGTTTTCGTAGAAAATAAACAAGGTTCAGTAGTTGCAATTACCGACACCTTGGCAAAACATAACGTTAATCTTCGTGCACTTTCTATTGCTGAAACAGAAGACTTCGGTATCCTCAGACTTATTGTAAACGACGAGGCTACCGCCGAAAAGACCCTTAATGATGAAGGCTATCTTATTAAGGTTACCGACGTTGTAGGTGTAAAAATAGGAGACGCCCCCGGAAAACTTACAGAAGCACTTGGAGTTCTCGCAAAAGAGGGGATAAACGTTGAATACCTCTACGCGTTTATGGCACGTACCGAAAAACATGCCTACCTTGTAATTCGTGTAGCAGATAACACCACCGCCGAAAAGGCACTGGAAAACGCAGGATTCCACCTTGTAACAAAATCAGATATTGAAAAACTTTAATAAACTAACCAAAAAAGCACTTCAACAGAGGTGCTTTTTTGGTTTAGAATTATATAAAAAATAATAAATTTTTAAATCTATTGACATTCTTTTTCTCCTTTAATATAATTGTAAAAGAAGAAACTCATAGGAGTGAAATAATGAAGAAAAATAACACGGGAATGCTTGAAGGACCCCTTTTTCCAAGTATTATTAAGTACGTCGTTCCTTTAATGCTTTCCAGCATACTTCAAATTCTGTTTAATGCAGCCGACCAGGTTGTAGTTGGCAGGTTTTGCGGAAGTGACGCTTTCGCTTCAGTTGGCGCTACCAGTTCTCTTGTAAACCTCATTGTAAACCTGTTTATCGGAATTTCCACAGGCGCGGGTATAGTAGTTGCAAAAGCCTATGGTGCAAGAGATGATAAAACCGTACATAATGCAGTGCACACGGCAATACCTCTTGCTGTCATTTCCGGCACAATTCTTACGCTTATAGGACTTTTCTTTTCAAAAAAACTCTTGGTTTTTATGGATACTCCAGCTGACATCTTGCCCTATTCAACCAAGTATCTTAAAATCTATTTTTGTGGAAGTATTTTTTCACTTCTTTACAACTTCGCAGCCGCTATCTTACGTGCGGTAGGTGACACTAAGTCCCCCTTTATATCTCTTAGTATTGCAGGTATAGTTAACGTTGTTTTGAATATAGTTTTGGTAACTCTATTCAATATGGACGTTGACGGAGTTGCAATTGCCACCGTCATCTCTCACGTCATTTCTTCTATTCTTGTTATCTATTCTCTTTGCAATAGGGAAGACTCGGCAAGACTTATGTTTGGTAAATTGAAAATCTATAAAGACAGCGTTTTGAATATTTTGAAAATTGGAATTCCATCAGGACTTAACAGTTGTATGTTTTCAATGTCTAACGTTCTTATTCAATCTTCCATTAATTCCTTTGGTAAAGCGGTTGTTGCAGGGGACTCCGCTGCAAGAAGCGTTGAGCATTTCACCTACGTAGTTATGAACTCCTTTTATCAGGCCTCTCTCAACTTCACAGGTCAGAACCTTGGCGCAAAGCAGTATAAGAGACTATTCAAAGCGGTGGGCGTCTGCCTTTTGAGCGTTATGATAATCGGACTTACTATGAGTGTTGTCATATACACCTTTGGTGAAAGTCTACTTTCAATTTTCATAACCGATTCACCTGACGCTATTCGATATGGTATGATAAAACTCGCCTTTGTCGGATTACCTTACTTTTTGTGCGGTATGATGGAAGTATCAACAGGTGCCATAAGAGGCTTTGGCGCCGCAATTGTACCAATGATAATTTCCGTGATAGGAGTATGTGGAATTCGTATAGGTTGGATACTCACTATTTTCAAAATCCCCAAGTTTCACACTCTTGAATCACTCTATTTTTCTTACCCTGTTTCCTGGATACTAACCTTTATCGCGCAAATGATAGCACTTTACTTTGTATATAAAAACTATCGAAAGAAAAATCAAGATATATGACAAAACATCACCTCTCACGAGGTGATGTTTTTTTACAAAAGGTGTTGACAAAACGATATCATTGTGATATCATAAATACAGAAAATATATGTAAAGGAGACCAAATATATGAATGAAAAATTACTCACAACAAAAAAGAGGGGACTGTTAGTTTTTCTTCTCACAACACTTTTACTCATTGTTGCTACCGCAGTCTTCGTATGGGGAGTTACAAAACTCGATTCAGGAGTTGAAACTAACAAGTGGTTATGGATAACTGTTACAGCAATCTCATTTCTTTGGATGACGCTTGGTTGGATATTCTATTGCGGACTTAAAGTCTTAAAACCCCAGGAAGCGTTGGTGCTTACCCTTTTCGGTAAATACATAGGAACACTCAAAGGAGAGGGCTTTTACTTTGTTAATCCTTTTTGTAGTGCCATAAATCCCGCCGCAACTACAAAACTTAATCAGAGCGGTGACGTTAAAACAAAGGAAACACACGTAACCCCCAACGGTGTTACCTTTGAAACAGTCAATAAAAAAATGAGCCTTAAAATAATGACTCTTAATAATAACCGTCAGAAAATCAACGACTGCCTCGGTAACCCTGTTGAAATAGGAATTGCAGTTACTTGGAGAATTATCGACACCGCAAAAGCCGCATTCAACGTGGATAACTATAAGGAATTCCTCTCACTTCAATGTGACAGTGCCTTGAGAAACATAGTTCGTCTATATCCCTATGACACCGCCCCTGGAATTGACACAACAGGAGACGGAATTGCAGACGAAGGAAGCCTCAGAGGTTCCAGTGATATCGTTGCAAGAAGAATAAAAGACGAAATTCAAAAGAGAGTTGACGAAGCAGGAATTGAAATTATCGAAGCAAGAATTACATACCTTGCATATGCCCCCGAGATTGCTGCAGTTATGCTCCAGCGTCAACAGGCAAGTGCAATAGTTGACGCAAGAAAACTTATAGTCGACGGTGCAGTTGGAATGGTAGAAATGGCACTTGACAGACTTAAAGAAAAGGGTACTATTGAACTTGACGAAGAACGCAAGGCACAAATGGTATCTAATCTCCTTGTAGTTCTCTGCGGAAACCGCGATGCACAGCCTGTGGTAAATTCAGGAAGTTTATATTAAACTATGAGTGATAACGGAAAGAAACAGGTACCTTTGAGACTCAGTACCAAACTCTACAACGCCCTTGCATCGTGGGCAGAGGACGATTTTCGCTCGGTTAATTCTCAGATAGAGTACCTACTCACAGAGTGCGTAAAACAAAGACGAAAAAACGGAGGCTACGTGTCAAAAGATTTGGACACACCACCCGACTTAAGTTTTTTGGACGAAGAATAAAAATCGACGCCAAGAATTTCTTGGCGTCAATTTTTTTGCAAACTTTTATAACCTAAAAAAGTAATTCAAGTTGGTTGTAATACTGTAAAAATTTGTTAAAATATAAGATGTAATTTATAAACTTGACTTGTATTATAAAGGGAATTCTGTTATAATAAAGTATCCGTAAAACAAGAAAGGCAAAAAATGGAAATTATAGTCAGAGAACTCAGAGAAGACGAGTTAAAAGAAGCATCGGATTTAATATTCAAAACCTTTTATAAATATATTCTGCCCACCTATACTATGGACGGTGTAGAATTTTTCAGAGACAGAACTTCCCCCATTTCTCTCAAAATGAATACCTACGACAGAAGTATCGTCATATATGGCGCCTTTGTGGGCACAACTCTTGCAGGAGTGTTAGGCTCAAAAGGAACAAATCACATTTGTATGTTCTTTACAAAGAACGAATATATGGGGCAGGGAATAGGAAGAAAACTTTTTAATCACTTCCTTTCTCGTACTAACCCCAACGAGCCCGTAACGGTCAATGCCAGTGACTACGGTATTCCCATTTATAAAAAACTGGGCTTTGAAGTTTCGGACGAAAGAAAAGAAGAAAATGGCACTGTATATACCCCTATGAAGTTCAAAAAGTAAGGAGATATTATGAAAAGCGAATATACTGTTTTACCCGCGTTTTACGATATCTTGAATTCCGACGTTGACTATGAAAAATATGCAGACTACCTTTCCACGTTTTTTGACGTTAAGGGCTCAAATTTACTTGATTTAGGTTGCGGAACAGGGGACCTGTCCTTGATTTTCGCCACACGTGGAGCAAGGGTTTTAGGTCTTGATGCCTCTTTTGAGATGCTCACCCTCGCTCAGCATAAAGCCGACAAAAAAGGGCTTGACGTCTTTTATACCTGTCAGGATATGACGTCCTTTACTACCTCAAGACAGTATGACGCAGTTATCTCAACCTTCGACTCTTTAAACTATCTTAAAAGTAAAACAGACCTTGACAGAACCTTTCAGTCAGTATATTCTGAACTGAAAGATGGCGGCGTCTTTTTGTTTGATATGAACTCGGAATATAAATTTACACACGTTTATAAAGATAACAGTTACGTCCTTGAAAACGACGGTGTATTTTGTGCCTGGGAAAACTACTTCGACGAGAAGAATAAGAAGTGCCACTTTTATATAAATATATTTGCAGAAGAAAAAGGGAAATATACAAGGTACTACGAAGAGCAGACCCAAAAGATGTTTCTCTTGAAAGATATAAAAGCATCACTTAAAAAATGCGGTTTCACTTTGGAAAACGTATATTCCGACTTTGACAAAAACGAAATTACCAAAACTACTGAAAGGTACTATTTTGTAGCAAGAAAATGAAAAACTCACAAATTACCCGTTTCATTACCTCAGACGGTTCGGCAAGACTTATTTTCGCCGACACCTCAATGATAGTAAACGTTGCCTTTGAGCATCACCGCACAACACCTACCGCAACCGCAACACTTGGCAGAGCCTTAACTGCCGCATCTCTTATGGGCTCTCTTATGAAAAATCCCACCGACTCACTCACCTTGCAGATTAAAGGAGACGGACCTGCAGGTACTATCACCTGTGTTTCAGATTATAGCGGAAACGTTCGTGGCTATATGGATAACCCCACAGTTGATTTGCCACTTAAACCCGACGGAAAACTTGACGTAGGCGGAGCCGTGGGAAAAGGCTACATCGCAGTAGTAAGAGATTTAGGTGGCGGTGAACCTTATATTGGAATGAGTGAACTTGTCAGCGGTGAAATTGCCGAGGACGTTACCTCATACTTTGCAAATAGCGAACAGACTCCCTCTGCTTGTGCATTAGGCGTCCTTGTTGACAGAGACTATTCCTGTAAAGTGGCGGGAGGCTTTATTTTACAACTTCTGCCTGGTGCCGACCCCTCAATTGTTGATATACTTGAAAGAAACGTATCTCATATTACCTCTGTCACGAATTTACTCGTCTCAGGACACCTCCCCAAAGATTTTGCAGATATTGTCTTTGAAGGTATAGAATATGAAGAATTTGACACAATAGATATATCTTTCAGATGCACTTGCTCAAAAGAAAAATATGCCAAAGGACTTATAAGTCTTGGCAAAGACGAACTTCAATCTATGATTGAAGAAAACAAGGAAATTGAGACAAGTTGCAGATTTTGCACAGGCAAATACAGTTTTTCTGTTGAAGAACTGAAAGAACTCTACGAAAAATCTATTTAAAGGAAGGACAAATGCAGGTGAAAAACGCAGTTATAGGTCAGTCAGGCGGTCCCACTGCCGCAATTAACGCCACCCTTTCGGGTGTTGTAAGAGGACTTAAAAAATCAAATAAAGTCCACACAATTTACGGAATGTTAAACGGAATTGAAGGCTTTTTAAAGGAGAATTTCTGTAACCTGTCACAACTGCTTGACAGTGAAGAAAATCATGTATGCCTTGAAAAAACTCCCTCTTCGGCCCTCGGCTCATGCAGATATAAAATTCCTATGGAGACAAGTGAAAAAGAAGAGGACAAAGAAGTTTACTGCAAGATATTTGAAATTCTTGATAAATATAATATCGGTTATTTCTTCTATATCGGCGGTAACGACTCTATGGACACCATACGTAAACTTTCCGCCCATGCTGAGAAAATCGGCTCGGACATTAAGTTTGTAGGTGTACCCAAAACAATTGACAACGACCTTGCCTGTACCGACCATACTCCAGGCTACGGCTCTGCTGCAAAATTCGTGGCTACTACAATGTCGGAAATGATTAGAGACACTTCAGTCTATAAACTCAAAGCGGTAACTATTGTTGAAGTTATGGGGCGTGACGCAGGTTGGCTCACCGCCGCCGCAGGACTACCCGCACTTGCATCTGAAGGCCCCGACCTTGTGTATCTACCCGAAGTGCCCTTTGATGTGGACGAGTTTATCGAAGACGTGAAGAACCTCATCGAAAAGAAACCTAACATCATTATTGCAGTTTCCGAAGGTATACGCGACAAAAACGGAAAATATATAAGTGAACTTACAGCCACAGGTAAGACCGATGCCTTCGGACACAAAATGCTTTCAGGTACAGGAAGAACAATTGAAGGCTATGTGAAGGACAGAATCGGTTGTAAGGCAAGAACAGTTGAACTCAGCCTTCTTCAGCGTTGTGCCGCTCATATCGCATCTAAAACCGATATCGATGAGTCTGTAAGAATCGGCTCTTTTGCCGCGGACCTCGCACTCTCTGGCGAAAGTGGATGTATGGCATCATTCGTTAGAGGAGAGGGAAGTGACTATTCTTGCACTTGTGCTAAAGCTCCCCTTGACAACGTTGCAAATGTCGTTAAAAAAGTTCCAAGAGAATTCATTAACGAAAAGGGCAATAACGTAACAAAAGAATGTCTTGAATACCTCGCTCCCTTTATTAAAGGCGAGAGTATCCCCGAGTTTAAAAACGGTCTCCCCGTACAGTTTGTTATAAAATAAAAATAAAAGCCGAACGCAAAAGCGTTCGGCTTTCTCTATGCTAAAACAGTTTTGATTCCAAGTTCCTTTAATTCTCTTATAAATTCAGGGGCTGTTGAAGAATCGGTTACAATGTAGTCTGACACGGAGAGATTTGAAATCTTCGTAAAAGCGGTCCTGTTGAATTTTGAGTGGTCGGCTGCCACAATGCAACAGTCTGAATTCTTTATCATTATCCTGTCAATTTCCGCCTCTTTGTCATAATAGGTGGTAAATCCATTTTCGGTATCTATTCCGTCAACCGATAAAATCAGTTTGTCCGCATGGTATTTTTTAAGTTGATTTACCGCGTCGTCACCATAAGAAAACTGGTATTTGGGATTTATCGTACCACCTATAAGTATAACGTTGTAATTACTGTTTCCTGACGCTTCAAGTGCAATGGAAATTGAGTTCGTCACAATACTAAGGTTATAATCGGCAGGAAAACTTTTAAAGGCCATAAAAGTGGTAGTTCCCGAGTTTAACATCACAGTATCGTTTGGCTTTATTATCTTCGAAATGTATGAGGCAATCTCTTTCTTTTCACTCTGATTGGTCTTTATCCTCTGGTTTAGTCCCATATTATAATATGGCTTATAGGAAATTACCGCGCCACCGTGAATACGTGAAAGAAGCCCCTTTTTTTCCATATCGTCAAGATAACTTCTGATTGTCACTTCCGAAACGTCAAAGAGTTGACTAAGTTCTCCAACTCTCACCGTTCCGTTTGTATTCAGTTGTTCAAGAATTTGCTTTTTTCTGTCGTCGGCTATCATTTTCTTAATCCATTTCCTATTTCACTTTTTACAAGTATATCACAATAAATAATCCGTGTCAAATTTTAATCTATCTTTGATTCTATCACAACAAAAAAGCAGACACACATTAAGTGTATCTGCTTTTTTAGGGCTTAAGTGACAAGACTTGAACTTCGCGCGTCCCTTCCGAAAAAAAGTCGCCTTGTGCACAAATCATAGATTTGTTTCAAGACTCCCTATTTTCGTTACTCACAACGTCAAAAGTGTTCCCCGAACACTTTATCATTGTTCCCCCAACCCCCCCACAAACACTTCGTGTTTTATGTGGCGGTAGGAAACAGACCGCAAGTTCAATTCTATCACAAACAAAAAAGCAGACACACATTAAGTGTATCTGCTTTTTTTGGTCTGAGTGACAAGACTTGAACTTGCGGCCTCTACCACCCCAAGGTAGCGCGCTACCAAACTGCGCCACACCCAGACATCGATTGCTTACGCAACGAAATAGATTATAGCAGATAGCACGGAAATTGTCAATACAAATTAAAAAACTTTTTTAAATTTTGGAATAAAATGCTCGAAGAACTCTGCGACGTGTCAGTTTTTCACCTTTTAACAAAGACAAGTCAACAGGACAACTATCACTTTTTAAGTCTTCTTCAGTAAGAGGTCTGTCTGGACTGGCACTACTACCAACAGGTGATAAAACTCCACCTTCAATAGCCCACACGAGAGCACTGCTGTAAGGATGCACAGATTTTAATCCATAGGGGAGAGTGGCACCGTTTTTGATATCCGATATCCTCTTGTCAACGCTTATTTTTTTTGGAGCAATAAGCATCGCAAATTCACCTCTTGTCATAAGGGCGTCAGGACGTAAAGTGTTGTCTGTAAACACTATTGGGAAATCCTTTTGCAAATCATAAAATAACTCAAAATCCTCGTCACCTCTTGACATGTCGGCAAAAGGACTTTCCTCAAGAAGTTTCGACACTGTAACAACTTTATATCCATACTCTTTAAGAAGTTCAAGTTGTGCCTTCAATCCCTTTATAACAGGGGCGCGAAGAGACATATTGTACCCGTCTTTCTGGAATATTATCTGTCCTGAAAGGGCATCGGGATTTTCTTCAAGAGCCTTTTTTAAGGGCAAAACCATTGCCTGAACTTCTCCATCTTCACTTTCACAAGGTAGCCACCCTGCACCGTCAAAGGACGCAGCAAGGTAGTTGTAATTAAGAGTGGAGTAAACGTCGTAGGAAGTAAAATTCCCCTTTATTTTGTCAACGTAATGAGGAGGACGCGAAAACTTCATATCATAACCGTGACGCTCTTTAATAAGAGTGTGTAGTTTCTCAACGTCACTTAAAACTTCGTCGAAACTCTGTAAAGTTTTTCTCTTTGAATAGATTATATTCTTCTTCCCAAAAAGCACGTGGGAATAAGTGTGATTTGTGACTTCATGCCCTGAAGAGATTATTTCATCAATTATGTCACCACAATGAAGTGCACCCGCCATATCGTCCTTGTTAAAACTTGGATAATGGTCAAACTTTACACCACTCCAGGACGGAGTGCCAAGTTTCCCCTCATTGTCAGGATAATTGTCTTTCGTTGTACCAATAACGTCAAAAGTGCCTTTGGCACCAAACTCCCCGAGAACCTCTAAAATCCTGAGAGTAATGTCGTTTTCACGGGTGGGACCGTCGTCAAAGGTCATAGCACAAATTCTTTTATCGGTCTTTATTCTTTCTATTCTTCGACAGTAAGAAACGTAGTGAAGTTGAGGCTTCTTAAATTTTTTCTTAACTGCTTTTGCAAGTTTTATTATATCGACCTTGTTCATTTTTTACCTTCTTTTTCTGAATATATCAAGGATAGCAGGAAATGGGTCACTAAAAGTGAAAAACGCATCAGGAACAAAAGGATTTAAAAGGTCGCCTAAAACAGAAATACCTTTCTTAAACATCCCTTTTTTGAAATATGAAAAAACCGAGGCTGCAATATTCGGCATAAACTTTATCTTTTTTTCAGTTACGTATTCATAACTAAATTCATCTTTACTATTTTTAGCCCCATTAACGTACCCTTGAAGGAAGTTTGACTTTGCCTTGAATGTAGCACCGAAACTACCCCAAATTCGCGGATTGATTTCAAGAAAATAGTACTTTCCGTCCTTTTCCTTGTATTCAATCATGGCAATACCCACAAACCCCGCGCGAATCAACATATCGGCGGAACTTTTTATTAAACTGTCATCGCGGAAGGTTATAAGTGAAGTTGACGGACCACCGTCTGCAGGATATTCACTTAACCTCTTGTGGCAAAATGCAGAGCACACCTTTTTATCCTTGCCGATTACAAGTGAAACACCAACTCCAACGCCTTCCACATACTCTTCTATTAAAGGAGAACTATCGTAAGGTGAGAAGAGTTCTAAAGCCTCTTCAAGTTCTTTTTCAGTCTTTACAATTTTATATCTGTTACGTGCAGAAAGACCGAACATTTCACCGCAAAAAGGCTTAACTACTAAAGGGAAAGAAACGTCTTCCTTATTTGCAAACCTCTTTGGCACACGAATGGCACAATCTTCTGCAAGTGCTTTTGAAAATTTCTTGTCGTTGAGCCTGTCAAGAATCTCAGGAGAAGACACAAGAAAATCTGAAATCTTTTCAAATTCTGTGCGATTTTTTGCAAGTATATTGAGAGTGAAAACTCCCATAGGAAGTATAACGGGTCTATCAAATTCACGACACAAATTCAAAAGCGCCTCGGAGTACTCTTCCTCTTTGTGAGGTAAAACTCTGCACCCTTTTTTAAACCTTGAATAGAAAGATGCAGGTTTTGGATGAGTGTCAACTGTCACGAGAGTAAAATCTAACTTTAACTCTTTTAAAGTATGAATTACAGCGATAGAACTTCTGTACATACAGTCTGTGACTATTATCAATTTTGACACCCCCTAATTTCTTTTTCTTTATTTTACCACATCAAAGATTAAAGGTCAATGTATTTTTGAAGAGTATAAGCCACAGACAACATAAATTCATTGTCATCATAACACCGTTTGCAATGTCCGATAAATCAATAATCACACAGTCTTTTATAAAGGCAGAAGCGAAAATTATCACCCCGAACAAAAGGCAATAAAAATTTGAAACACTCTTTTTCTTCGTTATGTATTCCACAGCTGTTGAACCGTTGTAGAACCAACACAGAAGACTTGCAAATGCAAAAAGCGTCATAGAAACTCCGTAAAAAATTTCCCCCCACACACCCATACTGTAAGCAAAGACCGCCCTTGTCATATAACTTGTAGGCACTCCTGAAATTTCTTTTGATAAAGTTAAAATGGCAATGGAGGTCATAATGCAAATGACTGCATCCACAAAAACTTCCACCACACCCCATTTACCTTGCTCGTGAGGGTCGGTGTCACTGGACGTGTGAGCAAAACCAACACTTCCAAGTCCCGCTTCGGAGGAAAAAATTGCCTTGGAAAAACCGCTTGTAATTCCCTTTTTAATTACCGCCCACTTAACGCCCGTCATTAGCCCCGTACCACTTAAAATCCCCCTTATTGCATTTGGAACGTTTTCTCTGAATTTAAAAAGCACAAATAAAAGAGAGAAAATATACACAAGAGAAATGACAGGAACCGCAATTTCCGAAAAAGAAGAAATTTTCTTTATGCCCCCAATCACCACACGAAAAAAGACGATAACGATTATCCCTGACAAAACGAATTCAGGGATGCTAAAGATACCGTCAAACGCCGAAATTGCAGATTTAACCTGCGCAAGATTTCCCATTCCCAAAGATACACAGACACATAAAAAAGCGTAAATTACCGCAAAAAATTTTGTCCCCGTCCCTTTTTCTATATAAGCCATAGGACCATAACTTTTTATCCCCGGAGTCTTATAAGTCAGCGCCAAAAATATCTCGGCATACTTTATTGCCATACCGAGTATTCCCGCAATTCCCATCCAGAACACCGCACCTGCTCCGCCTTCCGTAAGAGCCCCCGCAACCCCAATGGCATTTCCCACACCGATAGTGCCCCCGAGGGAAGTGCACATCATCGCAAAGGACTTTCTGCTTTTCTTGATTTTGAACACGGTATCTTTCAAAATTGAAGGAAGTCGAAAGAAGGTGTACCCCTTGGTCTTAATAAGCACCGCAACACCGAAAAGCGCAAGGTTTATCACAACAGGTGCAGACCACACAAAGTTTTTTATCGTTTCTAACATATTTCCACCAAAAATTAAAAATCTACTTAACAAAATTAAATATTTATGTTATACTATTAAAAATGAAGATTAAAAGGAAGGTCACCAATATGGCAGCGGATATTTATTTCAGAACCTCTCTGTCGGGGTACAATAAAAAGGACGTAATGAGATTTATCGAAAAACTCAATAAGGAACAGGTAGAACGCGTTAGCGACCTTAACGACAAAATAAGGGTTGCCCAGACCGAAGCCCGTAAACTTGCCTTGGAAATAGAAACGGTAAGAAAGAGATGCGACGAAGTGGAGACAATGCTATCAGACCGTGAGCAAAACGACGTCGTAAACGAAGAAAAGGCACAAAAGTTCGATTCTATGCAGGGTACCTACGCCGACATAATGCTTGATGCAGAACATAGCGCAAAAGAAAAGATTGCCACAGCAAATAAAGAGGCAGAAGAAATCCTTCGCCAAGCCAATGCTCTTTTTGAAGAAAAGATGAAAGAAATTGATAGAATTATCGAGAACTCCAAATCGGAGTTTATGGCAGTGGCAGAGAAGATGACCGCCTCACTTGATAAGGCTATGAACAATTCCAAAGGCGAGTAAAGATAAAAACTTATGGTTAATAATATGTCAATTTCATTCTTGATAGACTTAAAGTTAACCGTATTTTATAATCGGGAGCAAAATGAAAACAGTACTTATTACAGGCGCCTCACGTGGAATTGGCGCAGCCTGTGTTAAAAAATTTGCCACAGAAAACTATAACGTTGTATTTCTCTATAAATCAAACGACACAAAGGCAGAGGAACTCAGAACTAACTTCCAAAACGTCACACCTATAAAATGCGACGTTACAAATTCTAAAGAGGTGACTCTTGCTATAAGTGAAATAAAAGAAAAATTTGGGGGAATTCACGTTCTCGTAAATAATGCAGGTGTCTCTTATTCAGGTGTCTTGCAAAATATGACCGACGACGACTGGTACAAAGTCCTTGACACAAACCTTTCTTCAATGTTTTTCCTTTCAAGAGAAGTTATCCCGATGATGTTAAATCAAGGCGAGGGAAGTATCGTTAACGTGTCGTCTATGTGGGGTATAACAGGTGCATCCTGTGAAGTTGCATATTCAACTTCCAAGGCAGGAGTAATCGGATTTACTAAAGCACTGGCAAAAGAACTTGCCCCATCAAAAATAAGAGTGAATGCAGTAGCCCCTGGTGCAATAGACACCGATATGTTAAAAGGCTACACAAAAGAAGAACTTTCTATTATAGCCGACGAAACACCCCTCGGAACTATCGGAAAATGCGAAGATATAGCCGAAGCAGTGTACTTTTTGTCCTCTGAAAAAGCAGGATTTATAACAGGCGAAGTGTTAAACGTAAACGGTGGATTTGTAATATAACTATGAATACAGAACAAAACGTAAGATACGGAAAAATCAAAAAGAAACTTTTTGAAGCGTACTATTCAAAACTTAATAACAAACAAAAGGAGGCGGTTTTCTGTGTAAACGGACCCCTCCTTGTCCTTGCTGGTGCAGGTAGCGGAAAAACTACCGTCCTTGTAAATAGAATTGCCCACATAATAGATTTCGGTAACGCCTATCATTCAAATGAAATGCCCGACGGAATAACTAGTGAAGTTCTTGACACCTTTGAAAATATATTGTCAAACGTAAACTCTATTCCCAAAGAAGAACTTAAAAGCCTTCTTGTGAATTTTGCATATGATAACTGCAAACCTTGGGAAATCCTTTCATTTACCTTTACAAATAAAGCGGCAAGTGAAATGAAAGACCGCCTTGAATCTATTTTAGGCGAGAGGGCGCGCGACATATGGGCAGGTACTTTCCACTCTATATGTGTCAGAATTCTCCGTCAACATATAGACCGTCTGGGATATAACCCGAACTTTACCATATACGACACCGACGACTCGAAAAAACTCATTCAGAATATTGTGAAAGAACTTGATTTAGATGACGAAATGTTCAATTCAAGGTCGGTTCTTTCCACAATTTCAAGAATGAAAAATAACCTCATATATCCAGATTCTGAAGACGCCTTCAGTGACGATTTCAGAGAAAAATCAATTTTCGAAATTTACGATAAATATCAGAAGTCACTTCGTGAATTCAACGCAGTTGACTTCGACGATATAATCTGCCTTACCATAAAACTTTTTGAAACTGCCCCCGACGTACTTGATAAGTACAGTTCACGTTTTAAATACGTGCTGGTCGACGAGTATCAGGACACAAACGGCGCCCAACTTAAACTTATGCGCCTGTTTTGTAGCCATTGGGAAAACGTAATGGTTGTAGGCGACGACGACCAGAGTATCTATAAATTCAGAGGCGCAACTGTCAGAAATATACTTGACTTTGACCTTCACTTCAAAAATGCAAAAGTCATAAAACTTGAACAGAACTACCGTTCAACAGGAAATATCATTTCTGCCGCTAACTCCGTTATAGAAAATAACGTAGGCAGAAAAGGTAAGGTCCTCTGGACTAACGCCGATAACGGTGAAAAAATCGACTATTGCCGACTTGATAATCAGGATATGGAAGCAAGATACATAGTTGACCGCATAAGCGAATACGTCAAGAGCGGTAAATATACGTATCGTGACTTTGCAGTACTTTATAGAGTCAACGCCCAGTCCAATAACCTTGAAATCGCAATGTCAAAATCCGCCCTTCCTCATCGACTTCTCGGTGGCACTCGCTTCTATGACCGCAAGGAAATTAAAGACATCGTTTCCTACCTTGCAGTTGTGGCAAACCCTGACGACACAGTTAAACTTGAACGTATTTTGAATACTCCAAAAAGGGGAATAGGGGACACTACAGTCTCGGCTATCAAAACCCTCGCATCTGCGGAAAACGTCTCGGTTTATGAAATTATTAAAAATGCAGATAAATACACCGCCCTTAAAAAGAGCGCTCAAAAACTTATTCTATTTTCGGATATGATAGAATCGTTCAGAGAGAAAATGTTCACTCTCCCCGCCGCCGAACTTATAAAAATCGTGGCAGAGGAATCGGGCTACGTGGAAATGCTTCGTAACTCTATCGAAAACGAAAAGGATAGAATTGATAACATTAACGAACTTATTTCAAACGCTATAAAATATAATGAAGATAACCCCGAAGGAACTCTTGACGGATTCCTTGAAGAAGTGGCGCTTATTTCGGATATCGACGGTTATGATAAGGATAGCGACGCAGTCGTACTTATGACAATGCACAGTTCAAAAGGCCTTGAATTCCCCGTGGTGTTCTTGCCTGGGGTTGAAGAGAATATAATTCCTTCATCTCAGTGCCAGAACTCAGATGACGAACTTGAAGAGGAACGCCGACTGATGTACGTTGCAATCACCCGCGCAAGAGAAAAACTTATTGTAACAAACGCCACTGAAAGACTTATGTACGGCAGAACGTCCATAAACGGAGTGTCCCGATTTTTAAAGGAAATCCCCACAAACCTTATCGATAATAAGAATAGCGGACAAAGAGCGAGAAATATAAACGCCTTTGTAGAGAAGTATCAATCCACAAATACAGGAGGCAACCTTTCATCATTGAAACCCCCTGCAAATAAAACTCCCCACGATGCCTTTAACGTAGGCGAAAGTGTAATACACCCAATTTTCGGAGAGGGAATTGTCACCCTCAAAAAGGCTATGGGCGGGGACACGCTCTACGAGGTTGCCTTTGAAAGTTGCGGAACGAAAAAACTTATGGGCACCTACGCAAAACTAAAAAAGAAGTAAAAGTGAATATTTTCTAATGGTGAAGATAAAATAAAAAAGAAAATGAAATTTACCCTTGACAAACCTGAGTGCCTGTGTTATTATATATAGGCACTCGGGAAACCGATTTATGTGCCGGAATGGCGGAATTGGCAGACGCCCGGGACTTAAAATCCCGTGGGTAGAAATACCCGTACCGGTTCAAGCCCGGTTTCCGGCACCATCTTTTTTTAAATTCTATATCGCGGGGTAGAGCAGCTTGGTAGCTCGTCGGGCTCATAACCCGGAGGTCGTGAGGTTCAAATCCCACCCCCGCAACCAAAACAAAAGCAGTCGCAAAAGCGACTGCTCTTTTGTTTTGGTAATGCGGGCGATTTGAACCGAGCGACCGACGGAGGAGGGAGTGGGACAAAAGAGGAAAAACAATCCGGTGAATTGTTTTTCCTCTTTTGGTAACGAAAATAGGGAGAAATGAAGTCAAGCTATGCTTGATGTACATTTCGACTTTTTTTCGGAAGGGCCTTTCAAATCCCACCCCCGCAACCAAAACAAAAGCAGTCGCAAAAGCGACTGCTCTTTTGTTTTGCTTTACGAAGGGATTTGAACCTGAGAAGGAGCAAAGCGTCGAGAAAACAGTTCGGTGAACTGTTTTTAGCTTTGGACGTGAGGGCTATGCCCGAGCGAAGAGCAGACAAACTTGTCTGCGTCAAATCCCACCCCCGCAACCAACATTGCGAACCTAAAAAGATATCATTTCCCCAAAACGACCTTTGGGGAGGACTTGAACTAAATTCAAAAGATATCAAGGGCAGATTTTGCGATTTATTTCGTAAAGTCTGCCTTTTTTGTTTCTATAAATGTTAAATGTTTGTGTCTTGGGAGGTTTCGCATTATGGTGCTCCTACCTGGCATATGTGATAGTTTTTTCGCAACACGTAAAAATGTCTGATATTCAGCCGACAAACAGCCTGTGACATAAGAAACTAAACGGCAGGATTATTTTTCGTCCTGCCGTTATAATTTTTTAGAAAAGTGTAGAAAAAGTCATGATTTTATGCTATAATATTTTTGATAATGATATTCTTCGAGTGTTTATGTGATATTAACCTATCCGTAATAAAATCAGGAATGATGATAATATGCCACGATTTACAGTTATGGTGGTATTGCTTTTCTCATTATAAAAGACCAACAGCGATTACTTGTTAATTTGTCCGTATATTATAATTGAAAAGGAATGATTGAATTTTACACAAGGAGGGACCTGTCATATGAAAAAAATAATACGTGTTTTGGCATTGACCCTTACTTTTGCTGTGCTCTGCGGTTCCTTTGCCACAATAGCATATGCAAAGGAATTGGCATCGTGTGGTCTTTGCAACACCACAGGGGAGTTTCACTGCAAGGAATGTAACAATGCCGGCGAGGTTACCTGCGGCGTCTGCGGCGGCGAAGGTAAAAGCAAATGCACGGGAGACACTTATAAAGGCAATCCCTGTGATAATGGCTATTACACCTGCCCCAACTGTAACGGCGACGGAAAAATGCGCAACGGCGCCGGCGAAGTCCTTGATGAAGGCGTCT
>SVQQ01000004.1 GCA_015065265.1 Oscillospiraceae bacterium | reverse complement strand
ACCAGATTTTGATGTACCCCAATTACCCTGTGCAAATGCAGTACCTCTTGCACCAGCACCATTTGACCATATAATAGTACCAGTTGCAGAGAATTTTGTTTGAACATTATCAGTATTGTCATCCCAATATACTGTACCATCAGCTTTTTGTGGAGTTGCAATCCACTTATCAACAAGAGTAGTATCGTTATCCCAAGTAACTGTACCCGAAGCATCATGCTCAGATGCTTGATAATTCTCTATGAGAGTTGCATCTAAACCAGCCGTAACCATCATTGTTGGAGTAATACTTTGTACTGTAGATTTTATAACTTCTAAAGAATCTTGTGATAATGTAACACCAGCAGCAACATCGACTTTTGTATTTTTTAAAGTTTCTACTGCTGAATTAAACTCTTCTGTATTAATACCTAAAGATGTTTTTACATCTTCCGGTAACTTGTCAAGCTCTGTAATAATACCTTGAATTTCCGTCTGCAATGCCGATGTATCTTCACCGGTTGCAATTTTAACCTCTAAATCACGATATTTTGTACGGAAATCATTTATTAAAACAGCCGCAGTTTCAATTTCAGATTTTGCAGTTTCAGCATTAACTTTAAGTTGCATAATAGCAGGTTCAGTAACTTGTTGTTTCTGCATGATAAGAGCTGCTAAAATTGTTTTAGCCTCTTGTGCGCCCTCAACAGATAAATCAACAGTACCATCTTCGTTTCTAAAAGAATCAAAGATTTTTTTAGCACTATCTATTTGTGTAAATAAATCATTAACATTAGTTGAATTAACATTAAAATCAATATCAGTTTTACCTAATTCTTTTAATTTATCATTTGCTGCTTCAGTAGCACTTTTTAAGTCTGCTAATGATTCGATTGAGGTTGAAAGATTGATGTCAAATCCAAACTCTTTAAGTTTTTTCATTATAGCTTGCAATGCACCAACACTTATACCAAGTTTTTCAGCAACATCTTCATCATTGAAATTGATTTCCCAATCGCCATTCTCGTTAATATGCGCCCACTCTGAGTTTAATTTTGAAACATCATTAAGAAATGCTTTACAGCCTTCATCTCCGTCTTTGAAATATTTTTGCATTGCCGGATAGCTTTTTTCAAAGGCACTTTTTAATTGTTCTACTGTTGCATTTGTCAAATCTTGATTTGACATTAATTGAACGGCTGCTTTAAAATCATCAGTTCCAACAAGACCATCTTCATAAAGTTTCTTAATATTTTCTAAATCTTGTGAAATAGTATCGTATTTTGAACCCTCATTTTCGGAAGATTGAGCTTTCTGCCAATTCTCATACGCAGCGGTTAGGTCATCATATTGAGAAGTTAATTTCGCTATATTTTCAATTTCTTTCTCTAAAGCATTTTGTTCTGCAATTAATTTATTCTTTTCTTGCGCATCAGTACAATTAAGAATTTTTTCAGTAAGTTCGTTATATGCTTTAATTTTAGCATCTATACTTGATATATCCGTTTCAGAAGATTCTGCCTTTTTCATAAAATCGGTGAACTGTGAATTAGATGCTAATATACTATCTATCGCATTAGCAATATCTTCAGCACTACCTTCAAATTCGCCGGATGCTTTTGCACTTTCAATAACACTATTTCTATAATCATCAAATTCTTTTTGGGTTTTAGGAACTTCTTTACCAATCAAACCTTGCATAGTATACTGTTGTGCTAAATTTTTATTTAAATCACTAATACCATCTTTATAGGCTTGAATAGATTCTGTACAGTTATTATATCTTGTATAAAGCTCTTTATAAACCTCATTATTTGAACCGGCATTTGTTTGTACTATATCAAGCATTTCACCTAATTGATCATGAGCTGATATAACACCTTCAATGGTAGTTAAATCCATATCGGTCAGCCATAATTCCATACCTCTTGAACCAAAACTACCGGAAGAAATATATCCTGCATCAACTAAAGCATTAAGAGCCTTATGATTAATTTCTGTAGCATCTTTGCTCCAAGTGGTAATAAGGTGATTCATGCCTTTATCTGCAATGCCAGAAGGTTTTGCTTTTTCCAAAGCTGTTTCAGCTTTAGCGGTCAAGCCACCTCTTAAATCTCGCTCATCCTCTTGAAGTTTTTCAACTGATGCCGCTTTTATTGCATCAGATAAATTTCCATATTTAGCAACAAGTTCATCTACACGTGAACCTTCAAGACCGAGCTTAGAAAGTAATGTATCTTCTGTTGTAATCAGGTTTTCTTTTACAGTTGCATTTGTTTTTACTTCTTCGCTTAATTTTAAGTAATTATTTGTTAGCTCTATAATTTCATTACTCGAATCCGCAGCGGCATTTGCTGAGTCAATAGCAGCCTGTCGAGCTTCTTCTTTCATTGTCTTAATTTTATCAACGCCCATAGTTATAAGCGAAATTAAGGTAGTTAATGCAACCGCCAATATACCAATAGGATTAGATAGAAAAGCGGCTTTTAAGGCTTTCATCGCTCCTGATAAACTGAATGTAGCGGTTGTAGCTGCACCTTCGGCAGTTGCCAACCCTAATGTTGCAATAGTTTGTTCTGCTTCTTCTGTAGTAAGTCCATTCGCCGTTAAAATAGCGATTCTTTGTTGATTTGTAAGTGTTTTACTACTAATAACTAATCTTAATTGGGATTCGCTCAGTCCTTTTGTTACAGAAAGTAACTTTTCAAATTCGGATGTTGATAATATCGAATTGGAATTGTCTAAAATATTAAATGCAGTTGAAAGTTGTTTTACATTTTGGGTAACATCTTTTATTTTTGTTCCCATAAGTGAAAAACCTTTTACTGCGCCAACCGCAACTATATTATTTAATGTAAGTTGCAATAAATGTATATTATCAATAAATTCCACTAAAGCTGTTCCGGCACTTATAATTGTATTCATAAAATCGGCAGGAATAGCATTCATAGATAATGATTCTGCTGCGGCAAGGAATTCATTAGCATGTGCTTTTACACTTTCCTCATATGCTTGGAATTTTTCTGCGGCAGTACCGGCAGAATTTGCGGCAATATCAACATATTTTGAAACCTTATCATAATTATTCATAAGGGCGATAAAGTTTTCAGATTGATAAACACCACCAAATGCAGTAGCTATTTCTCTCTGTTTTACTGAACTGAAAGTACTCCATTTACTTCCAACTTCGTCCAAGACAACATCAAAATCCTTAAATTCATCAACGGATTTTCGTAATTCAATTCCTAATCCACGCAATGTTGCCTCAACTTTGGAAATATCTTCTCCCATATCGTCAACTGCATCGCCATTAGTTACTTTACCCATTCTTGCAAAAATTGTCTTAAATGATTCACCTACAACAGAGGCGGATTTTCGTGTTGTTTCCTCTACAACTGTAATATAGGATATGATTTTATCAATATCAACTCCGGCTAAGTATGCAGATGATGCAGTATGAGATAATGCTTCTGCAAGTTCGTCAGCAGAAACGGCAGCAGCCATATCTACGGAAGTAAATTTATCAACTATGCCCGAAACATCTGAAACTGCCATTTTATAACCATTCATGGCAGAAGTTAAACGCTCTGTTGCAGTTGCAGAATCCATAGCTCCAACTTTACTTAAAATCATGGATTGTTTAATTAATTCTGCTGTTTCTGCCTCAGTTTTACCTTGTCTTAGCCATTCGCTTGAAGCATCAAGAACTTCTAATGTGGTTGAGCCTAATTCTTTTGCAAGATTATTATATTCATGTACTAATTTTTCAGCTTCTTCATAATTTTTGCCTGTAACCATGCGAGTATCGGTCAATTTCTCGTTCATTTCTGCGGAGGTTTTAATCATTTTCCTTGCAGTTTGTTCAAGACCATTAATTGCACGATTTACTAAGTTAATATTAGCAATAGTTGAAACTGATTTTTTATTAATGGATTCCATACCCTCAGATACTTTATCAAGGTTTTTTGCTCCGTTAATATCAGCATTCACCTTAACAGTTGAAGATTTGGATTTTAAACTCTTTAATTTGCTTTTTAAATCCTTTGTATTGATATTTGCCTTTACATCAATAGAAGCACTATCATTTAAGGATTTTATATCAGCCTTAATCTTTCTTTTTGTTGCCGATTTATCTAATTTACCGACTACTTTTACATCTGTATTCAGGCTGTTTAAATCATTTTTTATTTGTGTTCGTGTTTTAGATTTATTCAGCTTGCCGGTTACGTTCACATATAATTTGTCGCTTATTTGTTTTAATCCGGCTTGTATATTTGCCAAAGTCTTTTTTATGGCAAGACTTAGTGTAATTTGACCATCTGAATTATTTGACATTACATACCTCCTTGTTTTCACATATAAAAAAGCACCGAAAAATCAATTCCGGTGCTAATGCAAATAATTATTTATGATAAAAGGTGAAAATAGAGTTCTGGAAATTCAATTTCTTGTAACAAAAATTCAAGCAACTCTCTATGTTTTGTTATATTTATTTTATTTAATATATAACAAACCTCATTATTCTTTTTGCTTTTTGTCTTAAAATGCCAACAATTAATGAGATTCTTGTCAGTTGCCTCAGTAGATAACATGAATTTTCTATTATTACAGTCATAGACAATGTGTTCACCAGCAATATTTTCTATTGGTTGAATCAAGCTGGCAAGTTGTAATTTTGTTGTCTTGTATAATAATTCATCGCATTCTTTTTTATTGCTATAATACCGCATGTTGCCATCCATATATGCTCTTGAAATTCTATTTCTTTTAGCATTGCTTAGTTCATCCCACATTTTTGCAAGTTCTATTAAAACCATTTCAGACTCATAATAATGATTATCTTTATCTTTCACAATTATATTTGTTTCATTAGATATAACATCAAGAAAACTTGTAATTGTATTTAATAAATCAGTCATAAAAACCTCCTTTAACATAACGATTATTGTTTATAAAACAAGAGCTTATATATCATCCCTTTACTCAATATCAGGAAGATAAATAAGCTCGAATATCAACAAGTATTGTTGTAAGAAATTATCAAATTATTGATTTAAAACTGCAAATAAATTTCTTGCAGTTTTATGTTCTGAAGCAGAAAATCTCTTATATGTGGCTTGCCCTTGATTTGATTAGGTATTGAGTTTAAATAATCAAGAGTACCTTCTACGGAAGAATCGAATGTAGGTTTAAAGTGCCAGCATGACATTAAATTTTCTGTTGTTGCTTTATCTGAAAGTATAAACTTTTTATCAATACGATCATAAATTATATGTAATCTTGTAGTATCTTCTTCAGGATATATTACTGCTATTAGCGGCAATGTTCTTGTTTTCTTAGATAACTTTTCATAATTGAGTTTGTTTAATTCATAATCTATACAAAGCTCAACAAAAGCCTCACTTATTTTAAGTTTCTTATCTCGATCAAGATATTTCCAAATGCCCGAAAGACAAGAAATAATTTCCTCTAAGTTGAAATAATTGCCTTTGGAACTTTTTACTGAAATGCCTGTTTCATCAGCAATAGTATCAAATAAATCAACAAGCAGTTCCGCTTTATTGCTATCCATTATTTTCACTCCCTTTACCGAATATTGTTTATGTGTTGCACTTAAAATACTTTGCAATACATCTTTATCAAATTATTTATAAAATTTCTTTTGCTACGAGTATTGTAATTAAAATGCACCCTTAAAGTTGAAAATCTCAAAAACCGTATTATTTTCGCCGAAAAAACAATAGGGGAAAAGATGTCAAAATGAGATTTTCAATTTTAAGAGTGCATGATAATATCAATGTTCAATATAACCCATGAGCAAGGTATTCTTTTTCTAATGCCTTTTGTGTATGTATTTTAGCAGATAAATCATCAATGAATAAAGAAAACCTTTCGTATATTTCATCAAATTCATCACCGGTGAAATCATTCCAATTCAAAAAATGTTCATCGTCAATGTCCGTGATGTTCCAGTTACCAATCCCACGATCAAAGAATATAATTTTCATATTTTTTTCATCCGGTAGCATATGCAGCACAAAAAACACTTGGGGGAAGGTGAAATGTTGTGTTGCATATAGCGGATATTTCAGGTTTTCTGTGAATGTAGCTAAATCAAAATCTTCGCCTGAAAATTCAAATAAAAAAGCCGGATTTTCTTTGCTGAATCTTCTGTATAATTCATCCTGAGTTAAAAACTTTAATTCGCCGTAATTGTCAGCATTAATAATACACCTTGCCCTAAATACATAGTATTCTTCGACAGTTCGTTTTTTCATGTGCATTACCTCAATCCTGTTCTCCAATTTTAATAGGATGTGTTAAATATTTTTCTTCTAAAACTGACATTATACCATGATTATTATAATCGTCAATAAAGTTTTTAAAGTTTTCATAAAGCAACTTTGATTGCTCAATGGTAATAATTTGCCATTCAACAAAATCTTCATTGTTAGAGGGGATTACTTCCCATCTATCATTATCTTTTGAATAGTATATTAAAAAAACATTCTTTTCTTCGTTGGATTCTTTTTGCATTATGAATACTTCAGAGCGATCCATTAAAGCTCTTGGATGTTTTCTTAGATATAAATTAATTGCATGTTTTGGATCAAATTCATCATAAGACAAATATTCTCCAATAAACAGATATGGTTTATTATTTATACCATAATCTAATGTATTATTGTGTGTTTCTCGAAAGACAATATCATCTCCGGAAATTCTTTTATAACATTTAGCATGAAATATAAAATAATGTTCTTGCTTCGGTTTTGGTGTTGACCACCTTTTTGTTTGTGAATACCACATTGTATCAACCCTCCTTAATCATTTTGTCATGCTTGCTTTTAGCTTTTCCCTTTAGTTCTCTTACAAGGTTATAAAGCTCAAAATTCTTTTTAAACAAAAAAATAAACAGCTCTTTGTTGTTTTTATTTCTAACAATTTTATTGGGACAATAGCCCCTTTTCATTATTTCTTCAGCAAAAGACAAAGAATATATGGGTATATAACCTTTAAAGTAGTTAGTTCTGTTCATCTTTTGTTAGTTCCATCAAATCAATGTTGAAAGTATTTTCCAACAGTTTAATAATTCTTATATTGACGATTTTACCCTGTTTAACTGCATTCTTAACCTTTTCGATTACTTCAGGTTCTTCTTTCTTCGTTATGTAGCAAAGTTTCTTTTTGACTGCATCAACATCATTGCCATAAAGCAATTTCATATCTGCTCTTGTAAACTTAACAGCAAATATATCACTAATGCCGAGAGCATCCAATACTGCTTCATCTTCAATATATAACCATTTGTTTGCAAAGTAGTTTTTATGTTTAACTTTCATGAGCTTTACTTGTTCAAAAGTCATTTGCTGCTCATCTCTTGCGTTTTCCCAATGAAAATATTCAAAAGTCTTAGGGCAAGTGTAGTGTACATTATCCACAAGTGCCTTAACCATAATCTTGTCTGTATCTTTAAAAATTTTCTTAGCCATAATATCATCCTTTCATTAATCACTAATGAACATTGAAACAATTTCTTCTTGTTCTTTTCTACTCATAGTGTTCCAGTTACGAGTGAGTTCGTCCATAACCTCGCCAAAACTTCTTGTGTCGTGAATATTAAATTTCATAATAGTATCAATCCTTTCATAAATAAATTCTACTTTTGCAGTAGGTAATTCTGCGGTATTTTCTTGCGAAAATCCCTTGTTATTCGCTTGTAAACAAGCTCATAAATGTAATTATTCAATAAACAATAAATATTAGTAAAACATTTACTAATTGTAGTAGTATAGCCATCTGCATGTATATCTACTTGGTGGTTATCACGTCCGCTGCCTCCGGCATCGTAGTGATATGATATATAAGTCTTAACCTCAAAAAATCTTTTAATAAATTCGCTTTTTTGTTAGTATAAAAAATTTTTTAAGGTCTATAAAAGTGCTATAAATTTTATAAAAAAGTCTACAAAAGTGCTATTCTATTAAATTTATAAATAGCAACGTACTTTTTTTGACAAAGGGAAGAAGGTGCATAGCACTTCTACTTTATTAAAATCCGAGCCGTTATATATAATTCTTGGATTAACAAAGATTCTATAGTTAGTTTTACCGTAATTGTTGAATTGTGCTATAGAACACAACGATTGTTCAAATCCATCATCTTCAAATAATAAGCCTGTAATATTATCAATAAGTTTTATTGTATGTGTTTTATCATAGTTTAATAATTCACAGATTTCCGTAATTTTCAGAGGCTTTATGTTGTCTATATTTTTTTCATCAGGATTAGAACATAGGATGTTATACTCAGTATTTATGTAAGGTACTAATTGAATTATCATACCAAAGAATTTATGTTTACTTGGTTTCATATGATAATACATTGATTGTACAGTATCAATAAATAACTTTGTTTTAGCATCCCGCTTGAATTTTTGATTTTCTCCCTTGTAATATTCCTTGCTGAGATATAAACCATCACTTTTTTCAATAAGATATTTGCCTTTTATTTCAGCAATGAATTTTTTTGCAGCACTTTCACATAAGTTTAAAACAGTAGGAAAATCTTTTTTTCGCATAGGTAAACGTTCTGTTAGCATGAGTTTATTATCATAGTTTATAAATGTTGCTAACATTGTTAAACGTCCTAATGTTGCAGCAGAAATGTTTGTGGGGATTTTTTGTATTCTTAGCAACACAAATTTTCCTAATACATCTGTTTGAACACGGCGATATGCAATTTCTTGTTCTTTATCTCTTCGCATTTGAGATATTTTTTTATCCAGCGGAGAGAGAAGAGTGGTATCGGCTTTTATTGTCGTGATAATTTCACCGGTTTTTTGACTTACGGCAATACAATCTTCAGTTATATTTCGTGGCATAATACCTCCTTGTTACTCTGTAGCAGCTTTTACCATTCCATTCATTCGTTTGTCGTATTCATCAAGAAATGCAATAAGACGTTTTTCTTGCGGAATATATAAAACCATCTTTTCATTTAGAAAAGAACTCAGACATCTTTTGGGGATGTTTGTCTGCTCGGCTAACCATGCGACTTTGATTCCATACTTTTTTATGGTTTCTTTTGTTCTGTTAATCAGCGAGAGCTGATCATAAATAGTTGTTTTATTCATTTTACCTCCTTGTATTTTCTCACATGTTGTTTGTGAGAATTAATATTTTCTTATCCTTTCCCAATAGGACTTTTTTTTTGACACTCTAAAATCAACATATATTCGTTAGTTTTAACACATGATATTTTTTTAAATCTTGTATGAAACACAAAAAATTGTATATTTTTTTATTACAGTATTTTTTGACTATGACTTTATCTTCCTGTATCTCCAAATTAAAAAAAACTAAATATTAACGTATTATCGAAAGTTTTAAAAGATTGAAAAAATGAAAAATATCAAAAAAACTCCGATTTTCCGAAAATTTTAATATATTAGAATTGCTTTTTGTTTTCAATTTCTTTGTAAAAATGCTCTATGTCGTTTAGTGTAGCATTATAACACTTTCCAGCTACAATTTTATTTGTAGATTGTTCTCTAATTTGAAACAATCCAAAATCCTCACTTGTTGCAACTTTGTTTTTTGACTTATGAAGCATGTAACCTTGTTTCTCTAAATGCCTTCTCGCTTTTCTTATACGAGCAGCCGGATTATCAGGATTCTTTTTTCTTGGTTTGTCTTTGCTTATTGATTTCTCATGTTTTTTTGTTTTTTCTTGCGGTAATATTTGTTTCTCATCATATTCCTTAATTCGCCGCAATAAATATTGATAATAGTTTTTTATTGATTCCCAATGTTTAAAATTACTCATTACTTTTTTCTGCACCTCTATATTCTTTGACCATATAGTAATTTCAGTAATAGGGGAATTATATCGTAATATTGCTGCCGTTAATTTTTCTTCAGGATCATTTCTGTATAAAGTCAACCTGAGATTTCTTTGACGATATTTACAAAGATTGTTTGAATTTTTATAAATATATTTCCAAACTTCTTTTTTCCACATATTAAAGTTTTCAGAAAAAATATGCTGTTCTCTTAATTCGATGTAATATTGAATAGAGTAAATATCTTTAGTTATCTTTTCTTTATGTAATTCCAGTAAATTCATTTTTTACACCTCCACTTTACAAAATAAAAAGGCTATACCAATTAAATACAACAAAACCGACACATTGAAAAATGCATCTAATGTTATTTTTAATTAGCATAGCCTTTAATGTTTAAAGGAAATTGCTCCGTCATTACGGATTTAATTTAGCATGTATTATATCGTTGCTTCAGTAATTTGTCAAGAACTTTTTTTGATTGTATTACCTTGATAGTTTATACAAAACAAACTGGTTTAAACTGACATTGTTTTCTGCCGCAGCTTTAATCAATTCTTTGTGAAGTTCTTTGGGGATTCTAACAGATAAACGTCCGGAATAAGTTTTATCTTCAGTTTCCACATTATGTTTATTTTCTTTACCAATCAATGCTTGATCCATCGTCAATATTCACTCCATTTTTAAAATCAAGTATAGCTCCTTCAACATCTTCTTTTTCGCTGGGAAGAAGTTTAGTATAATCAGGATCATATGCAAGCAATAATTTTTTTGTAAGCTCTAATAACATTTTTTGATCTGTTTCCGGTAAAATCTCATACAGATTAATTAATTGCTTTGTGTTATTTGACATATAAATTCACTCCTTAATACTTTTTATAAATATCGCCCCTGTTACCGACATCAATAATAAATAATATTACGTTATCTTTTGTATATATTACTCTGTATTGACCTATTCTCAGCCGGTATATATCTGTGTAGCCTTCTAATGCTTTTATATCGCAATTTTCAGGTGCGGTGATTAATTTGTTTATGCCATCTTTTATTCTTTGCCTTTCCTTCGGTGGTAGTGAGTTAATAAATTTAACGGCTCGTTTATGGTATTTGATTTCCATGTTTGACCTCCTTAATAGTACACATATATAATATCATATATGATGTCATTTGTCAATATTATGCTTCGATCAAGACACAAAATATTTTTTCACGATTGCAAAATTCATTCATTATCTATGCTAAAACTTTTTTAAAATCCTTGAAATTACAGTAAAAAAACAACTTTAATTTTTTTGTAATCTTCGCTTATGTCATCGTAAAACATACAGAACATCGTGCATTTTAGCAAATTATTTTTTTATATAAATGTCATCGGCAGCATAATAATATATTTTTTGTTGTCATCGTCCAGACAAAACAAGTATTTTTTTATTGGTTTTTTGACCGGAATATTTCGGCAAGCTGCAAGACTATTTCTTCTTTAATCCATGTTTTCAAATCCCTAAACCATAAAAAACTACTGAAATTTACTTCAGTTGCAGCCTGATTATTTTCTAAATTCCATATGCCATGTGTTATTATATTTTCCGGTGTGATTTTAAAGTATATAGTTCTGTTCATTGCTTGACAGTTAATGCCTTTTAAATTATTTTGCATATGACTATATACTACATCAAAATATGGAGTATCAAAACATTCATATATTGCAAGTACTATAATAATATTTCCTTGATCATCAATATAACTTTTATTCCAATCAATCAAAGTTTCCGGTGTTTTTATATCTCCGTTTATATGATTGACGTTTTTATCTGTAATTCCTTCAACTAAATATGATGTTTTATTATCCATAATAAATTGAAATGTATTATCATTAATTTTCTTTACTTTATTAATTTTGTTTACGACCTCGTTTTTAATTACAGATTTACCAAAACAACGATAAAATTCAAGAGTCCATCCAAATCTTGAATATACTTTACCAGCATAAAAATAATGATTTCCCTTTTCGTTAATTGCTTCTTCGCTGATTTCTTCGTCAAATTCTGCTAATTTTGATACAGTTACTTTGACATAATCAAAATAATTTAAAGCTGCTATTGTATCGTCAATTAATATCCATGTTTTTGATCTTGTTTCTGCCATTTTTATTACCTCCTGAGTAATGGAAGAGGGGGCGGATGCCCCCACTCCAAAATTGTTATTAGTTTAAAAAGCTCTTTGCAAATTCTGTAAAATCTGCATATGGATTAATATGTTTAATATCTGTTTTTGAATCATACAGTAAAACAGTATTTAAATATTCGCCGTTTTCAATGTTATAAACATGTCCGTTGATTTTATAATTATCTTCTTCAAACTCTACAGAAAATGCCGGAACTCTGCAACATTGATATTTTTCTGCTGCTCCTTCAAGAATGTTATCAATTAAAGTTTTAATTTTCATTTCCTGAAGGCTTGTTGTTTCTCCTATTTTTACAAAATCAACCGGAAGAAAAACTGTTTTGTTTTCCGTTGTTACCTTTGAAATATCTATAATATTTTTATCTATAAATGTATCAATATAAAATTTATTATGTTTGCAAGTGTCTTTTTCTGCTCGTTCTTTTAATGGGGTTAATGTGTAGTCGATAGCTCCGCAATTAATAAAAATACTGTCATCTTGACGTATTTCTGCAAACTTAACAAAATCATCCGGCACAATAGGAACAGAACAAAAACGATTAAAAGCAATGTTTTTTAAATCATTTCTAAATATTTTTATACCGGTTGTAAAAAATTCTTTGATGTTGTTGTTTTTGTCTGTTGATTTTACGGAAAGTAAATCATAATTTTTAATATAATCATAAACAGTATTTAAAGTATTATTTTTCATTTTAAAATTCTCCATTTCTATTTTTATATTTTAGGTAATTGAAGGGCGGCGGAAAACCGCCCTTTTGTTTAAACTATTTGTAATTTTAATTGGGGTTTTGTTTTTACTGACTCAGAACCATAAAGATCACGGATTTCATCAAGTGTAAAGTTTTTATTGTTTCGCTTTTTATATCCGTCATTATGGAAATACCAAGCATATTTTGATTTGCTCCACTTAAATTTTAAGTGTTTCAATATGTCTTTATGCGGTAATGTGTTTCCAGTTATCCAGAGCCAGCAGCCGCAAATTTCAATTTGTATCCCTTCAATATTAATCAAACTGTTTATAATATCTTTAAATTGGTTTGATGTTTCTGTTGTTTCCTCTTTTGATGTGTATGTTCTGCCTTCTGCCGATCTGTGAATGTTCTTTAACTTTTCAAAAAGTTGATCATACTCGGTATTTATTTCTTGCATGTCCTTCAGGTTGCCGCCAATATCCGGATGATGTTTTAAAGCTAATTGTTTGTATTGCTTTTTTAATTCTTCAAGTGTTTGCGGATTATTAAACCACTTCATTTTTATATGCCGCCTTTCTTCTCAAATAATATTGATTTTTGGGGCGATATGTAGTATAATATTTATATCGCCCCTTTGGGTGATAGAGCCTTTTTATATATGCGCTTTGGTCGGTGTACTATATAAAAGGCTTTTTTTATACCAAACAAAAACGTTTTGAAACAGTTTCTTTTTGATATTGATTAAATAGTTCTTCATGTGTTTTCTTAAATGCTGCACTATCAAAACGGCTGCTTCTAACCTCCTTCCATGTGATTTTAAAATCATCGCCGGTTAATGTGTCGGTGTTTTGTGCGATCATTTCCGCTTTGATTTCATCTTGTGCCGTTTCAATTTCTGCCGCCAACTCTTCAGCCATGCGGCGAAGCTCACGAAGATTTTTAATTTTGATGTTTAAATCTGTTGTAGTCATTTGTTTAACCTCCTTTAATCTTTACTACAATTATATTATACACTAAAAAGTTGATGTTGTCAATAGAAAATTGATAAATTTATAAAAATATTTTTTATATTTTAAATCAAGTATTGACAATATAAATTTTATAGTGTATAATTTAGAATGTAAGGAGGTTTTAACATGGCTTTAAGTGATAGAATAAGAATATTGTTAATTAAGAGGGGGAATATATCAGAAGCAGAACTTGCAAGAAGATTAAACATAAGCCCCCAAAACTTAAATAATAAAATGAAACGTGATAATTTTACTGAGAAGGATTTACAAGAGATTGCGGCGGCTTTAGATTGTACTTTTACAATATCGTTTAAATTGAATGATACCGGCGAAGAAGTATAACTATAAAAATAATAAATTATGGCGGAATGGTTTTAAAATCTGTACCGCCTTAATTAATATCATTGTATTATCAAAAACCATCGTTATTGATAAAAATTTATTATACATTTTAATACACCAAATTACACCGCAAAACATTATCAATACTTTTATCAAAATCAAATTATAAAAAATATCCGTTTGTGATAAGGGGGTTTTAACATGTCAATATTAAAATTAGGTTATGCAAGAGTAAGTACACAAGATCAAGAACTTGCACGTCAAATAGATGCTTTAAATAGTTATGGTGTTGATGAGATATTCACAGAAAAGATAACAGGCACAAAAGCCAATCGCCCCGAACTACTTAAATTAAAAAATAAACTTCGTGCCGGTGATGTTGTTGTTATTGAATCACTTTCAAGGCTGGGAAGATCAACAAAAGATTTATTAAATTTAATTGAAGAATGGAACATGCAAGAAATTAAATTAATAAGCCTGAAAGAGAATATTGATACCACTACACCAACCGGAAAATTATTAATAACTGTATTATCTGCTATAAGTCAATTTGAAAGAGATATAACAGTACAAAGAACAAATGAAGGCTTGAAAGCTGCAAGGGCAAGAGGCAGAAAAGGCGGCAGACCTAAAGCCAATATAAAACAAGTTGAAAAAGCAATAAAATTATATCATGCACAAGTACACAGTATAAAAGAGATTACGGCAATAACCGGAATATCACAAGCGACATTATACAGAGCATTAAAAAATAATGGTTGATATATATACCTCCTTCTATTACAGAGGGGGGTATATTTACATTTTAAAATGGTTTTCATTTTCGATCATTTGTAATAGTACACCTTCTCAAAATACGCAGCCAATTTTTACCCACGATAGCAAAAAAATAAGCCGTAACATCGAATACAGTTACGGCTATTACTTATTATTCAAGTCTTTAATACGTTTCATTAAATCAATAACTCGGTCTATATCCTCAGATGGAAGTTGTTTAGTTAAAGCAACTATTTCATGTATTCTTTGCGGATCGTCTGTTTCATCATCAAAAAATTCAGAAGGTGAAATTTCAAAATAATCAAAAATGTTAAATAACTGTTTTACAGAGGGCAGAGCCTTACCTGAAGTTATTCCTTGAACATATGATTTACTTTGTCCCAATTCTAAAGACATACGATATTCAGATATATTCTTTTTGATTCTTAGAGCAGTAATTCTATTCGCTATAAAATTTTCATCCATGATAAACACCTCATGTTTATATTATATAATAAATCTAATAATCACACTCCGATATGAGTTGTTATATATTAGTGTATAATTGCCATTTTACCGCTACCACTTGTAATTACCGATAAAATCTGTTATAATATTTTTATGATGGGAGTTTTTACAAATTAAATCTGTAATTAAGAGGGCTGTTATGTTTATATTAGCAATCATTTATACATGTATATTTATTTTTTCGTTTATTGATTTAAAGAAGCGTTCTATTAGCATTGCAGACGATGATGCTTTAAAAACAATCAATAATGTAAAAAGAAGTTTATTAAAAATTGGAATAGTAGGATTAATTTCTGCATGGTTAAGTTATTTTTTATGGGAAGATTCTATACAATCTTTTGGAATGCTAAACCTCATAAGAGGATTTACACCTATCATTTCTATAATTTCTGCTATTATTGTTATTATATTATGGATAGTATCACCAACAAATAAGTATGTAGAGATGAATAAATCTATTATTAAAAATCAAGATGACTTTAAAAAGACTTTAAAGAACTATTCTTTTAATAAATCATTTCGCATAAATGATTGTCTAATTGGAATTGATAATACAAGAAAAGAATTACTAATATGTAATATAAATTCTTTTTCTATAGATTCTATTATTTCTTTTAACTCAATTATTGAATGTGAAATTATTCAAGATAATTCTACTATTATAAAAAGTACTGCGAAACAAGCAGTAATTGGCGGTCTTATTGCTGGGGTAAGTGGAGCAGTTATTGGAGCTGCATCAAAGCATTCAGAAGATGTTATACATTATCTTGGTATTAGAATTATTACAAATAGTGTCTTAAATTCTTTTCATAAGATTGATATTATTAGTGATACGATAAATCGAAATTCAGATGAATGCAAGAAAAGAATCAGGCAGACTGAAGATTTGTATTCAACCATAATAGCAATAATTAATAGTAAGTAATGTAGAAACTCTAAAAAATTACAACAATAGATATATCTTCTCATGAGGTGTGATTATATGGCTCTTATAAATTGTCCTGAGTGCAATAAAGAAGTTAGTGATAAGGCAAATGTATGTATTCATTGTGGATACCCATTACACGAACTTCAATCTGAAACAATTTCAAATTCACAATCAAAAAAAGTAGTTATTCCTTCTTTTAAAGAATATTCAGATAAAAAAATCCATGTGATAAAAGTAATTCGAGAAATTACTGGTATGGATTTATCTGGTGCAGTTTCTTTAGTAGAACAAGACATTCCAATAGTTAAAGATGGTTTGAGCTACAATCAGGCTAAAGAAATTGCAGATAAGTTTTCAAAAATTGAAGTTGAGGCTAAAATTTTTGATTCTGCAACAACACTAACATATGTTAATCCGGTAAAAGATAAAGACAAAATTTGTTGTCCTAAATGCGGTTCGTTAGAATATCATACCGGTTCAAGAGGCTACAGCCTATTTACTGGTTTTATTGGTAGTGGAAAGGTAGTTATGACTTGTTTACGTTGTGGAAATCGCTGGAAACCTAACAATTAAAACATAATTCGTTATAATTAAATAGAAAAGAAGTGTATTACATATGAGTCTTAAATTTGATTATTGTCCTATTTGCGGACATTGTATAAATATATTTAATAACAACAGAAAAATTAAATGTCCTAATTGTTTTTCTGATGTTGAATTTATTGAATCAACAAACACACAACAATATTATCAGAATAAATCAATGGAAATGTATAACGATTATTTTCATATTCATCAAATATTTATGGATGAAGAGGTATGTAAAAATCCATTATTCGATCCTGAGAAATCAAAACTCGCAACAGTAGAAGATAGACAAAGAGAAATTTTTACTGAAAAATCAGAAAATATTCCTAAGTGTCCTATATGTTCATCTACTAAAATTCGCAAACTATCTTCACTAAAGAGAGCAACACACGCATATGCTTTTGGTTTATTTAGTAAAACGGCACGTTCACAATTTGAATGTGAAAACTGCAAGTACAAATGGTAAGTATAAAACATGGGAACTGCTCATTGCGAACAGTTCCCTTTTTGTTATATTCTTACATTGGAGAACAATCAAAAGAGTATTCAGCAATACCCATATAATCACCTGCGACTGCATCAAAAGACATTAATTCAAGTTGAAAATTTCTTATTGTGTCATAGGATGTAATATCATCCTGAGTGAAAGTTGCAAGTGGTGTGCTGGAATTCATATAAAGTCCGTTTTCATCTAAAATAGCACAAGGAATGGTTTTTGAATTATCATTGACATTATACAAAATAATACCATTGCAGTCGCTATTTATATTAGTACAAAAAACTTTGACTTGGTAGCCTTCTTCAAGACTTGCACCGCTGATTGCTATTGTACCTTGATTAGTTTCACTTAAATTTATTGTAGCAGGAATTGTGATGGTATATCTACTATAAATATGAGCGAGTATTTCAGTTTGTCCATATCCTTGCATTGATTCGACAACATATTCTTCTGCGTAAGATGTCATTGTTAATGATAAAAGCATTATTAATGATAAAAATAAAGTAATAGTTCTTTTCATAGTATTTTCTCCTATCGTGAATTTATTTCTAATTTTACCTCGCCGGTGTTTAATTGTGATTTAGTATCGAGCGTATAACATTGATACAACAAGCGGCAATTTCTATATAGTCCTCTTTGTAATTCTTGTGTCAAATTAATTTCATTAATATGTTTGCTTGGTTCTAAATAACCTGATTTGTAAATTAATGTATTGTCTGATAAGTACAAAGAAATCACAAAATAACATTGGTTTGTTTCGGGATTGTAAAAATCAACTTTTTGATTTAACTGTCCGGATTTGAAATTCAAACCAGTTACGGCTGGGATGTTAATAGATTTATCTTTATATTCTGTATACTCTTGAAAATCAAGCGGTGGCGGCGATTCGGTGTTTGGAGGAATACTATTATTACAAGATCGTAGCAAAAAAATTAATATAATAATGACAATAACTAATAATAAAATAGTTATAATTGCATACATCTTTTTCAACTCATTGCTCCTTTCAATTCTTTTTTTGTTTAATTTTATACTTAGTTGAAAAGAATTTAAAGGCAAAGTTGGTGTGTTATTTTTTCTGCCATCTATAGATTGTTTTGTTATCTCCGCTAAATGTATTAGCTTCGTTTTGTAAAACCTTATTGATCGTTGGTTTAGAATAGTGTTTGAATTTTTCAACGAAATCAGGAATTTCTGTATGTACTTGACCGCAATTAAGACATTGCAAACGTCTTAATCTAAGTATATAGATATTACCTGCGGAATCCTTAATTTTTCGTTTGCGACTGTCCCTGACTTTCACAGAGGAATTGCAGGAGGGACAAATAGGTGTGTCGAGATTGCAGACTACATAGCCCCTTTTTTATCTTTTAGTATGGAATAGTTTGTTGTTGTAATCATTTATGATTACCTCCTTCTTTTATAAAATTCATATATATTTTACTATAAAATACCAAAATAGACAAGATACAGAGGATAGCAGATTAACAAATACGATGATTTAATACTATTCGTAAAAAAATAGCTGCATAGCTTCAATGCTACACAGCGAATCAAATTTTATTTAATATGCTCATTAAAAGATAACTACAGAATTATATTTTAATCAACATATTAAATTTGTTGTTAGTGGCTCTTTCGTAATTTACTTCACCTTGATTAATTTGGTTCGGCGGAGCCTCGGTAATAGGCGCAGTTTTGGGCTTTGTTTTTAAGAAAGTCAGTCATAAATTCAGTGACGTTGTTCTTTCCTTTGCCGCAGGTGTTATGCTTGCCGCCGCAATTATCGGACTTATCTTGCCCTCTCTTGATTACGGTGGAAAAGCACCGCTTCTCGTAACTGTTATTGGTGTCTTTTGCGGTGCACTTTTAGTGAATTTGATGGACAGAATTGTCCCTCACCTTCACCGCCTTACAGGAGTTGACACAGAAAATCACCCCGAAAAAAGTAAACAACTTAATAAAATACTGCTCTTCGTTATGGCAATCGCAATCCATAACCTTCCCGAAGGAATTGCCGCAGGAGTGGGCTTTGGCACAGGAAACGCCATGGAAGCCCTGACCATCGCAGGTGGTATTGCCCTTCAGAATATTCCTGAAGGTATGGTGATAATCGGACCTATGCTCTCATCGGGAATGAGCCACGGAAGAACCTTTTTTATCGCGCTTATCACAGGAATTGTGGAAGTTGTGGGCACACTTCTCGGATACTTCGCAGTGAGTTTGTCTTCTGCCATTCTTCCCTTTGCTCTCGCTTTCGCAGGGGGCACAATGTTATACGTCATAAGCGACGAAATGATTCCCGAAACTCACGCCCACGGAAACGAGGACGCCTCTACCTATTCACTTCTCGTCGGCTTTTGTGTAATGCTTATCTTCGATACTCTTTTAGGATAAAAATAAAAAATCACGAAGAAAAGTCTTCGTGATTTTTATGTCTTATTTAACTTTTAAAACTACCTTACCAACGTTCTTACCCTTGTAGAGAATGTCGTGAGCCGCTTCAGCCTCTGTTATGGGAAGAATTGCGTGAATTGTAGGCTTAACTTCACCTGCCTCAATCTTGGGGAATACCTTTTCAACAAGTTCTGCAAGAATTCTCGCCTTTGTTTCGGGAGTTCTTGAACGAAGGGTGCTACCTATAATTCTTACGTTTCTCACGTAAATGTTCTTAAGGTCGATTTCTGTTTTCTGTCCTGCGAGAGCCGCAATCATTATCCATCTTGCGCCGTGTGTCAAAAAGTGAATACACTTGCCCATTATCTCACCGCCAAGACAGTCGATAGCAACGTCAACGCTATGACCTTCTTCAAGTTGTGCTTTAAGTACGTCTGCAATGTTATCTTTTGAAGTATTTACAACAACGTCGGCATTAAGATGCTTTATAGAGTTTGCAATTTCGTCGGATAAAACGGTGGTGATAACACGGATTCCGAAAGCCTTTGCCATAGGTATAATAACACTGGCAAGACCTGACGCACCCGCATTCATAAGAAGTGTGTTACCGGGCTGAATGTTACCTTCGATAAACAAGTTCAGGTATGCAGTTGCAAAAGCCTCGGGAATAGCCGCCGCTTCTTCCATAGTGCAGTTTTTGGGAACAGGCATAAGCATATCATACTTTACCGCAACGTATTCAGCATATCCGCCGCCACCTAAAAGTGCACAAACCTTGTCACCGATTTTCCAGTTGGATTTTGCCTTTGCTTCTTCGCCCATTTCAACGATAACACCGGCAATTTCAAGACCCATCCATTCAGGGCAACCGGGAGGGGGAGGATAGTCTCCTTCACGTTGCATAAGGTCGGCGCGGTTAAGAGCAGCCGCGTGTATTTCTACTAAAACTTCCTCTGATTTTATCACAGGGTCGGGAACATTGTCCCATCTTAAACTTCTGTCGTCGTTTACAAGTATTGCTTTCATTGTAATTTCCTCTTTGCATCAAAATTTTGTATATTACAATAATATCACAAATTAATATAAATTGCAAATTTTTTTAATAAGTTATACTGCAAATTTATTTAGAAAAAGAACACCTATACCGAAAAAATTTCGGTATAGGTGCTCGATTTTTTGTGATAGGATAAAAATTAGCCTATTTGTGTAACTACAAGATGTGCAGATACAGGTAAAGTTCCACCTGCCAGAGGGGTTATAGTAAGGGCGGTGGAGTTTGAAGCAGGATTACGTACAGTGAACAGTGAGTTGATTTCTGTGGTAGTTACCAGCGCCATTCCCACAATTTGAGAGGTTCCCGTAGAACGCCCAACTACCGTATAAGTCAGTTCGTCACCGTTCAAGGTAAGAACGAGCTGTCCCTCTTCGGTAACACTTACCTGAAACATAACAAGATAAGTACCGATTGCTCCAAGGTAGAAGGTGGATGCGCTAACACGCCCGATGTTCGTGTTGAAAATAGGCCCATTCTGTGGAAAATCAACGTCACTTCCGGGTGCAACCGTGTCTGCATTATCCCCAGGCATTAAGGCATAGAAATCTGCATAACTAATTACACCGCCGGGAACTCCCTGAGGACCTTGCGGTCCAATAGGCCCGGTTTCACCCTGAGGACCTTGCGGTCCAATAGGCCCGGTTTCACCCTGAGGACCTTGCGGTCCAATAGGCCCAGTTTCACCCTGAGGCCCAATAGGACCAGTCTCGCCCTGAGGACCCTGAGGCCCAATAGGACCAGTCTCACCCTGAGGACCCTGAGGACCCTGAGGACCGATAGGACCGGTTTCACCCTGAGGGCCAATAGGACCGGTTGCACCTATAGGACCTTGAGGCCCAACGGGACCTTGAAGACCTGCAACTCCTTGTGGACCTTGAGGTCCTTGGGGGCCTGGTGGGCATACTGTACATGGGTCTTTATCGTGATCATCATCGCAACAAGGTTTTGGATTATCACAATCATCTTGATAGTTGTTGCCATGATTGTAGTTATTATAGCGATTATTGGTACTTCGCATAAATGGATTTTGCTTATTCATAAAATTACCTCCTTTAAAGATTTGGTGAAGCACCATTACATTATATGTTTTAGTTATAGGAATAGGCACTGATGCTATTTTACTTTTTCCAAGAATCTTATTTTTTCAAAAGCATTGACTAAAACCTGATTTTGTGGTATACTACGGACTGTTAAATAGCGAGATGTGGCTCAGTTTGGTAGAGCGCTGCGTTCGGGACGCAGAGGCCGCAAGTTCGAATCTTGTCATCTCGACCAAAAAAGAAGAAATACCCAATGGGAATTTCTTCTTTTTTTATTGTGGAAAGATTGGAAATTCGAGCAAACAGTACGCGTAGCGGACGGTGGAATGTTAACAAAAAAACAAAGGCACACTTAAAAAGTGTGCCTTTTAGTTTTATGTAGTAATTAGTGAACGATGCACTTTTCAGTATCTTTATCGAAGATATGAAGTCTGTTAACGTCAACTGCAACCTTGATGTCTGCACCAACAGCTGAGCTTGAATGAGCGTTAACGTTAGCGATAAGGTTCTGTTCATCTGCAACAACGTAGAGGTAGATGCATGAACCCATAAGTTCGGTAACTTCAACGTGAGCATCAATTACCCAGTTTGAAAGAGATTCAAGGTAAATAGGTTCGTCATGGATACATTCAGGACGGATACCTGCAACAACTTCCTTACCGATGTATTCCTGAAGAGCCTCGTTATTTGCCTTTTCTGCGGGAAGCTGAAGTTTGTTCTTACCAAAGCAGAAGAAGATGTCAGAACCGTTCTTTTCGATTGTACCGTTAATGAAGTTCATTTGAGGAGTACCAATGAATCCTGCAACGAACATATTAACAGGGTAGTCGTAAAGATTTTGAGGACTGTCAACCTGCTGAATGAGACCGTCCTTCATAACTACGATACGAGTAGCCATGGTCATAGCTTCTACCTGGTCGTGAGTAACGTAGATGAAAGTGGTAGCAAGTCTCTGATGAAGTTTTGTAAGCTCTGTTCTCATCTGAGTACGGAGTTTAGCGTCAAGGTTTGAAAGAGGTTCGTCAAGAAGGAATACCTTGGGCTGACGAACGATAGCACGTCCGAGAGCAACACGCTGTCTCTGACCACCTGAAAGGGCAGCAGGGCGTCTGTCAAGAAGGTGCTGAATATCGAGAACCTTTGCAGCTTCTTCAACTTTTCTCTTGATTTCTTCCTTGGGAATTTTTCGAAGTTTAAGACCGAATGCCATGTTTTCAAAAACGGTCATGTGAGGATAAAGAGCATAGTTCTGGAAAACCATCGCGATGTCTCTGTCCTTGGGTGCTATGTCATTAACGATTCTGTCGCCGATGAAAAGTTCACCTTCAGTGATTTCTTCAAGTCCTGCGATCATTCTAAGTGTTGTAGATTTACCGCAACCTGAAGGACCTACAAGAATGATAAATTCCTTATCCTTGATTTCCAAACAGAAGTCCGAAACAGCAGTAACACCGCCGGGATACTTCTTGTAAATATGCTTAAGTGATACACTTGCCATGGGTTGACCTCCTAAATAAATGTAAAACTCGCGTTTTAAACGTATGATTTTATTACTTAAATATGATAACAGAAAAGTTCAAAATAGTAAAGATGTTTATTTTCCAATTTTACAGGTTGCTATATGTGAATTTTGCACAAATTTTGGACAATCGATGTCCAAAACCCCTTTTTTCAAGGAACTTTCATTTTTTGAAATTGACAGTTTTCAATTTACTCCTTTCATTGAAAGCCCTATTCTGCTCGTCTTTTTATCCACGGAAATTACACTGACTTTAACCTTGTCGTTAACCGAGAGCACTTCTGAAGGATGTCTTATAAACTTGTCTGAAATTTGTGAAATGTGCACCAGTCCGTCCTGATGAACACCAATGTCAACAAATGCGCCGAAGTCACAAACGTTTCTTACAGTGCCTGTCAAAACCATACCTTCGTAAAGGTCACCGATGTCAAGTATGTCGTCTCTGAGTATAGGCTCTTCAAAGTCGTCACGTATGTCAAGACCTGGCTTTTCAAGTTCTCTTACAATGTCGTCAAGAGTGGGAATACCGACACCAAGTTCTTCTGCAAGTTTTTCTTTTCCGTAAGACGAAACCTTGTCACCAAGTCCCGAAAGTCCCGCAGTATCGCCTTTTTTGAAGGTGTAACCGAAAACTTCCATAAGTTTTCTTGCCGCAGGGTATGACTCAGGGTGAACTCCCGTATTATCTAGGGGCTCGGTAGAGTCGGGAAGTCTCAAAAATCCCGCACACTGTTCAAAAGCCTTGTCTCCAATTCTCGGAACCTTCTTTATTTTGTCAACACTCTTGAATTCACCGTTTTCTTCACGGTATTTAACTATATTTTTAGCGGATGCCGAATTTATTCCCGCAACGTAAGAAAGAAGAGCAAAGGATGCAGTGTTAAGGTTAACACCAACACTGTTTACACAGTTTTCAACAACACCGCCAAGAGCCTCGTCAAGCCTCTGAGGCTTCATATCGTGCTGGTATTGTCCAACGCCTATTGCTTTTGGTTCAATTTTAACAAGCTCTGCCAAGGGGTCCTGAATTCTTCTTGCGATGGACACCGCACTTCTTTGCGTTACGTCAAAATCAGGGAACTCTTTTGCCGCAAGTTCAGACGCGGAATAAACTGACGCCCCTGCCTCTGATGTGATAATGTACTTCGTTTTAAGAGAATTTTTCTTAATGAGGGCAGAGACGAACATTTCGCTTTCTTTTGATGCAGTACCGTTACCGATAGAGATTATGTCAACGTCGTATTTATTGATAAGCGAAAGCAAAATCTTCTCACTTTCCTCAATTCTTTCCTGAGGCTTTGTGGGGTAAATCACCGCAGTGTCAAGAACTTTTCCCGTCTTGTCAACTACCGCAAGTTTACATCCCGTTCTGTAACCTGGGTCAAAACCTATAACGGTCTTACCTTTAAGCGGGGGTTGAAGAAGAAGTTTTTTAAGATTGTCTTCAAAAACCACAATGGCGTTTTCCGAGGCTGTGTCAAAGAGCATCGACCTGATTTCACGCTCAATAGAAGGGAAGATAAGTCTTGAATACGAATCCCTTACTGCACTGTCTACAAGGCTTGTGAAAATGCTACCGGGTGTGACAGTTTGATTTATTAAGAAACTCAAAGGCAGATACTCGTCAATTTCCACCGAAACTTTAAGGAAATCTTCCTTTTCACCACGGTTTATTGCAAGAATTCTGTGCCCTGGAATCTTTGAAATAGCCTCACTGTATTCATAATACATTCTGTAAACAGAGTCTTCGTCTTTTGCTGCCTTCGACGTAATTTTTCCATTGTCAAATATAAGCGTACGAAGGGTCTGACGGAACTCGGCATTATCGGATATATCTTCAGCAATTATGTCAAGTGCACCGCTTATAGCATCTTCAGCACTTTCAACACCCTTTTCAGCATCAATATATTCTTTTGCATACTCCAGAACGTCACCCTCTTTAATCTCTTGGGCAAAAATCAGCTCGGCAAGACCTTCAAGCCCTTTTTCACGGGCAACCGACGCCCTTGTCTTTCTGTGAGGTTTATAGGGACGGTAAATATCTTCCGCCTCTGTCATAGTCTGTGCATTCTCGAGAGCAAGTCTTATCTCGTCTGTAAGTTTCCCTTGTTCCTCAATGGAAGAGAGAATTTCCTCTTTTCTCTTTTCGAGGTTTCTCAGATACGTCAGTCTTTCAAATATCTGACGAAGTAACTGGTCGTCAAGTGCCCCGGTCATCTCTTTTCTGTATCGTGCAATAAAGGGAATAGTATTTCCGTCGTCGATGAGTTCAATAGTGTTTTTTGCCTGAATTTCCTTTATGTTGAATTCCTTTGCAATTACTTTGATAAAATCCATTTTTTAACCTCACGTCGTGTAAAATTGTTTATACTAAGTTTACCATATCTTAACAAAAAAATCAACATTGAAAAGACTGTAATATTGACTTTTTTGTCATTTGTGATAAAATGTTTATACACTAAATTACCTAGGAGCATTTATGAAAGAAATTTGCAGAAAATATCGGGAAAGCGCAAAGGTACAGGTCTTCTCTCACATCGGTCAGATTTTCTTTGCCGTGATTATCACAGGTCTCGTTTCCTCCCTTATCAGTTATCACTTCCAGCTTACCGCATTTAACAAAAACATAGAACTCATTTCAGGCGACCCCGAAATGCTTAAAATAGCCTTGATAGTTTCTGCTCTTTCATCTATTGTAACTCTCCCTTTGACCTTCTGTCTTACCCGATTTTATCTTTTGACCTCACGCACTCACATCTTTCAGAAAATTCCGATAAAAGCATACTTTACCCCCTTTGAAAGCCCCTCGTATCTTCTTAAATGTTCACTTCTTACACTGACGCTTACAGTCATAAACTGCCTTGGGGTTTTCCTTTTGATTTTCCCTGTCTTTTTGTCCTTTTGTATGGCACCTTTCATTATGTCCGACAATCCCGAAACATCGGTGTTTTCTGCCTTAAAAAAGAGTTTTAAAATGATGAGAGGGAAGAAGATGATGGCGTTTCGTGCATCTTTCCCATTTTTGATTTTTTATCTTGTAATTACAATGTTTTTCGCCTCAATTCCCGTCATTTCCTTTATAATGACCGCCGCAGGTGAAGCGCTGTTTTACGTAACCTTGGCACTTATTTATAACGACCTTAAAAACGCCGAGCTTCACACAAACTAAAAAACATATTCATATTTCGGACTGTCAAAAACAGTCCGATTTTCTTTTACGACTCAAATTTGAACAAATATATTGTATTTTAATTTAAAATATAGTATAATAACATAGAATATAAATATATATTACGAGGTGTTCAATATGGATGACATTTTTTGCACTCTTGAAGAACTGATAAAAGAATTCAATCTCACAACCGTGTATATGCCCGAAGGCGGAGAAAAAACTCATATAACTCTTAACGAAGTTAACCGTCCGGGACTTCCTCTTGCAGGATTTTTAGAGTGTTTTGACCCCCAGCGTATTCAGGTGCTGGGTACTGTTGAAACAAGTTATCTTGAAAGCATCCCCCACGAAGAAGCCTTAAATAAACTGGACGCTTTTTTTGAATATAAGCCCGTCTGCGTAATCTTCACTCACGCTGAAGAAGTTTATGAGGGCACCAAGGAAATCGCAGAAAAATACGGAGTACCTCTGTTACATACCCAGCAGAAGACATCACCCTTTATGGCGGCGCTCATTTCTTCGTTGAGCGTAAAACTCGCCCCTATGATATCTCGTCACGGAGTATTTGTGGAAGTTTACGGAGAGGGTATCCTAATAACCGGCGATAGCGGAATAGGAAAGAGCGAAGCGGCAATCGAACTTGTAAAGAGAGGACACCGACTTGTAGCCGACGATTCCGTTGAAATCAGACGTGTGTCCGATAAAACGCTTGTAGGTTCAGCCCCTGAAATTATTCGCCACTATATCGAACTTCGCGGTATCGGAATAGTTGACGTAAGACGTATATTCGGTATGGGAGCAGTAAAGAACACCGAGAAAATTGACCTTGTAATAAACCTTGAACAGTGGGACAAGGACAAATTCTACGACAGATTCGGACTTGAAACCGAATATACAGATATTATGGGAATTAAGGTGCCAAGTATCACAATTCCCGTAAAACCAGGCAGAAACCTTGCGGTTATAATCGAAATTGCAGCCATGAATAACAGACAAAAGAAAATGGGCTACAATACCGCAGTTGAGTTCAATAAGAAACTCATGGGAGAAACAGGACTGGGAGAAGAAAGATAACGTTACTTTGGAGGAAAAATGAAATATATAGGCATAGACCTTGGCGGAACTAATATCGCGGTAGGTCTTGTAGACGAAAACGGAACAATACTTGAAAAGGCATCTTTGCCCACAAACGCAAAGAGAAGTGCCGACGAAATAACCGAAGATATGATTAAACTTATCTTCACAGTCTGCGAAAGAAGAGGCATATCCTCATCAGACGTAGACTTTGTGGGAGTTGCCTGTCCCGGCGTTGCCGACAGCAGTAAGGGCACGATTAAATATACCTGTAACCTTCCTTTTTCCGACTATCCCATAGTTGAAAAGATATGCAGTAAAACAGGTGTGAAAAGTGCAGGAGTTGACAACGACGCCAACGCCGCCGCAAAAGGCGAAGCAGAAGTAGGCGCCGCAAAAGGCTTTTCAAGTTCCGTTATGATAACTCTCGGCACAGGAGTTGGCGGAGGAATCATAGTTGACCATAAAATACTTTCAGGCTTTAACAGTACCGCCGCAGAACTCGGACATATGGTAATAGTTAAAGACGGACGCCCTTGCTCTTGCGGAAGACGGGGATGTTTTGAAACTTACAGTTCTGCCACAGGTCTTGTCCGTACTACCCGTGAAATGATGGAAAAGAATAAAGACACATTTATGTGGGACATTGTCAAAGGCGACATTATGAAAGTAAACGGAAGAACCGCCTTTGATGCGATGAGAGCAGGGGACAACTGCGGAAAGGCAGTTGTTGACGAATACATAAGTTACCTTGCCTCTGGAGTTGCAAATATTGCAAATATCCTTGCCCCCGAAATTATTTCTATCGGAGGAGGTATAAGTAACGAGGGAGATACACTTCTTCTCCCACTTAGAAAAGAGGTTTCCGAAAATCTCTACGCACACAGTGCGGGAGTTAAGGAAACTGAAATAAGAATTGCAAAACTTAAAAACGATGCGGGAATTATCGGCGCCGCAATGCTTGGAGTTGGCATATGACAGAAAAAGTAACCGCTTTTTTAAACTCCTTGAAAAAAGAAGGAATAAACTCAAAAACAAGAGAAAATGTAAGTATGAAGGAACATACCACCTTCAAAACAGGCGGTGAATGTACCCTTGCCATTTTCCCCGAAACTGCGGAAGAACTTGAAAAAATTGTCACCTTGGCAAAGGAAAACTCACTTCCGTTTTACGTGGTAGGCAAAGGGTCAAACCTTCTCGTTTCCGACGAAGGATACTGGGGACTTATTATTTTCACACACCGCCTTGACAAAATTACCTTTAACGGTGACGAAGTTTACGCCGAGGCAGGAGTGTCACTTACCGCCCTTGCAAAAGAGGCAGGGCAGAGAGGACTTCATGGACTCGAATTTGCCTGTGGAATTCCGGGAAGCGTAGGGGGCGCAGTGTATATGAACGCGGGTGCCTACGACGGAGAAATGAAGGATGTCGTAGTCAGTTCTGACTACTATTCACCTACTTTTTCCTTTGGCACACTTACAGGGGAAGAACAGAACTTCTCATACCGTTCAAGCGCCTATATGAACAGTGATAAAATAATACTCGGCTGTAAGATAAAACTCGAATACGGCAACAAAGATGAAATTCTTTCAAGACAAAAAGAACTTATGGCAAAAAGACGTGAAAAACAACCTCTTGAATTCGGAAGCGCAGGTTCTACCTTCAAGCGTTACCCCGGAAGATATACGGGTCAGATGATTGAAGAAGCAGGACTTAAAGGCTTTGGGGTGGGAGACGCCTGTGTATCAGAAAAACACGCAGGTTTCATAATAAATAAAGGTAACGCCACCTCAAAAGATGTTTTGGAAGTAATTCGAGAAGTCAGAAAAAAAGTGTACGAAAAAGAGGGGATAGAACTTGTGTGTGAAGTCCGTTATCTGTCCCCAAAGGGAGAGGAAATAATTTGAAATCAAACCTTTCATACAGTGCAAAAGTCAAAGATTATCTTTGCTCTAAAACTGCCTTTGAAGTGGGTCTTGACGTAACGAACCCCGACCTTCAGGAAGAAAATAAATGCACCAAATGTTGTGCAAAATCCTTCTTTTACGGAGTAACTCTTTTTTCAAAACGCCTTGACGTTGAGACCATGACTCTGTTTATAGAAAACGAAAAACTTCTTGAAATTTGTACCTATGTAATGATACAGCACTTTTTGGCAGTCCCTGACGTAAGACGTAAAACTCACGGCAGAAAAGAGCGCTTTGAAGTGTCCTTTAAAAGAGACCTTATAGGTCATGACCTGTTTGAAAAACTCTATTACGAAGAAAATAACTTCGCCTTTGCCCTTGAATGTGAGGACTGCGTCAAATACTTTTTAAGAGGTGCCTTTCTTGCATCGGGTAACGCCTGTGACCCAAGCCTTGACTACCGTGTGGAATTCGTTTTAAAGGACGACATCACAGCCCACGCCTTCAAGTCTTTTATAGATGCCTATTTCCACGCAAAATACACAAAGCGTAGGGCAGACAGTGTGGTATACGTAAAAGGCAGAGAGAAGATAGAAGACTTTTTCGCCTTGATAGGAGCCGAGCGATTTACCTTCGACGTCATTGAAAAATCCATTGAAAAACAGAAAATGAACGAAATAAACCGCAGTTGTAACTGTGAAAGAGCCAATATTAAAAAAACCGTTGACGCGTCGGTAGAAGTAAGACAGGCGATACAAAAACTCAGAGATACAGGTCGCTTTTACTCTCTTTCCGACGAACTTAAAAAGACCGCAGAAATAAGAGAACGCTATCCCGACGAATCACTCAATTCCCTTTGTCAACTTTTTGAGGGAGAAATTTCACGTTCGGGACTTAGCCACAGATTAAAAAAACTTGTAGAAATCGCAAATGATGAGTAAAAAGAATTAAGGAATAAAGAAATGGCAGATTTTGTTCACCTTCATCTTCATACCGAATATAGTTTGCTTGACGGTGCTTGTCGCATAGACAGGCTTTTTGACCGTGTCAAAGAATACGGTCAAAAGGCAGTTGCAATCACCGACCACGGTGCAATGTACGGTGTAGTGGACTTTTACAAGGCGGCGAAAAAAGCAGATGTTAAAGCAATTATAGGTTGCGAAGTTTATCTTGCATCCCGCACTATGAAGGACAAAGTTTTCACCCTTGATAAAGAGAACTACCACCTTGTCCTTTTGGTGAAAAATGAAATCGGATACAAAAACTTAATCAAACTCAACTCCCTTGCCTATACCGAAGGCTTTTACTCAAAACCCAGAATAGATATCCCCACCCTCAGACGCCACAGTGAAGGACTTATTGCCCTTTCCGCTTGTATAGGTGGCAGAATACCTCAGTATATTCTCAATAACGACTACGACAACGCTAAAAAAGAAGCCCTCGAAATGAAAGAGATCTTCGGTGAAGATTTTTACCTTGAAATTCAGGACCATTCCCTTCAAGAAGAGGCTATTGTAAACTCTGCCCTCGTAAAACTGTCAAACGAAACCGGAATAGAACTTGTGGCAACCAACGACGTCCACTACCTTGATAAAGAGGACGCCGATAGCCACGCAGTGCTTATGGCTATCCAGATGGGCACTACAGTGTCACAGGGCAGACTCGAAGGCTTTAAGACCAACGAGTTTTATCTAAAGAACACAGAAGAAATGGCATCTCTTTTTAAAGCACACAAAGATGCTATTGAAAACACAGTTAAAATTGCAGAAAAGTGTAACTTCGACTTTGACTTTAACTCCCATTTTCTTCCGTCTTACAGGAACAAAGAGGGAATGAACAACGAAGATTATCTTAAAAAACTTGTAAGAGAGGGTCTTCTTGATATCATCGAAAAGAATAATATCCCTCAAGATTTGGCAGAAGAATACCGAAAGAGGACCGACTACGAACTGTCGGTAATTATAGAAATGGGATTTTGCGAATATTTCCTTATCGTCCGTGACTTCGTGAACTTCGCAAAATCAAAGTCTATCCCCGTAGGCCCCGGCAGAGGGTCGGGTGCAGGTAGCCTTTCGGCATATTGCCTTGGTATTACAGGAATTGACCCAATAAAGCACAATCTGCTCTTTGAAAGGTTCTTAAACCCCGAAAGAGTCAGTATGCCCGACTTTGACATTGACTTCTGTCAGGAAAGACGTCACGAGGTCATAGAGTACGTGGCATCAAAATACGGTGCAGACCACGTTTCCCAAATTATCACCTTTAATACAATGGCTGCAAGAGCAGTAGTCAGAGACGTTGGCAGAGCACTTGGAATGTCCTATAGCGACGTTGATGCAGTTGCAAGACTCATTCCACGCACCCTTGATATTACAATAGACAAAGCCCTTGAAAGAACGGAAGAACTTATGTCTATGTATAAAAATTATCCCGATGTAAAAAATCTTATAAATATAGCCAGAACTCTTGAAGGTATGCCAAGACACGCCTCTATTCACGCCGCCGCAGTGGTAATCACCGACCACCCCGTCAGCCAGTACGTCCCCCTTTGTACAAGTTCCGATGCGGTTATCACTCAGTATCCTATGAACACCATAGCCGACCTTGGACTTTTAAAAATTGACTTTTTGGGACTCAGGTACCTGACTGTCATTGATACCGCTGTGAAAATGGTGAAACAGAAAAAGCCTGACTTCGATATCTCTTTAATCGACCACGAAGACAAAAAGGTTTTTGAATATATTTCAACAGGTAATACAACAGGTATGTTCCAGATAGAGTCACAGGGAATGAAAAGCGTTATCACGAGAATGTCCCCCCGTTCTATCGAGGACATTACCGCCGCAATAGCCCTCTACCGACCCGGTCCAATGGACGCTATACCCAAGTATATAGAGAACAGTAAAAACCGTTCATCTATTGAGTACCCCGTAAAAGAACTAAAAGATATTCTCTCGGTTACCTATGGCTGTATCGTATATCAGGAACAGGTAATGCAGATATTCCGCACCCTTGCTGGATACACCTTCGGACATGCGGATATAGTACGTCGTGCAATGGCAAAGAAAAAAGCAGACGTTATGGAAAACGAGAGGGCGTTCTTTATAAAGGGCGCTATAGAGCGGGGAATAGAAAAAAGAGTAGCAATGCAGATTTTCGACGAAATGTCAGAATTTGCAAAATATGCCTTTAATAAATCCCACGCCTGTGCATACAGTTACCTTACCTACCAGACCGCATTTTTGAAGTATTATTACCCTGCCGAATATATGGCGTCTCTTATCACCTCAACTCTTGGTGACGACGAAAAGGTGAACTTTTACGTTGCCGAATGTAAAAGCCTTGGAATTAAGGTGTGCCCACCCGACGTAAACGAGAGTGGCGCAGGTTTTGAAGTTTCAAAAGGGTCAATACGTTTCGGACTTTTAGCGGTTAAAAACGTAGGGGTTAATTTCGTTTCCGCCCTCTGCCTTGAACGTCAGAACGGGAAGTTCAAAACCTTTGAAGACTTCCTTTTGAGAATGTCAAATAAAAATCTTAACCGCAAGATGATAGAAAGCCTGATAATGTCAGGTGCCTTCGATACTTTTGGAAAGTCACGTTCCGCTATGATGGCAGTACTGGAGGACGCTATCAATACAGTTTCGGATATGAACCGACGAAACGTTACAGGACAGATGGACCTGTTTTCAAACCCCGACACCTCGGAAAGTGTGCTGACTCTAAATTACCCCGATATAAGAGAGGACACCCTGTCGGAACGTCTGAATATGGAAAAGAAAATTACAGGCGTCTATCTTTCAGGACACCCCCTTGACTCTTACAGTAAACTTATGAAAAAGTGCACTTCAATTTCACAAATCAAATATTCCTTTGAAAACTCAACAGGAGACTTTCGAGAGGGTCAGGTAGTTGACGTTCTTGGAATAGTAGGTGAAAAGAAGATAAAGGAGACAAAAAGAGGGGAGATAATGGCGTTCGTAACCTTCCTCGACGTGTCAACCTCGGCAGAAATCGTAGTTTTCCCAAAGACCTACGAAGTTTCCGCCTCTCTTTTAAGCGAAGATAATGTCCTTGTGGCAAAGTGTGAAATAAGCCTTAAAGACGACGAGTTAAAATTACTTGCCCGTTCCTTTACGAAGGCAACTACCGATGGTGACCCACAAGACGTGTCACAAGAAAAATCGCACTTCACTAACGTCATAAGCGTTGAAACCTTGATTGGCAACAGTGCCACGATAAAAAAAGATAAAACTCTTTATTTAAGACTGAAAAATAACTCTCAGAACTTAATTTCAAGCATCACCTCTTGTATTACACAGAACCCAGGTAACACCCCTGTGGCACTCTATTACGAGAGCGAAAAGAAATACGTAAAACTTGTAGGTAAAAAAGCAGACCTTAGTGAAAAACTGCTTAAGGAACTTAAAAACTTAATCGGCGAAGAAAACGTAGTTGTTAAATAGTTTTGGAGGAAACGAATGAAAAAAAGAAAAAAAGCAACGTCTAAAAATGTTTTAAAGGCAGTTGCAAATACTGTGCTTACAATTCTTCTCATATTGATGATTACAGGCACAATAGTTGGAATTGCACTTCTTATGTACGTCAAAGATTACGTAAATATCGACTACGACATAGAGAATTTGAAACTCGACCTTGACCAGACCACCTCAATTTACTATATGGAGTACACCGACGAAGAGCACACCGCAGGTAAATGGATTGAGTGGGAGGACGAGCGTATTCACGGAAGCGAAAATCGCTTGTGGGTATCTTATTCCAATATCCCCGAGGACCTTGTCAATGCCTTCGTTGCCATTGAAGACAAGCGTTTCTGGGAACACGACGGTGTCGACTGGAAGAGAACTGCAGGTGCCGTTGTACAAGTATTTAAGTCAGGCTCTTTCGGTTATGGCGGTTCAACCATAACCCAACAGCTTATAAAAAACGTTACAGGTGACAAGGACGTAAAGATTCAGAGAAAACTCGAAGAAATTTTCCGTGCCCTTTCTCTTGAAAAGAAGAAGAGCAAGGAAGACATTCTTGAAATGTACCTGAACACTATCTATCTGTCTCAGGGTTGTAGCGGTGTTCAATCAGCGGCAAACTTCTATTTCCATAAAGACGTTTCCGAACTCACCCTTGCCGAATGTGCTTGTATTGCGGCAATTACCAACCTTCCGACGTGGTACGATCCTATACAGAATCCCGAAAACAACAAAGACCGCAGAGATACCATTCTCGACCAGATGCTCGAACAGGAATATATAACAGACGAGCAATACGAAGAGGCAATCCACGAAACTCTTATATTCCACACTCAAGATGACGCATACGAAGAGGACAACTCTGATACCACCATTCACTCGTGGTTTGTGGAAACCCTTATCGCCGACGTTATAAGTGACCTCATGGAAGAAAAGGGACTTGACGAAAACACCGCCACAAGACTTGTGTATTCAGGTGGGCTTAAAATATATTCCACAGTTGATATAGAAGTTCAGAAAGCCATGGAAGAAATTTTTGAAAACGAAGAGAACTTCCCCGACCTTGAAGGCGTTCAACCCGAGGCGGCAATGATTGTTATAAACCCATATAACAGTAACGTTTTGGGAGTAATCGGAGGACGTGGCGTAAAGGATACCAACGGAATGTGGAATAACGCCACAATGTCACGACGTCAACCGGGTTCAGCCTTTAAACCCCTTGCAGTTTACTCACAGGCAATAGAAGAGGGAATTGCAGGATACTCAACAGTAGTTGACGACTACCCCTATAACGTAAACCCCGCAACAGGTAACCTCTGGCCCTCAAACTCACCCAACCGTTATAAAGGATACACCAGCGTATGCGATGCCCTTATCCGTTCAGTCAATACCGTTGCAGTAAGACTTCTCGACGAGATAGGAATTGAAAACTCATTCTATTTCTTACGTGATAAATTCAGAATTTCCACTATGGTTGAAAGATTTGGTACAGCAAGTGACCTTGGTCTTTCAATGGCGCTTGGCGGACTTACTCACGGCGTTACACTCCGAGACATCACAACTGCCTATACAACCTTTGCAAATTCAGGAGTATATACCGAGTCCAGAACTTATATCAAAGTTTGCGATGCTGACGGTAACATAATTTTAAGCAACGAGGAAAATAGCGAAGTGGTACTCAGTGAAGGCACCGCACAACTTATGACCAATATGCTTGAAGAAGTTGCCGACCCCTCAGGATACGGTACCGCAAGAAAACTCACCTTAACAAAAAACTTTGACGTTGCGGCAAAAACAGGTACAACCAACGACAATAAAGACATCTATTTTGAAGGCTATACACCGTACTATGCAGGTGGCGTCTGGTTCGGATATGAACAACCCCGTTACCTTCCCGCCTTCTCTATAAGCCCATCTCTTGAACTTTGGGATAAGGTAATGAATTTAATTCATCAGAAGTATCTTGATGCGTGGAAAAATAACGGAACCCCCATTAAAACCTTTGACTATTCAGAACTTGTTTCATACAAATACTGCCGTGACTCAGGACTCCTTGTAGGTGAATATTGCAGTCACGACCCAAGAGGCGCGAGAATATCCACAGGCTATGCAACTAAGGATACTTTACCCACAAGAACCTGTGACGTGCACGTACCTGTCAAGTGGTGTACCGTGACACGCTCTGTCGCAGGACCGGGATGCCCCGATGAAAGCACAGTGACAGTAGCTCTTATCAGAAACGAAAACCGCCGTCTTGAAAAGGATGCGGCAGTTGAAGACGCTCAATACACTTATATGGAAGTTCCCGCAGGATACGTTTATCCCAAGGAAACAAACGTTCCTTTCTATATCAACTTGTATCTTAACGGAACCTTCCCCGGATATACTTCAGGCGTTACAAGACCTGTAAACAGTTGGTGCGTAGAACACAACAGTGAAAACACAGAGTCTTGGGAAACCTTGTGCGAGAACTACCGACTTGAACATCCCGAAGAGTTCATAGAGGAAGAGGACGAAAAAAAGGAAGAATAAAAAGTGAATACAATAAGGGATAAAAAAATTTTTGGGTGGTACTGCCGCATTTTTGGGGCAGTAACCGCCCTTACCCTTTTATTTTCAATATTCGACTTTTCATCTTTTGTCGGAAGACTTGTAAAATATTTTATATATTTTTCCCTTTCCGCCTTTATAATATGGAAGAGAGAAAAAGAAGAAAAGCCGAAGGTGAAAAAATACTATTACCCTTTCGCACTTTCCCTCTTTTTGTCCTTTTCGATATTCTTATCATATCTTTTTAAATCAAAGACTGTTCTAACTTACGACTTGAGCATTATTTCATTTGTTTTCATCTGCATTTTAACGCCGATTTTTGAGGAGTTGTTTTTCAGATGTGCGATTATGTACAATGACAAAAGCCTTGCCTTTTGTGTCTTCTCAAGTATTCTCTTTTCACTTTTTCATACTCCCGATATATTTCTATATACACTTTTTATGGGCTTTGTTTTAGCCTATTATTATCGTGTCACCCACTCACTTGTCTTTGGTGTCTTATGCCATATGCTAAATAATACACTGGCATTTATTACGCCACTTTTTGACGTAAGACCCATTTTGCTTGTAGTAACACTTCTCTATTCCATAATCTACGTAATAAAAAACAAGGATAACACAAATGACCTTAAACAGTAAAGAATACTTTATGAAAAAAGCCTTGCACTACGCCCACCTTGCGTCAAAGAAAGGGGAGACCCCCGTGGGAGCGGTTGTAGTTCGCAACGGAGAAATCGTATCCTGGGGCTATAACACAAGGGAAACTAAAAAGAACGCTCTCAATCATGCCGAGATTATGGCAATCGACCGCGCCTGTCGCAAACTTGGCGGATGGCGGCTTTGGGAGTGCGAACTTTACGTAACTCTTGAACCTTGCCCTATGTGTGCAGGAGCGATAATCAATTCAAGAATTAAAAAAGTCACCTTCGGTGCCTTTGATAAAAAAGCAGGTTCCTTTGGAAGTATATGTGACTTGAATTCATTTCCCTATAACCACCACCCCGAAATTGAAGGGGGAGTAATGGAAGAGGAATGTTCTAAAATTCTTTCAGACTTTTTCAAAAATTTAAGACTTAAAAAGGACAACTAAAATGGAAATTAAAAAGTCCACCCTCGCTACTCTTTCCGCATTTCTCGCAAACCTTATTTTCGGCTTCAGTTTTATCTTTTCAAAAATGGCACTAAACGTCACCGACGTTTTCGTACTCCTCACTTGGCGCTTTCTTATAGCCTTTATTTTGATGCTCGTCGTTGTGGCTCTTAAAATCCAAAAGGTAAATTATAAAGGCAAAAAAATATCGCAGGTGGTACTTCTTGCCATACTTCAACCCTTTTTGTACTTCATTTTTGAACAGTACGGAATACTTATGACCACCACCGCTTTTTCAGGGGTACTCCTTGCCACAGTTCCCGTTGTGGTAATGGCAATTTCAGGGGTGCTTTTAAAAGAAAAAACCACCTTTATGCAAATAGTTTTCGGCATAATTTCCCTTGTGGGAGTGTCTCTTATTTCTGTTATATCAAACAGAGAGGGTAACACAACCACCCTTGGAGTTATTATGTTAATTCTTGCGGTAATCTCCGCCGCCCTCTTTAACGTAATAAGCCGAAAAATTTCAAAGGACTTTACCCCATTTGAGAGAACTTTCGCTATGTTTTTCGTAGCACTTCTGGGCTTTTGTGCAATAGGACTCTTCCGCTTTAAAACTTCGTTTTTCACAATGATGGCAGACGCGATAAAGATGTCCGACTTCAGAATTTCACTTATCTACCTTTCTGTCTTTTCTTCGGTAATAGCCTTTTTGATTTATAATTTTGCTACAACATATATAAGCGTTGTCAGAGCGTCTGCGTTTTCAAATATTATTACAGTTGTTTCGGTATTGGCAGGAATTTTCATTTTAGGGGAAGACCTGACGATGGTGGAATTATCCCTGTGTGCCCTTATTGTCATCGGCGTCATCGGCGTTAATTTCTTTGGAATAAAGAAAAATGACAAAAAATTTGAAAAAAATTCATAAAAAATCTTTACAAGAGTTGTCCTTTTGATATATAATGAAATGTAAAAAGTATTTTTAGTACCGAACACAGTTCGGTAAAGATTAGGAGTGTTCATATATGAGTCGTATGATAGGTACAGTTTCCCGCGGTGTTCGTGCACCCATTATAAGAAACGGTGACGACATCGTAAAAATTGTAACTGATTCAGTTATCGAAGCATCGAAGGATGCAGGATTTGAAATTCAGAATAGAGACATTGTCGCTATGACCGAGGCTATCGTTGCCAGAGCACAGGGCAACTACGCATCAGTTGACGATATTGCAACAGACGTTAAGGCAAAACTTGGCGGAGAAACAGTTGGCGTAATTTTTCCCATACTCAGTAGAAACCGCTTTGCAATCTGCCTTCGCGGTATCGCAAAGGGAGCGAAGAAAATCGTTCTTCAACTCTCATACCCATCAGACGAAGTAGGTAACCACCTCATTTCTCTCGACGCTCTTGACGAAAAGGGAATTGACCCCTACCGCGACGTACTTGACCTTAAACGTTACAGAGAACTTTTCGGCTACGAAAAGCACACTTTCACAGGGGTTGACTACGTTGAATATTACGAAGAACTTATCCGTGACTGCGGGGCAGAAGCCGAGATAATCTTTGCAAACGACCCCAGAGCAGTTCTCGAATATACCAAAAACGTTATTAACTGCGATATCCATACCCGCGCAAGAACAAAGAGACTTCTTAAAGCCGCAGGGGCTGAAAAGGTATTCGGACTTGACGAAATTTTGAACAAGTCTGTAAACGGTAGCGGATATAACGAAAACTACGGTCTCCTCGGTTCAAATAAGGCTACCGAAGACCAGGTTAAACTCTTCCCCCGTGACTGTCAGGTTGTAGTTGACGCTATTCAGAAGAACATCTTCGACCTTACAGGTAAAACCGTTGAAGTTATGGTTTACGGAGACGGTGCATTCAAGGACCCCGTAGGAAAGATTTGGGAACTTGCAGACCCCGTTGTCTCTCCCGCTTATACCTCAGGACTTGAAGGAACTCCTAACGAACTTAAACTTAAATACCTTGCAGATAACGAATTTGCCACCCTTTCAGGCGACGACCTTAAAGAAGCGATCAAGGATAAAATCAAAGCAAAGGATACAAACCTTGTAGGTAAAATGGCGAGTGAAGGAACAACTCCCCGCCGTCTTACCGACCTTATAGGCTCCCTCTGTGACCTCACTTCAGGTTCAGGTGACAAGGGAACACCTATCGTTTATATCCAAGGTTATTTCGATAATTACACAACAGAATAAAAATCAAAAGAGACTGTGTTTTTTAACACAGTCTCTTTTAACCTTAACTTTTACGGAGTGAAAAATACCATTAAACCTTAGGCTCAACATTACCAAAAAAATAAGTGAGTGTCAAAAGACACTCACTTTTTTCTTTAAACGTCCTTCCCACCGGGCCGTGTACCTGCATAATGAAAACCCTGCTTTAGCAAGGGCGGTTTCCGCTTTCTGACATTTTTGCTCCCAACGTCCGTGACAAGGTCACGGGAGGTCTGCACCTGCTTCGAGTAGGGGAATCCTTTTTCGTGTTGTGGGTTTATAATACAGATATCACGAGAAGGGCAGGAAACTGCCACTTTTAATTATTCTTTACAGTGGTCGCAAGAGCAACAGTCGTCGTGGTCGCACTCTTCCATAAGTTCGTCTTCGAAAGCATCTGCAACCTTGTCAAACTCGTCATCATCGTCAATAGTAACAAGCATTTCGTTTCCATTTTCGTCAACTGCAAGTTTGAGAATTACGAATTCATCTCCGTCTTCATCTTCGGGAACAAGAGCAAGATAGTTGTTTCCGTCAAGCTCCATGTCACCGATAACTGCAAAATTCTTTTCAACGCCTTCCTCGTCGGTAAGGGTGAGTATATCTGCTTCAAAATCTTTGTTATCTGCCATTGTAAAGTCCTCCTGTGTTTTAATTTTTCCACATATATATTACACTATTTTATCCTTGTAGTCAAGTCCTTTTCAAAAATTGAAATATTCCTTAAAGGAGCCAAGTTTCTTGATGCTCTCGTCTTTGCTTTCGGAATTAACAAAGTAGTAGAGTTTGATTTTAGGTTCGGTTCCCGAAGGACGAACAGTAATACTGCTATTGTCTTCAAGAGTAAAGGTCAATACGTTTTCGGGAGGGTAAGGCAAGGCTTCTGTTTTTCCTGTTATAAGGTCACGCGTTTCACCTGAAGAATAGTCGGTGACTTTCTGAGTTTTTATTCCGCCAATTTCCTTTGGAGTATCCTCGCGAAGCCTTTTCATAATACTTGCCATTTCGTTTAAGAAATCGGGATTCGTAATATTTACTTCACTCCAATATTCACCCCAAAATCCATACTCACTGTAAATGTCATCGAGCACGTCAAAAAGAGTTTTTCCCTGAAGTTTCGCAGAAAGTGAAGCCTCCGCAATAAGAAGAGATGCCACAATTCCGTCCTTGTCCCTTGCGTAAGTTCCTACAAGGTAACCGTAACTTTCTTCAAATCCAAAGAGGAAGGAGTGACTTTTTGACACTTCAAACTCTTTTATCTTTTCACCAATGTATTTAAAGCCTGTATAAACGTCAAATACTTCAATTTCATTTCTTTCACATATAAGAGATGCAAGTTTCGACGAAACAATTGACTTTACCATAGCAGGATTTTCAGGCATAGAACCGTTTTTCTTCTTCGCCTTTATGATATAGTCTATGAGAACAAGGGCTATTTGATTACCTGTAAGTGCCTCAAATTTTCCATCGTTATTTTTAAGAGCAACACCCATTCTGTCGGCATCAGGGTCGTTTGCGATTATTACGTCAAATCCATCTGAAACCTTTATCGCCTCGTTGAAAGATGCAATAAATTGAGGATTAGGCCTTTCAACAGTAGGAAAGTCTCCGTCGGGAAGTTCCTGACTCTTTACCACAGCAACGTTTTTGAATCCTGCCTCTTTTAATGCCCTTGGCGCAAGAGTGTATCCTGCCCCGTGTAAGGGAGTGTATAAAAGGTTTATCTTGTCCCCGTTTTCCTTTATGAGATTTTTATCGGGGGACTGTGCGAGAACGTTTGAAAGGTACGCCTTGTCAACTTCCTCACCAATTATCTTAATTTTGCCACTTGCTACCTCTGAGTCAAAATCACTCTTGGGAATGGAAGAAATGTCGATAGAGTAAAACTTATCCGTTACTTTTTTTGCCTCAGGGGGAGGTAACTGTGCACCGTCTTCCCAATATACCTTGTATCCGTTGTACTCACTTGTGTTATGAGAGGCTGTAACGTTTATTCCTGCCTTGCATTTAAGATGCCTGATGGCAAAGGAAAGTTCGGGAGTGGGGCGCAAAGAGTCGAATAAATAAACCTTCACCCCTGCCGCCGCAAGAACCGTGGCTGCCACTTTTGAGAATTTTTCAGAGTTATTTCTGCTGTCACAGGCAATAACAACACCACTTTCGCTACCACCTGCCTCTATTACGGTTTCGGCAAGTGCACGTGTTGCAAGAGAGACTATCTCCACGTTCATATTTATAGGACCGGGAAGCATTTTACCTCTTAGCCCCGCAGTTCCGAAACCTATAATACCTGCAAAATTTCTGATTATACCGTCGTCGTCAATATTATCCATAAATCTTTCATCATCGGGAGTGCTTTTAAAATTCTTTTTCCATTCTGAGAAATTAAGTTTCGCAATTTCAAGTACTTTTTCGCGGGGAAGGGAAGATGTGTCTTTAATAAATTCCATATTAAAATACCTCGTAATTTTTTAATATACACATTCTAACATTATCAGTATATCAAAAAAACTCAAAAAATACAACAAAGCAATAAAAAAGTCTTTTTATAAAGCCGAGCTTTATAAAAAGACTTTTTGTTATGTATTAAAACTTATTTGTCGGTTTTTTCTTCAACGGTCTCAAATCTGAACTCCAGAACTTCTCCGCCCTTCATTTCATCGTGCTGTGCGGTAAGACCACTCTTGTTTACAAAGTCGCTCTTTGCGTTCTCTTTTACGTAGTAAACGAAAAGATTTGTCTTGTCACAAGCAATGTCGCCAATGTTTGTAATAGCAAAGGCTTCATAATCTTCCTTATTTATATAGTATTCAATTCCTGCCTGCTTAAGAGCCGCTTCAAGACAGTCAAGACCGTAGAAGTTTTTACCCTTGATAGAATTGGGATTTTCTGCACCCACTTCAACTGTTTCTTCGCAAACTGCATTACCGTCTTTGTCAAGCACTCTGACAGTGACAGTCTTTGCAGAACAAGAAGTGAGAACTAGTGTGGCTGCGGCAAGAATAGCAAGTAATAAAACCGAAAATTTCTTCATTTTTATAATCTCCTTGTATAATGCATATGAAAACGATTTATTGTCGCTTTCTTCTTATTAAATAACATTAGTATTATACATTATATCCTACTTTTTGTCAATAGCCGAAATTGACTCCGCCCCCTCAACTTTGAAAAGAGGTTAATATTTTCAAACTGCAAAAAAATTCAAAAATGAGCCACAAAAAAACTATTGCAAAATTCAAAAAAAGTGATAAACTTGTTAAGTTGTATGAATTTTTGCTCCAAAAGACAAAAAAAGGCAGAAAAATTTGTGAACATTCTGTAAACTTTTTACATTTTTGTTGCAAAAATTTACAATATATATTATACTAAACAAGCTTGATATGCGAAGAAGCGGGAGGTTGCTACCGTGAGGTAGGGAATTTCCGCAGAGTATGTCCGACAAACGGGCGACAGTAAAACTAACATATTTCAGTTCTTTTTAAGAAATCTTCCTTTATATTATATAAGGGCGGACAGAGTTGCACGAGAACTGGAACCTTCCCTTTTCAAAGGGGGAAGTACGCCTGTGGATTTTGGAGCTTCTTCAAAATCCTTTTAGAATGGGTGTTAATGAGACACCCGGGGCGGTGTTGAGTTTCTGCTCCCAAAAAACAACATTTTTTAAGGAGGCAAATTATGGCAAACGAAAAAATCCGTGTAAGACTTAAAGCTTACGACCACACACTTATCGATCAGTCAGCGGAAAAGATTGTTGAAACTGCAAAGAGACTTGGCGCTCAGGTTTCAGGACCTATCCCGTTGCCCACTGAAAAGGAAGTGATCACAATCCTTCGTGCAGTGCACAAATATAAGGATTCCCGTGAGCAGTTTGAGATGCGTACTCACAAGAGACTTATTGACGTTATCAAGCCGTCAAAGGCCGCTGTTGAAGCACTCACAAGTCTTGAACTTCCTGCCGGAGTTGAAATCGAACTCAAAGTATTTTAATTTAAACGGCAAAACAAACTAGTCAAGTTGGGCAAGGCTCAACCAATAATTAGGAGGAAAATATGAAAAAAGGTATTATCGGTAAGAAGATCGGCATGACACAGATCTTCCTCGAAAGCGGTGAAGTAATTCCCGTTACCATCATTGAAGCAGGTCCCTGTGCAGTAGTACAGAAGAAGACCGTTGAAACTGATGGTTATGATGCAGTCCAGCTCGGATATGCAGACGTTGCCGAAAAGAAGGTAACAAATCCTGTTAAGGGACATTTCAAAAAAGCTAACGTAACTCTCAAGAGACATCTTAAGGAATTCCGCCTCGAAGACGTAAGCGGATATAACGTAGGCGACGAAATCAAGGCAGACATCTTTGCTGCCGGCGACAAGATCGATGTAACAGGTACTTCAAAGGGACACGGTTACACAGGCGTTATCAAGAGATGGAACGAAGCGGGACTTGACGCAGGACACGGTATCGGCCCTGTGCACCGTGAAGTAGGTTCTATGGGTGCTAACTCAAGCCCTTCAAGAGTATTTAAGAATAAGAAAATGGCTGGTCAGTGGGGTAATGAACAGATTACAATACTGAACCTCGACGTCGTAAAAGTAGATGCGGAAAAGAACATTATCGCAGTTAAGGGAGCAATTCCCGGAGCACGTGGCGGTATCGTATTCCTCCGTAACTCCGTTAAGGCGTAACTTTTAGAAAGGAGGAAATACAATGCCAAGCGTAAAAGTATATGATATGACCGGTAAAGAAACAGGCGAAGTAGTGCTTAACGACAAACTCTTCGGAGCAGAAGTTAACGAGTCTGTTCTTCACATGGCAGTTCGCACATATCTTGCAAATCAGAGACAGGGTACACAGTCAACCCTTACAAGAGCAGAAGTTTCCGGCGGCGGTATCAAGCCTTGGAGACAGAAGGGTACTGGTAGAGCCCGTCAGGGTTCAACCCGTTCACCTCAGTGGACACACGGCGGTGTAGCACTTGGTCCTAAGCCCAGAAGCTACAGACTTTCACTTAACAAGAAAGTTCGTGCAATCGCTCTTCAGAGTGCTCTTTCTTCAAAGTGTGCAGCAGAAGAAATCAAGGTAGTTGAATCTATCGCAACAAGCGAATTCAAGACAAAGACCATGGTAAATATGCTCGCAGCAATCGGAGCCGCAAAGAAGGCGCTCGTTGTCCTTCCTACAAATGACAAGATGGTAATCAAGTCATTTGCAAACATTCCCGGCGTAAAGACAACTCTTGCCAACAACCTGAATGTTTATGACATTCTCAACTGTGGCAGTTTGATTATAGCAAAACCGGCAATTGAAATAATCGAGGAGGTATATGCAAAATGAAAACATCCTGCGATATTATCATAAAACCGATTATCACAGAAGCAAGTATGCAAGGTATTGCAGACAAGAAGTACACCTTCAAAGTTGCAAAAGATGCAAACAAAGTTGAGATAAAGAAAGCCGTTGAAGAAATCTTCAAGGTAAAAGTTCTCGACGTAAACACAATAAACGTAAACAGCAAACCCAAGAGACTCGGTGTTCACCTTGGTAGAACAAGTGAATGGAAGAAAGCGGTTGTAACACTTACCGCTGATTCAAAGACAATCGAGTTCTTCGACGGTATGATGTAATCGAAGGAGGAGTGAAAAAATGGCTACAAGAGTTTATAAACCCACAACTCCCGGTAGAAGACAGATGTCTGTTCCCTCATTTGAGGAAATCACAAAGAAGACACCTGAAAAGAGCCTTGTTGTAGAACTCAAGAAAAACGCGGGACGTAACAATCTCGGTAGAATCACAGTTCGTCACAGAGGCGGCGGAAATAAGAAGAAATACAGAATAATCGATTTCAAGAGACTTAACGCAACACCTGCAACAGTACTTGCAATCGAATACGACCCCAACAGAAACCCCTACATCGCACTCATTCAGCATGAGGACGGTACAAAGGCGTATGTTATCGCTCCCGTTGGACTTAAAGTTGGAGACACAATTATGTCTTCACCCGACGCTGACATCAAGCCCGGTAACACACTTCCTATCGCTAACATTCCTGTTGGTACCTTCATTCACAACGTTGAAATCTATCCCGGTAAGGGCGCACAGCTTGTAAGAACTGCAGGAAGCGCAGCACAGCTTATGGCTAAAGAAGGAGAACTTGCTCAGGTAAGACTTCCTTCAGGCGAAGTAAGATACATCCGTATGGATTGTAAAGCAACTATCGGTCAGATAGGAAACGTTGAAGCAGAAAACGTTAAACGCGGTAAGGCTGGTAAGACACGCCACCTCGGTATTCGTCCCACAGTAAGAGGTTCAGTAATGAACCCCGTAGACCACCCTCACGGTGGTGGTGAAGGACGTTCACCCATCGGTCGTCCCGGCCCTGTAACTCCTTGGGGCAAACCTGCTCTTGGTTACAAGACACGTAACAAGAAGGCTCGCACCAATAAGTTTATAGTAAAACGTAGAAACGACAAATAAGCTGTTATCGAAAGGAGGAAACAATTATGAGTAGAAGCGTAAAGAAAGGCCCTTTTGTTCAAAAAGTGCTTTACGATAGAATCGAAGCAATGAACAAGGCAGGCGAAAAGAAGGTTATAAAGACTTGGTCACGCGCCTCAACAATATTCCCCGAGTTCGTAGGACATACGATAGCGGTTTATGACGGAAGAAAGCATGTTCCCGTATATGTTACCGAAGATATGGTAGGTCACAAACTTGGTGAATTTGCCCTGACAAGAACCTTCAAAGGTCACTCAGGCTCTAAAACATCAAACAACTAAAAAAGGAAGCGCGGTAACAAGCGTAAAGCCGCGAAAGGAGGATCTGCATGGCAGAACAAGTGTCTAAGGTTTACCGTCGTGACGTGCGTATAAGCACCAGAAAAGTCATGATAGTACTCGACCTTATAAGAGACAAAGATGCAAGTCTTGCTCTTGGTATTCTCAAGAATACCCCTAAGGCAGCTGCACCTTATATTACAAAGTTATTAAACGAAGCAATCGCAAATGCTGAAAACAACTTCGGTATGACAAGCGATAAACTTTATGTATCAGAATGCTTTGCTACCCCCGGCAGAACACTTAAGAGAATTATGCCGAGAGCAAAGGGCAGAGCAGACCGTATTTTAAAGAGAACATCTCACATTACCCTCGCGGTAAAAGAGAGAAACTAAAGAAAGGGAGGTTGAATCAGTTTTATGGGACAGAAAGTTAATCCTCACGGACTCCGTGTCGGCGTAATCAAGGATTGGGATTCAAGATGGTTCTTTGATACAAAGAGCATCGGTGATACAATCGTATCAGATTACAAATTAAGAAAATATCTCAAGAACAAACTCCAGCTTGCTGGCGTTCCTAAGATTGAGATTGAAAGAGATAGTTCAAGAGTTAAGGTTCTCATTCACTGTGCAAAGCCCGGTATGGTAATCGGTAAGGGCGGCGCTGAGATTGAAAAACTCAGACAGGACATTGAAACCTTCCTTGGCAAACCCGTTTCAGTAAACGTAAACGAAGTTAAGAACCCTGACCTTAACGCACAGCTTGTAGCAGAAAACATTGCATCACAGCTTGAACGCAGAATTGCATTCAGAAGAGCAATGAAACAGTGCATCGGCAGAACAATGAAACTCGGTGCAAAGGGTATCAAGATTGCAGCGTCAGGACGTCTTGCAGGAGCAGAAATCGCTCGTACAGAGCACTATCATGAAGGAACAATTCCCCTTCAGACAATCCGTGCTGACATCGATTACGGTTTTGCAGAAGCAAACACAACCTACGGTAAGATCGGTATCAAAGTTTGGATCTACAAGGGCGAAGTTCTCAATGCCTCTGTAAAGAGAGAAACAAGAGAAAATGCTCCTCGTCGTAGAGAACGTTCTTCCAGAGAAGGAGGAAAAAGATAATGTTAATGCCAAAGAGAGTAAAATACAGACGTCAGCAGCGTGGCAGACTTAAAGGTCGTGCAACACGTGGTAACGTACTCACATACGGACAGTTCGGTCTTGTAGCAGAAGAACCCGCATGGATCACTTCAAACCAGATCGAAGCAGCCCGTATCGCTATGACTCGTTACACAAAGCGTGGCGGTAATGTATGGATCAAAATATTCCCTGATAAGCCTGTAACAGAAAAACCTGCTGAAACTCGAATGGGTTCCGGTAAAGGTTCACCTGAATACTGGGTAGCAGTAGTTAAGCCCGGCAGAATTTTGTTCGAAATGGACGGAATCAGTGAAGAACAGGCAAAGGAAGCTATGCGTCTTGCGACACACAAACTTCCTATCAAGTGCAAATTTATCAAAAAAGAAGCTGAGGAGGTAGCAGAATGAAAATCAATGAAATAAGAGAAAAGACTACCGAAGAGCTTAACGCGGAGCTTCGCGAAAAGAAGGACGCACTCTTACATCTTCGCTTCCAGCATGCAATCAATCAGCTTGATAACCCTCAGAAGATAGTTGAAACAAAGAAGGATATCGCCAGAATTATGACAATTATCAGAGAGAAAGAACTTGCTGAAAGCAAGCAGAATTAAGCGGGAAGGAGAATAAATTATGGAAAGAACACTTAGAAAAACACGTGTTGGTAAAGTAGTTAGCGACAAGATGGATAAGACCATCGTAGTAGCAATTGAAACCAGCGTAAAACATTCTCTTTACAACAAGATAGTAAGAAGAACCGTAAAATTCAAAGCTCATGACGAAAACAATGAATGCCGTGTAGGCGACAAGGTACTCATCATGGAAACAAGACCGCTTTCCAAGGATAAGAACTGGCGTCTGGTAAAAATAATCGAAAAAGCAAAATAAGCCGTTAAAGGAGGATACACACAGTGATACAAACACAGACACTTATGAAAGTCGCTGACAACAGCGGCGCAAAAGAATTGATGTGCATCCGTGTGCTTGGCGGTACAGGCAGACGTTATGCCAACATCGGCGACATCGTAGTCGCATCTGTTAAGAAAGCTGCTCCGGGCGGCGCAGTAAAGAAGGGCGAGGTTGTTAAGGCTGTTATAGTACGCAGCGTTAAGGGAATCAGAAGAAATGATGGTTCATACATCAAGTTTGATGAAAACGCAGCCGTAGTTATAAAGGAAGACAAGACACCTAAGGGTACCCGTATATTTGGCCCGGTAGCAAGAGAACTTCGTGAAAAGGACTTTATGAAGATATTGTCCTTGGCACCCGAAGTACTTTAATGGGGGTAAAATAATGAATAAAATTCATGTAAGAAAAGATGATACCGTTATTGTTGTTTCCGGTAACTCAAAGGGAACAAAGGGTAAGGTACTTGAAGTTTCTCCCAAAGAAAACAAGGTAATCGTTGAAGGTGCAAACATCGTGACAAAGCACGTTAAGCCTCGTCGTCAAGGCGAAGCAGGTAGCATCGTCAAGGTTGAGGGAGCAATGTATGCTTCAAAAGTACAGCTCTATTGCAACAAGTGCGGTAAAGGCACAAGAGTAAAAAATAAGAAACTCGAAAACGGTAAGACCGAGCGCATTTGTGCAAAATGCGGCGAAACATTATAATGAGGGAGGACAATAAGAATGGCAAGACTTGCAGAAGTTTATAAAAACGAAGTTGCTCCTGAACTCATGAAGAAGTATAACTACAAAAGCGTTATGCAGATTCCCAGACTTGAAAAGATAGTAATCAACGTTGGTGCAGGTGATGCAAAGGATAACTCCAAGATCATCGACAGCGTTATCGAAGACCTTTCTGCTATCACAGGACAGAGAGCAGTTCCCACTATCGCAAAGAAGTCAGTAGCAAACTTCAAACTCCGTCAGGGCACAAAGATTGGTGCCAAGGTTACGCTCAGAGGTGAGAGAATGTATGAATTCGCAGACAGACTCTTCAACCTTGCTCTTCCCAGAGTACGTGACTTCAAGGGTATCAACCCCAACGCATTCGACGGTAGAGGAAACTATACACTTGGACTTAAAGAACAACTCATATTCCCTGAAATCGAATATGAAAAAATCGACAAGATAAGAGGCATGGACATTGTATTCGTTACAAGTTCAAAAACAGACGAGGAAGCACGTGATTTCCTTGCTCTGATGGGCGCCCCTTTCCAGAAGTAAGGAGGATATAGTATGGCTAAGAAGTCAATGATTATCAAGCAGCAGAGACCGCAGAAGTTCTCCACAAGAGAGTACACAAGATGCAAAATCTGTGGCAGACCTCATGCATATCTTCGTAAATACGGTATCTGCCGTATCTGCTTCAGAGAACTTGCTTACAAGGGTGAAATCCCCGGCGTAAGAAAGGCAAGTTGGTAAAAGCCGGTCCAATCGCAAGATTGGGTTAGAGCATATTAAGTGCGAAAGGCAAAAAGCCAAGTAACAAACTGATTGCTAATTAGGAGGAAAAAAGATGCAAATCACAGACGCAATTGCTGATATGCTTACAAGAATTCGTAACGCTAACTCAGCAAAGCACGAAACTGTTGATATCCCTTGCTCAAATGTAAAGAAAGCCATCGCAGAGATTCTTCTCGAAGAAGGCTACATCAAGAGCTATACGGTTATCGACGACACAAAGCAGGGCGTTATCAAAGTTACGCTCAAATACGGCCCCGGTAAGACAAGAATTATTTCAGGTCTCCGCCGTGTATCAAAACCCGGTCTTCGTATCTACGCAAGTTGTGAAGACCTTCCCAGTGTTATGAGAGGACTTGGTGTTGCAATCATTTCAACACCCAAGGGAATCATGACAGACAAGAAAGCAAGAAAAGAAAACGTTGGCGGCGAAGTGCTCGCATACGTTTGGTAAGGAGGAATAGACTATGTCAAGAATTGGTAAACAGCCAATCGCTATTCCTGCCGGCGTAAAGGTAAACTTCAACGACGGTATAATCACCGTTGAAGGCCCTAACGGAAAGCTTTCACAGGCTGTACACAGCAATATGATCCTTGAAATTTCAGCAAACGAAATCAAGGTAAATCGTCCTAACGACGAAAAACTCAACAGATCACTTCACGGTCTTACCCGTACACTTATTGCCAATATGGTAGAAGGTGTAACAAACGGTTACAAGAAGACTCTTGAAATCAGTGAAGGCGGATACAGAGCACAGATGAACGGAAATACACTCGTTATGAACCTCGGTTACTCACACGACGTAAAGTATGATGCACCTAAGGGAATTAAGATTGAGTGCCCCACACCCAACCAGCTCGTAGTATCCGGAGCAGATAAGCAGCTCGTAGGTCAGGTAGCAGCTGAACTCAGAGGCAAGAGACCTCCCGAACCTTATCTTGGCAAGGGTATCAAGTACTCTGACGAAGTTATTCGTCGTAAATCCGGTAAAGCCGGTAAATAATGAAAGGAGTGTATGTAAATGTTTAGTAAAGTTGATACAAACAAACAGCGTCTTCGCAGACATAAGAGAATCCGTGCTAAGATTTCAGGAACAGCAGCAAGACCCCGTCTTGACGTTTTCCGTTCAAACGCGAACATCTATGCACAAATCATTGACGACGAAAACGGCGTAACACTTCTTTCTGCTTCAACTCTTGATAAAGAATTTGAAGGATACGGCGGAAACAAAGAAGCAGCTAAGGCTGTAGGTACAATGATCGCAAAGAGAGCCCTTGAGCGTGGCATCACAGAAGTAGTTTTTGACCGCGGCGGATATGTATATCACGGACGCGTACAGGCACTTGCTGAAGCAGCGCGCGAAGGCGGCTTGAAATTCTAATTGAAAGGAACGGTTACATTCATGGCTCGTAAAATAGATGCTGCAACACTCGACCTCAAAGAAGTCGTTGTTGATGTAAAAAGCGTTTCCAAGACAGTTAAGGGCGGTCGTGTAAGAAAGTTCACAGCCCTTGTTGTAGTTGGAGATGGAAACGGTCACGTAGGTTACGGTCTGGGCAAAGCCGCAGAACGTCCCGAGGCTGTTAGAAAAGGAATGGAAGATGCCAAGAAGAACATCATCGAAGTATCAATGAAGGGAACAACAATCCCTCACGAAATCATCGGTGAATTCGGAGCAGGTAGAGTCCTCCTCAAACCCGCCGCACCCGGTACCGGAGTTATTGCAGGCGGTAAAGTAAGAAGCGTTATTGAGATGGTAGGTATCAAGGACGTTAGAACAAAATGCCTCAGATCCAACAATCCCACAAACGTAGTAAAGGCAACCTTTGAAGGCCTTAGAAACCTGAGAACTGTTGAAGATGTAGCAGCAATCAGAAATAAGACGCCCGAAGAAATTCTTAAGTAAGGAGAAAAACAATGGTAAAGATAACACTTGTAAAAAGTCTCATAGGCAGACTTGACAAACAGGTTAAAACTGCCGGTTCTCTCGGATTGAAGAAAATCGGAGATTCAAAAGTACTTGAAGACTCTCCGGCTTTGCAGGGCAAGATTTTTGTAATTAAACATCTTGTAAAGGTTGAACAGGTAGATTAACAAACAAATTTCATAAAGCAAAGGAGGAAAACTATGAAGCTTCATGAACTTTCACCCGCACCCGGTTCTGCAACTCCTGCATGGCGCAAGGGTAGAGGAGCTGGCTCCGGCAATGGTAAAACCGCCGGCAAGGGACATAAAGGACAGAATGCGCGCTCCGGCGGAGGAGTAAGACCCGGTTTTGAAGGTGGTCAGATTCCTGCGTACAGAAGACTCCCCAAAAGAGGTTTTGACAATAGCAAATTCGCTACTAAATATGCAATCATAAATGTTTGTGACCTTGAAAAATATAACGACGGTGACGAGATTTCACTCGAAACACTCCTCGAAGCAAAGGTTATTAAAAAAGCATATGACGGTCTTAAAATTCTTGGAGGCGGCGAACTCACTAAAAAAGTTACTGTAAAGGCAACTGTCTTTTCAGCTGCAGCTAAAGAGAAAATTGAAGCCGCAGGCGGAAAAGCAGAGGTGATCTAAGTGCTTAAAACTTTTATTAACGCTTGGAAAGTTGCTGATATGAGAGCAAAACTCATATTCACAGCGATAATCCTCGTACTCTTCCGTTTAGGTTGCGTAATCCCCGTTCCGTACTTCGATTCAGCAGTACTTCAGGCAACGTTTAACTCAGCAGAAGGCTCTGTATTCCAGTACTTGAACATTCTTTCAGGTGAAGCATTTGCAAGAGGTACACTTTTTGCGCTTTCAGTTTCACCCTATATCACAGCACAAATTATCATGCAACTTTTAACTATCGCCATTCCCGCACTTGAACGCGTAGCAAAAGAGGGCGAAGAAGGCAGAAAGAAAATAGAAGCCTGGACAAGATACGTGACAGTTATTCTCGCAGTTATTACTGCATACGGATATTACGCATGGCTCAAATCTTTGACAGGCGTTCTCACCGACACAGGTGCTTTCGCAGGAATAGTAATAGTTGCCACTTATACTGCAGGTGCAGCGCTTGTTATGTGGCTTGCTGAAAAAATCAACGAACACGGTATCGGAAACGGTATTTCAATGATTCTTTTCGCAAACATCGTTTCAAGCCTTCCCTCAATGATTCTCGGTATAGTACTCAATCCCGACAGCATTATCTTTAAGATTATTGCCGCTGTTCTCACAGCAGTTATCATAATCCTTATCGTAGCTTTCGTAGTATTCGTTACTAACTCAGAGAGAAGAATCCCCGTTCAGTATGCTAAGAAGGTTGTAGGAAGAAAGATGTACGGCGGACAGAACTCATCGCTTCCCATTAAGCTGAATATGTCAGGCGTTATGCCCATCATCTTCGCACAGTCGATAGTTTCTATCCCCGCAACACTTCAACTTATATTCAACCCCGAAGCAGGTTCATTCTGGTACAAAGCGTTCAACGCGGTTTCTTACCAGTCTCCTGTTTATGCGATAGTACTCTTCTTGCTTATTATCGCTTTTGCATACTTCTATCTTGCGATTTCATTTAATCCTGTTGAAGTAGCAAACAACATCAAGAAGAACGGTGGCGTGGTACTCGGTATCCGTCCCGGAAAGCCCACCGCAGATTACATCACGAAAATTCTTTCACGTGTAACTCTCATCGGTGCACTCTTCCTTGGAGTAATTGCTATACTTCCCATGGTCGTTGCAATAGTTGTTCCCTCACTCGGAAATATCTCATTCGGCGGTACGTCACTTCTTATCGTAGTTGGTGTTGCCCTTGAGACAGTAAGAGAAATTGAGAGTCAGCTCATGCTTCGCAACTATTCAGGATTTCTTGATTAAAACAGTGTCCGACTCACAGAAAGGATAAATTATGAGAATAATTTTTTTGGGTGCCCCCGGTGCAGGTAAGGGAACACAGGCGGAACTTGTTTCAAAAAAAGCAGGAATCCCCACAATTTCCACAGGCGTCATTTTAAGGGAAGCAATCAAAAACAAAACTCCTTTGGGAGTATCGGCACAGTCCTATATCGAAAAAGGGCAACTCGTTCCCGATGAACTTGTCATTGATATCTTAACAGACCGACTTATGCAACCCGATTGCAAAGACGGTTATATCCTCGACGGTTTTCCGAGAACAATCGCTCAGGCTGAGGCACTCGATAAGATGAACATTAAAATCGACAAGGTTGTAAACATCTACGTGCCCGACGAAAAAATCGTGGAAAGACTTGCAGGAAGACGTTCATGTCCTTCGTGCGGTGCAACTTATCACGTAGTTTATAACCCGTCTGAAGACGGTGTTCACTGTACAAAGTGTACAAGCGAACTTACTCAGCGAACAGACGATAAACCTGAAACTATCCTCAACAGACTTGAAGTTTATCACAAACAGACAGCACCCCTTGAGGAGTTTTACAGAAATCGCGGTATTTTGTGCGACGTTGTAGGTCAAGAAGAACTTGAAGATACAACAGCGCTTACAATGAAGGTTTTGGGTCTTAAATGATTAACATTAAAAATCAAACAGATATCGAAAAAATGCGTAAGGCGTGTCGAATCACGGCAGGCGCCTTAAAACTGGCAGGTCAATCTATTAAACCCGGAATGACCACGTCAGAACTTGACCGCATTATAAGAAATTTTATCGAACAAAACGGAGCAAAGCCCTCGTTCCTTAACTACAACGGATTTCCGGCATCAGCTTGTGTCAGTGTAAACGACGAGGTGATACACGGAATTCCGGGTAACAGGGTTCTGCTTGAGGGCGATATCGTCAAAGTGGACGTCGGAGCATATTACCTCGGCTTCCACGGAGACTGTGCCAACACTTTCCCCGTAGGTGACGTAAGCGATGAGGCGTTGCACCTTATCGACGTCACACGACAGAGTTTCTTCGAAGGCGTAAAGGGCATCAAAGACGGTTCAAGAGTAGGGGACATTGGTTCCCAGATTCAGAACTATGTTGAGATGAATGGTTATTCAGTTGTCAGAGACTATATAGGTCATGGTGTAGGTGAACACCTTCACGAAGAACCCGACGTACCAAACTACGGCAGAGCGGGTCATGGCCCCAGAATTTATAAAGGCACAACGATTGCCATAGAGCCTATGGTTTGTCAAGGACTTCACCACGTGAGAACACTTGATAACGAATGGACAGTGGTAACAAAAGACGGAAAACTCGCCGCCCATTATGAAAATACGGTACTCATTACCGAAACGGGTGTCGAGATACTCACCGAGGCGTAACGTGTCATTGAATTTTGGAAGCATTGTCAAATCCACCTCAGGAAGAGACAAAGGCTACGTGTTTGCAGTAATTGACAAACGCGACGGAAAACTCCTTTTATCTGACGGCAGAAAACGCAGACTCGAAAAACCAAAACTAAAACAGATAAAGCATGTTGAAGATTTGAATCTGACCTTGTCAGAGGAAATAAAAAAAGAACTCCTGTCAGGAGAAATCACCAACAAAAAGCTTTACCGCGACATAAAAGAAAGTTTAAAGAATAAGTTTGAAAGTTTCGATTAGGAGGTAATATTTTGGGAAAAGAAGACGTAATGGAGTTTGAAGGACTTGTTGTGGAAACACTTCCCAATGCGTGCTTCAAAGTAAAACTTCAAAACGAACTTGTCATTCTCGCTCACATCTCGGGCAAAATGAGAATGAATTATATTAAAATCGTACCCGGTGACCGTGTACTGGTAGATATATCAGTTTACGACACCACTAAGGGCAGAATTACCAGAAGACTGTAATTCTGCAAAACAAAAAACTAAAAAATCATAACACAATGGAGGTTACTGATATGAAAGTTAAGCCTTCTGTAAAAAAAATTTGCGAGAAGTGTAAGATTATCAGAAGAAAAGGCGTTGTAATGGTTATATGCGAAAATCCTAAGCATAAGCAGAAACAAGGCTGATTGGAGGTGTAATTAATGGCTCGTATAGCAGGCGTAGATATTCCTAGAGAAAAGCGTGTCGAAATCGGATTGACATACATTTTCGGTATCGGCAAAACAGCTTCCAACAAATTACTTGAGAAAACAGGTATAAATCCCGACACACGCGTTAAGGACCTTACAGACGACGAACTTGCAAAGCTTCGTGAAGCTATTGAAAACGATTTCGTTGTAGAAGGAGACCTTAGAAGAAAGATTGCTTATGACATCAAGACAATGACAGACATTGGATGTTACAAAGGAATCCGTCATCGTAAGGGTCTTCCCGTAAGAGGTCAGAGAACAAAGACCAACGCGAGAACACGCAAGGGTCCCGCAAAGACAATTGCTAATAAGAAGAAGTAAGGAGTGACAAGTTAAATGGCAGCTAAAGTACAGGCTAAAAAGACTGTAAAGAGACGTCGTGAGAGAAAAAACATTGAAAAGGGCGCGGCACACATCTGCTCCACATACAATAATACAATAGTTACTCTTACAGACGTAGACGGAAATGCTCTTTCATGGGCATCAGCCGGAGAACTCGGATTCAAGGGTTCAAAGAAGTCCACACCTTTTGCAGCACAGATGGCAGCAGAACAGGCAGCAAAGGCAGCAATGGAACACGGACTTAAAACAGTTGAAGTATTTGTAAAAGGCCCCGGTCAGGGAAGAGAATCTGCAATCAGAGCTCTTCAGACAGCAGGTCTTGACATAACACTTATTAAAGACGTAACACCTATTCCGCATAACGGATGCCGTCCTCCCAAGAGAAGACGTGTATAATTAAAGAAGGAGGTGCAAGAATATGGCAAAATATACAGGACCTTCATGCAGACAGTGTCGTAGAGAAGGCGTTAAAATGTTCCTCAAAGGAGACAGATGTTTCACCGATAAGTGCGCTATTGTAAGAAGAAGCACAATCCCCGGTCAGCATGGCTCAGCACGTAGAGGAATGATGAAAGAATACGGACTTCAGCTTCGTGAAAAACAGAAAGCAAAGAGATATTATGGCGTTCTTGAAAAGCAGTTCAGAAACTACTTTACAAAGGCAGATGCACAAGAGGGTATGACAGGTGAAAACCTTCTCAAACTCATTGAAAGAAGACTTGATAACGTAGTTTACAGAATGGGACTTGCTGAAAGCAGAAGAGACGCAAGACAGCTCGTTCGCCACGGTCACTTCACATTGAATGGCTCAAAGGCTAATATCCCTTCACAACTTGTAAAAGTTGGTGACGAGATCGCAGTTAAGGACAAGAGCAAATCTCTTCCTAAGTTTAAGTCACTTGTTGAAAACATTGACAATAAGAAGAACCCTCAGTGGCTCGACGTAAACAAGCAGAACCTTACAGCTAAGGTAGTTACTCTTCCTGCAAGAGAAGACGTTGACTTCGAGATTCAGGAACATCTTATCGTCGAATTGTACTCAAAATAAGAGATATCATCAAATGGCCCGATACTTTTATTTACGCAGTACAATTCAGTGTGCGGCGTAATGGGTATTAGTTTATTAACAAACTAAATCAGAGGAGGAAAATGATGATAGAGTTTAAGAGACCGAGTATTGAAACCGTTGAATTAAGTGAAAACGGTTCATATGGCAAATTTGAAATTGAACCCCTTGAAAGAGGATTTGGTATAACATTAGGAAATTCCCTCCGCAGAGTGCTTCTCAGTTCTCTTCCGGGTGTTGCTGTAACCTGTGTAAAAATTGATGGTGTTTTACATGAAATCTCAACAATCCCCGGTGTGAAGGAAGACGTTACCGAAATCATCTTAAACGTCAAGGGTATCACAGCAAAACTTTTCTGCGACTGTCCTAAAACAGTAATCATTGATATGACAGGAGAGTGTGAGGTAACAGCGGGTGATATAAAAATCGATTCAGATATCGAAATTATCAATCCCGACCACCACATCGCAACTCTTGCCGCAGATTCAAGGTTTTATATGGAACTCACCTTTGAACAGGGCAGAGGCTATGTAAGCGCAGATAAGAATAAGCAGAACGGCCCCGGAACTATCGGTATTATATATACTGACTCAATCTATACGCCTGTGTATAACGCGAACTATACCGTTACACCTGCCCGTGTAGGAAACAGTATTGATTTTGATAAACTTACTATCGAAATTCAGACCGACGGAACTCTTACGGCAAAAGAAGCAGTTTCAATTGCCGCCAAGATTCTCAACGATCATCTTGAACTGTTTATCAATCTTTCAGACAGTGCGAACTCGCCTGCTGTTGGAATGGTAGATGGTGATGATACCGTCAAGAAAATTCAACTTGAGATGACCATTGAGGAACTTGACTTGTCAGTTCGTTCATTCAACTGCTTGAAGAGAGCAGGAATTGATACAGTAGGCGACCTGACAAATCATACACAAGACGAAATGATTAAGGTGCGTAACCTTGGTAAGAAGTCTCTCGAGGAAGTTATCAAAAAACTTGAAGATATGGGACTTTCTCTTAAAAAAGAGGACGAATAAGGACGCACAGCGTTTGTAATACTGAGTAAAGGAGGAACACAAAATGCCAGGAACAAGAAAGTTAGGTCGTACAACCGAACAAAGAATGGCAATGCTCAGAGGTATGACAACATACCTTTTAGAAAACGGTTCAATAGAAACCACCGTAACAAGAGCAAAGGAAGTAAGAAGCCTTGCTGAAAAAATGATTACGCTTGGTAAAACAAATACACTTGCAGCCAGAAGACAGGCACTTGCATTTATCACTAAAGAGGAAGTTGTAACAAAACTGTTCAACGAAATCGCTCCTGCATATGCAGAAAGAAATGGTGGCTATACAAGAATCCTTCGTAAAGGACCCAGACGCGGTGACGCTGCTGAAATGGCTATTATTGAACTTGTAAAGTAATTTACAAAAAGATAAGCCGAGAAAGTTTTAACTTTCTCGGCTTTAATTTTTTACTTTCTAAAACTTAATTCTTTTATGTACCAAAAGCCCTAACACTCCGCCAACTGTCGCCTGTAATGCTTCATAAGGAATATTGATAATTGCCCCCTCGGGCGTTCCGTAAACAAAGGCACAGCCAAGGGTGTATCCGACCACCATAATTATCGCACCTACACATACCGCAAAAACTTTTCTTATAAGACTATCAGTTTTTCTTCCAATTAGCGATATCATAATTCCTTGCAGTCCGTGAACCACAAGTGACACGAACATAGCGGCAGGGTAGAAGAAAAAGTCTCCTAAAAACGAACCTACGCCGCCCACAAAGAAAGCACATAAAGGATTTAAGGAAAGCGCGGCGGTACAAATCACAGCATCACACAGATAAATCCTACCCGCAGGCACTGGTATACCAAAGGAACTAAAGGCAACGTTCATAGCCATAAAAATGGCGGTAAGACACATAAGTCTTAATCCGTTTAATCTTTTCTCTTTCATATAATTACTCCTTGACAACTTGATAAGAAAATTATAAAATAATTCTGGATATATTAAAATAATCAAATCAGGAGTTTTTTATAATACCAGATGAAGTACGTAATCGATAAACAAAGTGATAAATACGCCTATATAACATTATATAAGCAAATAAGAGATGATATTATAAACGGAGTATATAAATTCGGTGAAAAACTTCCTTCAAAAAGACTTGTAGCCGAAGAAACGGGCGTCAGTGTTATAACCGTAGAACGTGCATATACTCTTCTTGTTGACGAAGGATATATCGAAGGAAAACAACGTAGCGGATATTTTGTCATATACAGCGAAGATGAAAACTATTCGGTAGCCGAAGAAACACAGGTAGTATATCACAAAAAATATACAAGCGACACTTTTTCTTTTCCGTATTCAGTTATTGCCCGTTCAATGAGACGCGTTATCTCTGATTATGGTGAACTGTTGATGGAAAAATCCGAGAACTTCGGTACTATGGAATTAAGGCAGTCAATTTCAAGATATTTAAATAGAAGTAGGGGAATTGTGGCGTCCCCCGAACAGATTTTCATAGGGTCGGGAGCAGAATATCTTTACGGAATGATAGTCGAATTTCTCGGAAGAGAAAAAATATGGGGCATAGAAAACCCCTCTTATCAAAAAATTTATCAAGTATATAAAGCAAAGGGTGTAAATGTAAAATTACTTCCCCTCGGTAAAAACGGAATAACTTCTAAAGCCCTCAAAAACAGTAACGTTGACGTTTTACATATTTCTCCGTACAGAAGTTACCCGTCGGGCGTTACGGCATCTGCCTCCAAAAGACGCGAATATATAACCTGGTCACAAAAGAACAACGGAATTATAGTAGAGGACGATTTTGAATCTGAATTTACACTGTCAAAAAAAACTGAAGAAACCCTCTTTTCATTATCTGACGGCGGTAACGTAATTTACATTAACACCTTTTCAAAGACCATATCACCCTCTTTGAGAGTCGCATATATGGTGTTACCTCAAAACTTATGCGAGGACTTCAAAAAGGCTTTGGGCTTTTATTCCTGCACCGTACCCGCTTTCGAGCAGTACCTTATAGCGCATCTTATAAACACGTCAGCCTTTGAACGCCACATAAATTCAGTAAGAAGAAAAAGAAGAAAAGAAAGCACAAAAACAGGGCATCATCAATAATGATGATGCCCTGGTCTTTTATAAAGTGTCACCGTCAAAAGCAACAACTCCCCATTTTTCTCCATCAAAAACTAAGGTAACCTCAACTTGTATATCGTCAAAAACGTCTTGAACGTCACCCGATTCACCTTTCATCTGGTAAGAAAAATCAAGAGTGAGATTTACAATAAAGTTTTCACCGTTATGACTTATATTCGCCAAAGAGTCTGTAAAGAGCAGGTCAAATATACCGTCCTTTAGTAAATTACCTTCATCGTCATACACCACGAATATGTCGGACACTTCGTTATATTCTTCTTTAAGTTCCATAAGTTCCGTTTCAGATATTACACTTGAAACAAAGGGAACTTGCAGTTCATAAAACAACTTGGCACTCTGAGCATTATAATAAAGTGCTTTAACAAAACTGTCCGCAAAGGCAATAAGTTCACCTTCACTGTCTTCATTTAGAGTCATACGCGCAGGAGTTATAACTAGATTTTCACTGTCCAAATTGAAAGTTTTACTTTCTGCATAAGGCAGGATTACTTCAAGGTCATATTTTCCACCGTCAAAAATCACAGGCAGAGAATATTCGTCCCCCTGTCTTGTTGAGTTAACAAGGGACGTTAGTTCATTGGAATTGAGTAATACCTTTGACCCAAGAGGCACCGTAACAGTAGATTCCTTCAAGAGAAAGGCGTCAGGGTCTATATAACTTTCATCGGGAGTAAGTTTAATTTCTACACTTCCAGCCTTAGACTCGGCAACCCAAACTAAATTACTTACCTTTTTAACCTTGTAATCTTTTTCAAGTTTCAAAGTGTCAAAGAAATACTCGAAATTTTCAAAACTTAATAGTTCATTGTAGTCGTCAAATTTTATAAGTTCGTAAAATCCCTCTTTGTCACCTTCCACCACAGCATCAAAGGCATCTGTGGCAATGTTCCTGCTTTTATTCGAGCAAGAAGATAAAAGAAGGACAAAAATACAAGAAAAAATAACAAAAACCTTCAAAAGAGTGTTTTTCATAATATAACTCCTTTCATTATCTTAATTTATTTTAACACAAAAGTATGAAATTTTCAAATAGTTGAAGAAATTTATCAAAAATAATTGCTAATATTTTTAAATGTGGTAAAATATAGATGTCAAACTATTTATCAAGGAGAAAAACGTGAACAAACTTTTTAAATATATGTCATCATATAAAAAAGAAGCGGTACTTGGTCCACTTTTTAAATTACTGGAAGCACTCTTTGAACTTTTTGTGCCTCTGGTAGTGGCAGATATCATCGATATTGGCATAGCAAAAGGACAAGAGGGCAAAGGGGACATTATAAAGTATATGCTCCTCTTGGTAGCACTTGCATTTGTTGGCTTTGTTTTTTCAGTTACTGCCCAATACTTTGCCGCAAAAGCATCGGTAGGCTTCGTTACACGTATCCGCCACGCCCTTTTCTCTCACATCGGTAAACTTTCCTATTCCGAACTTGATAAAGTAGGAACTGCAAAATTTATCACCAGAATGACCAGCGACGTAAACCAAGTGCAGACAGGTATGAACTTGGCGCTTCGACTCCTTTTACGTTCACCCTTCGTAGTATTTGGCGCTATGATTATGGCATTCACCATAGACGTGAAAATTTCACTTATCTTCCTTGTAGTTATCATATTACTTTCCGTAGTAGTATTCGGTATAACCCTCATTACAATGCCCTTACATAAAAAGGTGCAAACTAACCTTGAAACTCTTACCCATTCAACCAAGGAAAACCTTACAGGCGCAAGAGTTATCAGAGCCTTTTGTAAAGAGGACGATGAAGTGTCATCTTTTGGAAAAAACAACGACCTTTTTGCAAAAGGTGAAAGTTTTGTCGGCAAAATTTCCGCACTGACAAACCCCCTTACCTTTATTATCATAAATACAGGTATCGCAGTCCTTGTATGGAGCGGAAGTATAAAAATCAATATCGGAACCTTGTCACAGGGCGACGTTGTAGCCCTTTATAACTATATGTCCCAAATCCTTGTGGAACTTGTAAAACTTGCAAACCTTATCGTTACAATTTCCAAATCTCTTGCTTGTGCTACCAGAATAAGTGACGTACTTGAAATCCCCTTTATAGAAGACAAGGGAGAGGAATACACATCCCAAGGGGACGTGTCCTTTGAAAACGTGTCATTCAGATATGAGGGGGCAGGAGACCTGTCGCTAACGGGTATTACCTTTAGTGCCAAAGAAGGTGAAACAATAGGCGTAATAGGGGGAACGGGAGACGGAAAAACCACCCTTATAAACCTTATTCCCGCCTTTTATAAAGCCACAGAGGGCGTAGTTAAAGTAGGAGGCAAAAACGTAAACGACTATTCAGAGAAATCTTTGCGTTCAAAAATCGGTATCGTCCCGCAGAAAGCCACCCTCTTTCACGGAAGCGTCCGTGACAATATGAAGTGGGGCAAAAAAGATGCCACAGACGAAGAAATTATAACCGCCCTTGAAATAGCACAGGCAAAAGACTTTGTTATGGAAAAAGAAGGTGGTCTGGACTTTGAAATTGAAGCAGGTGGTAAGAACCTGTCAGGCGGTCAACGTCAGAGACTGACTATCGCACGTGCCATAGTAGGAAACCCGAAAATACTTATCCTCGACGACTCATCGTCGGCACTTGACTATCTCACCGACTTGAATTTACGTCGCGCCATTTCCACCTTGCCTCAAAACCCAACAGTCTTTATTGTTTCTCAACGTGCCTCATCTGTACTTCACGCCGACAAGATTATCGTCCTTGAAGACGGAGTCGTGGTAGGCGAAGGTACTCACAAGGACCTTTTAGACACTTGTGTTGCCTATAAAGAGATATATGACACCCAGTATTCTTCACAGGAGGGAACAAAATGAAAAAAAGCACCTTAAAAACCGTTCTTTCCTACGTTTCAAGACATAAGTTTCTTTTGGCACTTTTGATAATTTTTTCAGCATCATTTAGTATTCTTTCTCTCTATATTCCCATCATCGTTTCCGAAGCAATTGACCTTGCGGTAGGGAAAGGAAATGTGGAAATTGATAAAATTATCCCACTTGTAATAGAAATTGTGATTGTGGCAATAATTACAGCAATCTTCCAATGGCTTGTAAGTATCATAGCCAATAAAATCACCTTTTCCACAGTCCGAAACATAAGACAGGAAGCCTTTAAAAAACTTGTACGCCTTCCACTGTCATATATCGACTCTCACCCTCACGGTGACGTCGTCAGCCGAGTAATAGCCGATGCAGGACAGTTTGCCGACGGACTTATTATGGGATTTACCCAGTTTTTCACAGGAGTTGTCACAATCCTTGCAACTATCGTCTTTATGATAAGCATCAACCTGAAAATTGCATTGATTGTAATACTTCTCACCCCGCTGTCTCTATTTGCCGCATCATTTATTGCTAAAAACACCCACAGTATGTTCCAAAAGCAAAGCGTCACAAGGGGAGAGGTTACCTCAATTATCGACGAAGTGATAAGTAATCAAAAGGTAGTAAGAGCCTTTTGTCACGAGGAAGAAACACTTTCTGACTTTGATAAAGTTAACGAAAAACTCGAAAAACATTCTCTTCGTGCTATCTTCTTCTCCTCTATCACAAACCCCACCACCCGCTTCGTAAATAGCCTTGTTTATGCCTTTGTAGGGGGTTTTGGCGCATTTTCAGTTGTGTCAGGAACTATGACAGTTGGCGGACTTACCTGCTTTTTGAGTTATGCAGGTCAGTACACAAAACCCTTCAACGAAATTTCAGGAGTTGTTACCGAACTTCAGAACTCCCTTGCCTGTGCCGCAAGAGTCTTTGAATTTATAGGCGAGGAAAGTGAAAAGGATACCCCTACAAATACTCTCACTTCTCCAAAAGGTGACGTAACCTTTGATAACGTCTCTTTCTCTTACGATAAAGAGAAAACCCTTATCGAGAACTTCAACCTGTCAGTAAAATCAGGTCAACGTGTTGCAATTGTAGGCCCAACAGGTTCGGGAAAAACCACCCTCATAAATCTTCTTATGAGATTTTACGACACCGATAAAGGCGAGATTTGTATCGACGAAATTGATGCGAAGACTCTCTCCCGCAAAAATCTTAGAGAGAACTTCGGTATGGTACTTCAAGATACCTGGATAAAGAAAGGAACCGTTGCCGAAAATATCGCAATGGGTAAAGAGGATGCCACACGTGAAGAAATAATCGAAGCGGCAAAAGCCTGTCATGCCCACAACTTTATAAAACGTCTTCCCAAGGGCTACGACACCGAGATAACAGATGGCGACGGACAACTGTCCTTGGGACAAAAACAACTTATATGTATAAGCCGTATAATGCTTTCCCCACCGCCAATGCTCATTTTAGACGAAGCAACTTCCTCAATCGACACCCGTACCGAAAAGAAGATACAGGACGCCTTTGCAAAACTTATGAAAGGCAAAACTTCCTTTATCGTTGCCCACCGCCTCTCTACAGTTAAGGAGGCAGACACAATCCTTGTAATGTTTGACGGAAACGTTATTGAAAAAGGAAACCATAAAGAACTTCTTTTGGAAAACGGATTTTACACAAAACTGTATAACAGTCAGGTAGAGCCTGTGTAAAGGAGATACAATGAAAAGAGATAATCACGGTTTTGACGATGCTCTTGCCGATATCGTCTATACTTTTGCAGAGTATAAGGATAAATACCCCCCAAACCACCCCGACACCTTGAAACTTGTAAGAATCTGGCAGAAGTATATGACCGAAAACCATTACGAATGTACCGACGAACTTTTAGAGTGTCTTGGACGTATGTACAGAGGCGACGACTTCGCTCCAAAGATTGACGTGTTTGGAAAAGGCACCGCCCATTATATGAGCGATGCCATCTTAGAGTATTGTAAAAACAAATAACTATATTATTTTTGTACTCACTTCTCCCGAAGTGAGTACTTTTTTCGTCTTGTCAGGAAGTTCAATTACAAGTCGACAACAGTCGTCAATTTCCAGAACACGACCTTTAATGTTTTCATACCCCATAACCTCTATGGTCTTTCCTACAATAAAAGAGCGTTCCTTGTATTCCTTTATAAAAGAATGACTTTTAAAATCTTTATATAATTTGAAAAATTCCTCTAAAATCTTGTGGGAAAGTTTTTCCCTTATGTCCCCGCAGTCAAGACTTGTAGCCAGAGTTCGTAATTCTTCGGGAAAATCACCCAAAGGGGAGAGCACGTTTACACCGACACCTACAATTACGTAGTTTGTCTTATCTTTTTCAAAATCAAAAGACCCCTCAGTGAGAATTCCCGCAACCTTTTTTGAGTCAACGTAAATATCGTTTACCCATTTTATAAGACAAGGTTTTTTCGTCATAAACTCGATTGCACGGGCAGTGGCAACTGCAGCACACGGGGTAATAAACAAAGCCTCGTCGGGAGAAAATTCGGGCTGAAGTAAGAAACTCATATAAAGTCCTGTGCCATCAGGGGAAAAGAAACTTTTTCCACGTCTTCCGCGTCCTGACGTCTGTTTGTCGGACACAACTACACAGCCTTCTTTTTCACCCTTTTCGGCAAGAAGTTTTAAATAAGTATTAGTGGAGTCAACCGTTTTTAGATGAATTATTTTTTTCTTCATTATGTCCAAGCGCACTCCCAAGTTTTTTTATGCACAAAATAGCCACGAAAATCTTCAAAGCGTCAAAGGGTATAAAAGGCAATATACAAGCAGGTAGCATTTGAAGGAAAGTTCCGTCATAGTAATTCAAGGCTTCTATCCATATAGCACCAAATACGTAGGTGATAAGGGTAGCAACTCCAAAAACAAAAGCATAAACAAAGGTGGTCTTCTGAAACTTTCGTATCATTTTACTTATAATGAATAAAACGAGAGGGAAGGAAATAATAAATCCCCCCGACAACGATAAAATAACACCAATTCCCGAGCCGAAGTTTGAGAAAATCGGAAGTCCTACAATACCTAAAAGTATATAGACAAATCCCGCCCATAAAGCCTCAGTCGGCGTCAGAAAAACAGATACTATAAAGATACATAAAGTTTGTAATGAAAAGGCAGGAGTAGTAGGAAAAGAAAGCATAGCCCCAATGGAAATAAAGGCAACAGAAAGGGCAACTCTTGTAAGTTTTAGCACGTTTATCTTCTTTTTCATGTTTTCTCTCCTCTTTTTTATATATAAATTTTATCATATAACATCGAATATTGTCAACTCAAATGATTGACATAAGAAGAAAAAGATAGTAAAATACAGTGAGGTGTTAAATATGAATAAGAAAAAAAGAACCCCCACCAACTGCGAAACCTGTCTCAACTTCGTCTACGACGACGAAATCGGAGCAAACGTGTGTATGGTTGAACTTGACGAAGATGAGTACCTGAAATATATGGAAGAATCCTTCGATTTCTGCCCTTATTATCAACTTTATGACGAGTATAAAACAGTAAGACGCCAGAATTGATGCATCAATTTCGTGATGCATCAATTTTTTTATTAAAAAGCCTTGACAAAGGGAAAGACAAGTATTATAATTTAGCATATTAAAGCGATAAAGTGAGGAACAATTATGGATAAATTACATACCCCTGAAGTTGACAATCTTTTCCGTGCGATTCTTTGCCTTGAAAGTGTAGAGGAGTGCTATAAGTTTTTTGAAGACGCCTGTACAGTTAAGGAGATACTTGATATATCCCAAAGACTTAAAGCGGCGAAGATGCTTATGGACGGAGAAAATTACGTAGTAGTAAGTAAAACTACAGGAATGAGTACTGCAACAATCAGCCGAGTAAACAAATGCCTTGAATACGGAGGCGGAGGATACAAAGCAGTTCTTGAAAAACTTGACAAACTTGAAAAAGAGGAAAAATGACTATGAGAGAAGATATATTAAAGAACGAAGAAAAGGCAGTCTTTGCCCTTCGCGGTCTTTATAAACAGTATGGCTATCTACCCTTTAAAATGAGCAAGTTCGAGCCCTACGACCTTTACGTTAAAAACAAGGACTTTTTAGTTTCCGATTCTGTTATTACTTTTAACGATACAAACGGAGACCTCCTTGCCTTAAAACCCGACGTGACCTTGTCGATAATTAAGAACACCACAGACACCCCAGGTGTGAAAGAAAAAGTTTACTATAACGAAAACGTATATAGAGTTTCAGGAAGTACCCACCGCTTTAAAGAGATAATGCAAACGGGACTTGAATGTATAGGAGACGTAGACCTGTACGACGTTTTTGAAGTAATTTTCCTTGCGGCAAAAAGCCTTGATACAGTTACGTCCGATTTTGCTCTTGACCTGTCCCATATGGGCATTTTCAAAGCGTTCCTCGATAACACAGGTAAAGACGACGTCTTCAAAAAAGAATTTATTCGCCTTGTTTCCGAAAAGAACCGCCACGAAGCCGAAAAACTCTTAAAAGACTATAACGTTGACCCCGAAAAATCTATGCAACTTCTTTCTTTTATCGACCTTTACGGTGCCCCCGATAAAGTTTTGTCAAAACTTGAAGTTTTGGTAGAAACAGACAGAGAAAAAGAAGCCTTGAAAGAACTTTCCGATATATGCAAACTCCTTTCAAAAACACAGTACGCCGACAGAATACGAATTGATTTTTCAGTAATCAACGATATGAACTACTATAACGGAATAGTGTTCAAAGGATTTTTAAAAGGAATACCCGAAGGAGTACTTGCAGGGGGACAGTACGACGCCTTAATGGAGAGAATGGGACGCCGTTCAGGAGCCTTGGGTTTTGCTTTGTATTTAGACTTGCTTGAAGATTTAAACACAGATACAAAAACGTGGGATGTGGACGTGCTTTTGCTGTACAAAGAGAGTGACGATATCGCCAAGGTCCTTGACAGAGTTATGGCACTTACAGAATCAGGACTTACAGTTTCAGCCCAAAAAGTCATACCCGAAAAACTCAGATATAAAATGACAGAAAACTTTTACGGGGAGGTAAAATAAAATGTTAAATATAGCCCTTCCCAAAGGAAGACTCGGTGAAAAGGTTTATTCAATGTTCGAAAGAGCAGGATACGAATGTCCTTCCATTCACGAGAACAACCGCAAACTCATATTTGAAAATAAAGAAAAGGGAGTACGCTACTTTTGGGTAAAACCCTCTGACGTGTCTATATACGTTGAAAGGGGAGCCGCCGATATAGGTGTTGCGGGAAAGGATATACTCCTTGAATATACACCCGAAATATACGAACTTTTAGACCTTAATATAGGCAAATGCAAAATGGCAGTAGCCGCTAAAAAAGGTTTTTACGACGACAACACACGTACCTTGAAGGTGGCAACTAAATTTGTCAATATCGCAAAAAACTTTTATTCGTCACGTTGTCGCGATATAGACATTATCAAACTCAACGGTTCAATAGAACTTGCACCTATTCTTAAACTCTCTGACGTTATCGTGGATATCGTAGAGACAGGCACAACCCTAAAGGAAAACGACCTTGAGGTAGTTGAAACAGTTGTGCCCATCAGTGCAAGACTCATTTCCAATAAATCAAGTTTCAAATTCAAAACACAGGAAATAGAAAAAATAGTTGAGAGTATGAAAGCACAGGTAAAGACAGATGATTAGTATTTATAAATATGGAGACGTGCCAAACAGCGAAATCTATAAAAGAGAAAACATCTCACAAAACGTAGAAGGCACAGTTAAAGAAATAATAGATAACGTAATAAAAAACGGAGACAGAGCACTTTTTGAATATTGCGAAAAGTTCGATAAAGTAAAACTTTCAACACTGGAAGTGACTCCCGAAGAAATCGACGAGGCTTTCTCATCGGTGGAAAAAAAATTTATTGACGTTTTAAAAGAAAGTGCCGAGAACATCAGAAACTTTCACAAAAGACAGGTCGCAAACAGTTTCTTTATAAACGAAAAGGACGGAGTTGTTACAGGCCAACGTGTAACGCCTATTGAAAAAGTAGGCCTCTACGTACCTGGAGGTACCGCCGCCTATCCCTCAACCGTTTTAATGGATTCAATTCCTGCAAAAATTGCAGGTTGCAAAGAGATTGTAATGGTAACCCCCCCAATGACAAGCGGAAAGGTTAACCCTGTAATTCTTGCCGCTGCCAAAATTGCAGGAGTCGACAGAATATTTAAAGTTGGTGGTGCACAGGCAGTTGCAGCCCTTGCATACGGTACCGACACCGTTCCCAAGGTGGACAAAATCGTAGGCCCCGGAAACGCCTATGTTGCCGAAGCGAAAAAACAGGTCTTCGGTAAAGTTTCCATTGATATGATAGCAGGTCCCAGTGAAATTTTAGTTGTAGCAGACAGAACTTCCATACCTAAAAATATTGCCGCCGATATGCTCTCTCAGGCAGAACACGATAAAATGGCAAGTGCAGTTTTGGTGTGCGACAGTTTTGAATTCGCGAAAAAAGTCAGCGAAGAACTTGAAAGACAAATTCCACTGCTTCCACGTGCAGATATTGCCCGTCAGTCTATTGATAATAACGGAAAAATTATCGTAGCAGAGGACAATCTTCTTTTGGCTATCGATATCGCCAACGCTATTGCCCCCGAACACCTTGAACTCAGCGTAGATAACCCTTTTGATTATCTTGATAAAGTTCATCACGCAGGTTCGATTTTTATGGGCAAATACTGTCCCGAAGCCTTGGGAGACTATTTTGCAGGTCCCAACCACACACTTCCCACAAGCGGTACTGCAAGATTTTCTTCTCCTCTCAGCGTAGACGACTTTGTAAAGAAGTCCCAGATAATTTATTATACAAAGGACGCTCTTGATAAAGTAGAGAGCAAAGTTGCTTATTTTGCAAGAAAAGAGGGACTTGACGCCCACGCCAGAAGCGTTGAGGTAAGAGGTGAGAAGTAATGAGCAGATTTTTTTCTACCACTCATAAAAATCTTGTCCCATACGTTCCGGGCGAACAGTTAAACGATAAAAAATACATAAAACTCAATACCAACGAGTCGCCTTACCCCCCGTCAGATAAAGTGAAAAAGGCAGTGTCCGAGGAAGTTTCACGCCTTATGCTCTATTCAGACCCCGACTCCAAGGAGCTTGTCTCGGCTCTTGCCAAAAGGTACAATCTTCCAGAAGATTGCGTCGTCGTTACAAATGGCTCTGACGAAATTCTCAATTTCGCCTTTCTTGCTTTCTGTGACAGTACTCACCCCGCCATTTTCCCCGACCTGACCTATGGCTTTTATAAAGTTTTTGCAAACCTTTATAACCTGCCATATACTGAAATTCCTTTAAACAAGGACTTTACAGTTTCACCAGAAGACTATATGCTAAATAACGCCACAGTCTTTTTGGCAAACCCCAATGCCCCCACGGGAATTGCACTTGAACTTTCTGAAATTGAAAAGATTGTAAAAGCCAATCCCGACAATGTTGTAATAATTGACGAAGCATACGTGGATTTTGGTACAGAAAGTGCGGTGTCACTTGTGAATAAGTATGACAATTTGCTTGTAACACAGACCTTCTCGAAGTCACGTTCCCTTGCAGGAGCACGTCTTGGTATGGGCTTTGCTTCTCCTGAACTTATAAAGGACATAAATACTCTAAGGTATTCCACTAACCCCTATAACGTAAATCGAATGACTATGAAAGCAGGAGTTTCGGCAATAGAAGACGACGACTATTATATGAATAACTGCAAGAAAATTCAGTTAACCCGAGACTATACTGCATCTTCACTTAAAGAACTCGGCTTCTTTGTCACCGATTCAAAAGCCAATTTCCTGTTTGCCGAAAGCAAAAGAATAAAAGGCTCGGACCTCTATGTAAAACTCAAAGAAAAAGGTGTCCTGATAAGACACTTTGAGAGCGATAGAATAAGTAATTTCAACCGCATAACTATCGGCACACAAGAACAGATGGAAATATTTATATCAAAAGTTTTAGAAATTTTGGAGGAAGAAAAATGAGAACTTCAAAAATAGTACGTAAAACAGCAGAAACAGATATACAACTCACCTTAAATCTCGACGGAAAAGGGGAGAGCAATATAAAGACCGGTTCAGGCTTCCTTGACCATATGCTTACCCTTTTTTCAAAGCACTCACGCTTTGACCTTGACGTTATATGTGCAGGGGATAGTTGGGTTGACTACCACCACACAGCAGAAGATATAGGAATAGCCCTTGGAAAAGCGTTTTTTGAGGCTATCGGTGATAAAAAAGGCATATGCCGTTACGCCGACACAACTCTTCCTATGGACGAAAGCCTTATAATGTCGGCAGTTGATATTTCGGGCAGAGCGTACCTTTCCTATAACGCCACAACTCCTACTACAAAAGTAGGAGAGTTTGACACAGAACTCTCAGAAGAATTCTGGCAAGGTTTTGTAAGAGAAGCAGGAGTCACCCTCCACGTTACAAAACTTGCAGGAACAAACTCCCACCACATAATCGAGGGCGTTTTTAAATCGGTTGCAAGAACACTTAATAAAGCCACCGCCATCGACCTCAAACTCAATGGTGAAATCCCTTCCACAAAAGGAGTCCTTTAATGATTGCACTTATTGACTATGGAGTAGGAAATCTCTTTTCTCTTACATCATCTCTTAAAGCAATCGGAGCAGAAGTAAAGGTAACGTCTTTAAAAGAGGATATTGAAAAAGCCGATAAAATAATACTTCCGGGAGTTGGCGCTTTTGGAGATGCCATAAAAAAACTTCGCGAAAGCGGACTTGATAAAGTTATTGTAGACGAAGTTGAAAAGGGCAAAAAGATTTTCGGTATATGCCTTGGTATGCAACTTTTATTTGAGAAAAGTTTTGAGTATGGAGAGCATCGGGGACTTGGACTCTTAAAAGGAAAAGTCGTTTCAATGAAAGGCACTATTCCCGCCCACCTGAAAATTCCACACATCGGTTGGAATGCCCTGATAAAGAAAAAGGAACACCCTGTTTTCAAATATACAAAAGAAGGCGACTGTGTGTACTTTGTCCATTCTTATTTTGCAACCGACTGTGAAGATAGCCTTATTATGACAGCAGAATACGGAAAAGAACTCACCGCCGCAGTTGCCTACAACAACGTTTCAGGCACCCAGTTTCACCCCGAAAAAAGCGGTGAAGTAGGGCTGGGTATTCTTCGCGCCTTTGCTGAATGGGAGGACTAAATAACAAATGAATATTTTCCCTGCAATAGATTTATACGATAAAAAAGCAGTACGCCTTTTTAAAGGCGACTATAAAAATATGACAGTATATAGCGATAACCCTCTTGACGTTGCACGTGACTTTGAAAGACAGGGTGCGAGTTTTATACATATGGTAGACCTTGAAGGCGCAAAGGACGCAACTACCCCTAATCTTTCAGTTGTCAGAGAAATAGCCGAAAAAACTAACCTCTTCGTTGAAATAGGGGGAGGAGTGAGAAACCTTGAAACTCTTGAAAAATACCTTGAGGCAGGAGTTGACAGAGTAATTCTCGGCACTGCCGCCATAAACGACACCGCTTTTCTAAAAACCGCCCTTGAAAAATACACGGACAAAGTTGCAGTAGGTGCCGACGTAAAAGAAGGCTATATTGCTATAAAGGGATGGCTTGAAACCTCATCTGTTACCCTTGACGAATTTTTAAGTAAAATGGAAAATATGGGGGTTAACACCGTCATATGCACCGACATTTCAAAAGACGGAGCCATGTCAGGCACAAACCTTGAAATGTACCGCGAACTTTCAGAAAAATATAAAATGAATATAGTAGCATCAGGTGGCGTATCTACCATCGAAGACGTAAAGGCACTTCGCAAAATGAATTTGTACGGAGCCATAATCGGAAAAGCCTATTATACGGGCGCTATAAACCTTAAAGAAGCAATTGAGGTGTCACGATGATAACAAAAAGAATTATACCCTGCCTCGACGTCAAAGACGGAAGGGTAGTAAAAGGAGTAAACTTTCTTGGGCTCTCGGACGTGTCATCACCTGTAAAACTCGCAAAATTTTATTCCGATAGCGGTGCAGACGAACTTGTCTTTTATGATATAACCGCATCAAGCGAGGGGAGAGCCCTTTTTACAGATATACTGACTGAGGTTGCAAGTAAGATTTTCGTCCCTCTCACAGTTGGAGGGGGAATAAATACCGTTTCTGACTTTGACAGAGTTCTCAAATGCGGAGCAGATAAAGTCAGCGTAAATTCAGGTGCTATCAAAAACCCTAAACTCATCGAAGAAGCCGCCAAAAAATACGGAAATCAATGTGTTGTAATTTCCGCCGACGTAAAACGTGTTGACGGAGTTTTCCGAGTGTTTTCCAAAGGCGGAAGAGAGAACACAGGTATGGAAGCAATCGACTGGATAAAACACGCCGTTGACCTTGGCGCAGGGGAAGTCGTTGTCAATTCTATTGACACCGACGGTGTAAAAAAAGGCTTCGACCTTGAAATGCTTGACGCAGTTTTAAACTCTGTCAACGTTCCTGTTATCGCGTCGGGTGGCGCAGGGTCAAAAGAGGACTTTGTAACACTTTTCAAAACACTCCCCGATATCGACGCAGGACTTGCCGCATCGGTATTCCATTTCGGTGAAATTGAAATAAAAGATTTGAAGAAAGAACTTCGTAAAAACAATATTACTGTGAGGTTATAAAAATGATAAATATTGACGAACTTAAATTTGATAAATACGGACTTATTCCCGCCGTAGTAGTTGACTCAATAAACGGTGAAGTCTTGACACTTGCCTATATGAACAAGGAAAGCCTTAAAATATCTATAGAAAAGGGACTGACTTGTTTTTGGAGTCGTTCAAGAGAAGAACTCTGGCTGAAAGGGGAGACCAGCGGTAATTATCAGCACGTGGTTTCTATTACAGCCGACTGTGATAAAGATGCCCTTGTGGTAGTTGTCGAAAAGGACGGCCCTGCCTGTCACACAGGCACTAATTCCTGTTTCACAAATACCCTTTACCAAAGTCCCGAACTTCATCAGTTCACCCTTGACTCTCTTGCAACTCTTCTTGAGGGAAGAAGAAAGGACAGACCCGAGGGCTCATATACAACCTACCTTTTTGATAAAGGCGTAGATAAAATCCTCAAAAAAGTAGGCGAAGAATGTACAGAAGTTATCATCGCAGGTAAAGCAGACGATAAAAAAGAAACTATCTACGAAATTGCCGACCTTGCCTATCACGTAATGGTCCTTATGACCGAAATGGGCATTAGCGTTGAAGAAGTACACAGAGAACTTGCCTCACGTCACATTATTGACAAAAAGGTAAAACAGGAGAAAATGACAAAATGAACTTTTCTCCCTTCCATACCCATACCACCTTCTGCGACGGAAAAAACACCGCCGAAGAAATGGTAAAAAAGGCGATAGAACTTGGGCTTTCGGAAATCGGCTTTTCCTCTCATTCTTTTACAGAACACGACTCAAGATGGTGTATGTCAAAAGAAGGAGAGGGTAAGTATAAGGACGAAATACTTCGCCTGAAGGACAAGTATTCCGATAAAATCAAGATTTTTTTAGGTATAGAGTACGACTACTATTCAAATACTGACATAAGTGACTATGATTACGTTATAGGCTCGGTACACTACGTTAAAAAGGACTCGCAGTATATTGCCCTTGACGAAAGCGCTAAAATTCTAAAAAACGCCATAAAAGAACTCTATAACGGTGACGCCGACGCTTTGGCAGAAGATTACTATAACCTTGTAGGTGACCTCTATAATAAAACGTCTTGCCACATAGTAGGTCACTTCGACCTTATCACGAAGTTTCAAGAGAGGGAAAAAGTCTTTGACACAAACTCCAAAAGGTATAGAAAATCTGCCCTTGACGCCTGTCGCAATCTTTTGAAAAGCCCCGTCACCTTCGAAGTCAACACAGGGGCAATTTCACGAGGCTACAGAACGTCATTCTATCCCGAAGAATTTATACTTTCTGAAATTGTAACAGGCGGGGGAAAACTCGTTATCACAACGGATACCCATAAAACAGACACAATTAACTCTTTTGTAGAAGACGCGGAAAACCTCTTGATAGAGAAAAACTATCCCTTCTTCACCACAATGGAGGAGATACTAACTCATTCAAGAAAAAATTTTTAAAAAATAAAAATAATATCTTGACAAATTCTTCTACTTATGATATTATGTATAGCGTTGAGTCGCATATGCCTCTGTAGCTCAGTTGGTAGAGCAGAGGACTGAAAATCCTCGTGTCGTTGGTTCGATTCCGACCGGAGGCACCACGTTACGTGCGACTCACATTTGCGGATTTAGCTCATTTGGTAGAGCGCGACCTTGCCAAGGTCGAGGTGGCGGGTTCGAGCCCCGTAATCCGCTCCATATGTGGGGGTTTAGCTCAGCTGGGAGAGCATCTGCCTTACAAGCAGAGGGTCACAGGTTCGAGCCCTGTAGTCCCCACCATATACGGCCTGGTAGTTCAGTTGGTTAGAACGCTAGCCTGTCACGCTAGAGGTCGTGGGTTCGAGTCCCATCCAGGTCGCCAAGTCGTGCTGATATAGCTCAGTTGGTAGAGCACATCCTTGGTAAGGATGAGGTCACCAGTTCGACTCTGGTTATCAGCTCCAAAAAATCAAGGACTACATAGGTAGTCCTTATTTTATTTTACTTGGAATAAAAATACGTAAAAAGGAAAAAGTATTATGAAACTAAATTTGTCACACTTTTTGTCAATTACCTCAGGTGCCGAAAGAATTGAAGAAAGGGAAGACGGATTTCACTTTCTTCGCTTCACCAAGGAACAGGAAGAACTCTACGTAAACAACAAAACCGAACTTGTAAATAAAGTCTATTCAACAAGCGGTATCAGATTTCACTTTAAAACAAACAGCGCAAAAATGTTTTTAAATGTAGTCCCCGCAAAATTCCATAGCAGATTTTATTTTTGCTTTGACCTTTTTGTAAACGGGAAACTCGTTGACACAATAGATAACTATTCCCACGAGCCCCTTCCCATCCCTTATTCCCATCACAAATTCATCAGCTCTGAGGTGTCAAAGGAATTTAATTTAGGAGAAGGCGAAAAGGAAGTAAATCTCTACTTCCCTTGGTCTTGCGAAGCAACCGTAAAAGAACTCACTCTCGACGATAACTCGACAATTACCCCTATAAAGAGAGATAAGAAGATTTTGTGCTTCGGAGACTCTATCACCCAAGGCTATGATTCTCTCCACCCCTCGAACAAGTATATCACGAGATTTGCCGAATACCTCGGCGCCGAAGAATACAATAAGGCAATAGGCGGAGAGGTCTTTTTCCCCGAACTTGCAAAGTCAAAGGAAGAGCACGATTTCGACTACGTCTCTGTTGCCTACGGTACAAACGACTGGTATAAGTCCGATTGGGAAACCTTCACAAAGGACTGCAAAGCCTTTTTTGAAAATATTGCAGAAAACTACAAGAACTCAAAAATCTTTGTAATAACACCTATCTGGCGAAAAGAAATGGGTGTAAATAAAAACGGTTGGGATTTTTCTAAGGTACACGACTACATAACAAGTGTTGTGTCAGATATCCCTAATGCCACTATTGTAAAAGGTTTCGACCTCGTACCTCACGATGAGAACCTCTACGCCGATTTCAGACTTCACCCAAATGACGAGGGCTTTGACCACTATTTCAATAACCTCATATCAAAAATCAACTAAAAAATAACGAAAAAAGAGCACATATATGCTCTTTTTTGTTGTTTTTGTGAAAAATCTTTGTTTTTTTGACAAAAAGACTTGCTTTTTCTTTGTTTTTTTGATATAATTTACCAAGAGAAATATTGCGGTGTCGGAGGAAACGTAATGGACAGTACAGATTATAAAATTTTAAGTTGTCTTAAAGAAAATTCCAGAATGAATGCAACTGCTATCGGAGATAGAATTAACCTTTCTACGTCAGCAGTTCTTGAAAGAATTAAAAAACTTGAAACAAGCAAGGTCATTGTTAAATATACCACGGTTATTGACAATGAAAAAATCGGAAAGGGCATCACCGTGTTTATATCGGTTAGCCTTGAACACCCCAAGTTTGACGAGTCTTTCCGCGAGGTTATTTCTCAGAACGACGAAATTGTAGAATGTCACTACGTTACAGGGGACTACGACTATATGCTTAAAGGCATTACCGCATCCAGTAAAACCCTTGAGGACCTCATTAACTGTGTCAAGAGTATAAAAGGTGTCAGCCACACCAAAACTCTCGTAGTTATGACCACCACCAAAAACGATTTTACAACGATAGAAGGTTGACCGATAGGTCAACCTTTTTTTACCGTTATATTGACAAAAATCCCAACTTGTGATATATTTATCCCATGCAGAGTAGAGTTAACTGCGTAAAGTGCTTATCGGACGGGGAGTTGCCGATTTGACGAAGGGTACGCCTGCGGTAGTTTAACTCGCATCCCGCTGCTACATAAGGAAAACTTGTCTCCCTGTGTAGCGAAACGTTACTTTGAGGAGGTTTTTTTATGCCCAAAAATAAGTTTGACACCAAAGCCTTGACTTCTTCGGCACTACTTGTAGCAGTAAGTGTGCTTCTGGCAAGTCTTTTTTCTCTTGCCCCAAACGAGTATAGCCGATTTTCTATCGAGACAGTTCCCATCGTCCTTTCAGGAATACTTTTCGGACCAATACACGGAGCGCTTGTAGGCTTTGCCGCCGACTTTATCGGTTGCCAGTTTTCACCCTTCGGTTACAACCCGATTTTTTCAATTCCGCCAATCCTTTACGGAATTACAGCAGGGCTATTCGCCCCGCTTTTGAAGAAGGGCGTCACCTTCGTAAAACTTCTTTTAACAGTAGGAATTCCTGCCATTCTCGGCTCGGTTCTCTATCAGAGTTTTGCTCTGGATTTTGTCTACGGAAACGGATTTTTACTTCTCGTTTCCACGCGACTTTTACAATTTACGGTAGTTACAGTAGTTGATGCTATCGTCATAAAAATGCTATTCGATTCAAATATGTTTTACAGACTTGGTCTTTGGACGGAGAAAAAGAAATGAACGTAAACGAAGCACTTGAATATATCCATTCTGTTTCCTGGAAGGGAAGTGTCCCAGGCCTTGAAAGAACAAGAGAACTTCTCGCCCTTATGGGAAACCCACAGGATAAACTTAAATTTATACACATAGCAGGTACTAACGGAAAAGGCTCTACCGCACTTATGACCTCGAATATCTTAATTAAAGCGGGTTATAAAACGGGACTCTATACTTCTCCCTATATTTTCGAATTTAACGAGCGTATGAGAGTTGACGGGGTAAATATTTCCGACGAGGAACTAGGTGAGATTACCGAATTTATTAAACCCCTTGCCGAAAGTATGCAGGATAAACCTACCGAGTTTGAACTTGTTACCTGTATCGGCTTTGAGTATTTTAAAAGACACTCTTGCGACATCGTCTGCCTTGAAGTAGGTATGGGCGGGGAACTTGACTCCACCAACGTCATCTCATCCCCCGTAGCATCGGTAATTACAAATATCGGACTGGACCACACCGACTTTCTGGGAGATACCGTAGAAAAAATTGCTACCACTAAATCCAAAATTATAAAGGAAAATTCCTCGGCTGTTGTTTATCCAAATTCCCCCGAGGTTGAAAAAATCTTTAAAGACAGATGTAAAGAAGTAAATTCCGACTTTTATCTCTCGGATTTTAATGCGGTAATCCCTCATAGCCATACCCTTGACGAACAGATATTCTCGTGGAAGTATATTGAGAATATTAAATTAAAACTTCTCGGCGAACACCAACTTAAAAACGTTGCAACCGTCCTCACCCTTGTGGAAGTTTTAAGACTGAAAGGATATAATATAACCGACCACGACATAAAAGAAGGAATTGAAGCGTCACTCTGGCAGGGAAGATTTGAAGTCCTCACACACGACCCCCTCTTTATCGTTGACGGAGGACATAACCCACAGTGTATCGCATCACTTCTGGAGAACGTAAAAAGTTACGTAACAAAACGCCCTCTCATAATCCTCACAGGCGTCCTTCGCGATAAGGACTTTGACAGTATGTATAGGGATTTTGTAAATATTGCCGACGAATTTGTCACAGTCACAGTACCAAACCCCAGAACACTTCCCGCCGAGGACCTCGCAAAGTATCTCACTTCATTAAACGCGAAAGCCACCTCTGTAAAAACTATCCCCGAGGGAGTAACCTTAGCAAAAGAAAAAGCAGGGAAGAATGGCGCAGTAGTTGCCTTCGGCTCACTTTATATGGTATCGGATATAGAAAAATCAGCCGTCAATTGACGGCTGATTTTTTATTTCACAACCTAAAATCCCTCAAAAGTTTTTAATACGTTTAGCGGAAAATCCGCTAAACCATACCCTTCGCATTCCCTCGTTTTATTTTGAAGATTTTGCCTTGCAAAATCAACCGTAATTCTGCACTCATCACTCTGCATTCAAAAGTCCCATTTTCAACAATTGACACTCATTGGCACGGCATAGGTAGAAAAAAGCACGTTTTGACTCACGTCAAAGTTATCTACCGCTTTAATTAGTCCCACACACCCAACTTGAAACAGGTCGTCTGAACACTCACCTCTACCTGTAAACTTTTGTATAACACTCAGCACAAGTCTTAAATTACCGCATATAAGTTCTTCTCTCGCCCCTTGGTCTCCCTCTTTCATTCTCTTTAAAAGTTCTGTCTTTTCACTGTTTGTCAATACTTTAAGTTTAGATGTATTTACACCGCAAATTTCAACTTTATTATACATTTTATTGCCTCCTGTTTTTTGAGGACGAAGACGTCCTTTTACACTGTTTAGAGTATTACCGATAAATTTGTGAATTATTAGGAATTTATTTTTTAAAAACTTGAATAATTTTCAAAATCAATATTTACAAAACTGTCAAAATAATGTATAATAATGTGAATACTTTAAAGAAGGATGATGAAAAATGAGTAATAAGGTTATTGTAGAAACATCAGCAAGACACGTTCACCTCAGCGCTGAACATCTTGAAATTCTTTTCGGTAAGGGCGCAGAACTTACCGTAAAGAAAATGCTTTCCCAGCCCGGCCAGTTTGCCTGCGAGGAAAGAGTTACTGTAGAAGGCCCCAAGAACGCTATAAAAAACGTTAGTATTCTTGGCCCCGTAAGACCTGCAACACAGGTTGAACTTTCTCTCACCGACGCCAGAACTATTGGAATTTCCGCACCTATCAGAGAATCAGGAGATATCGCAAATACTCCAGGTTGTAAAATCATCGGCCCTGCAGGTGAAGTTGAAATCAAAGAAGGCGTTATTGCTGCAAAGAGACATATCCACCTCACTCCCGCAGACGCAGAAAAATTCGGCGTAGAAGATAAGCAGATTGTAAAAGTTGAAGTTAACACCGAAAGAGGACTCACCTTTGGTGAAGTTGTAGTAAGAGTTAACAAGAACTTTGCCGCTGCAATGCACATCGACACCGACGAGTCAAACGCTGCATCTGCATTTGGCGAAGTTTGGGGCGAAATCATAAAGTAAACAAAAAATAAAAAATATAAGGAGATATAAAAATGACAGACCACATTTTTTATTCACACGAAGTGGAAAATATGTGTACCGTTGCCAAGGGTCCTCACCACGGTCCCGCTCCCATTCCCGAAGAGGGCAGATGGGTAAAGGCTTATGAAATCAAAGATATTTCAGGTCTTTCACATGGTATAGGCTGGTGCGCACCTCAGCAGGGTTGCTGTAAACTCACTCTTAACGTTAAGGACGGTATCATCGAAGAAGCCTTGGTTGAAACGCTTGGTTGTTCAGGTATGACCCACTCAGCCGCTATGGCTGCTGAAATCCTTCAAGGTAAAACTCTCCTTGAAGCCCTTAATACAGACCTTGTTTGTGACGCTATCAATGTTGCTATGCGCGAGATTTTCAAACAACTCGTTTACGGACGTAGCCAGACCGCATTCTCAGAAAACGGACTTCCCATCGGCGCTTCTCTTGAAGACCTCGGTAAAGGACTTCGTTCACAGGTTGGTACTATGTTCGGTACAAAAGCAAAGGGTGTAAGATATCTTGAAATGGCAGAAGGCTACGTTCTTAATATCGCCCTTGACGAAAACAATGAAGTTACAGGTTACAAGTTCGTAAACCTTGGTAAGATGATGGATGCCATCAAGGCAGGTAAAGACCCCAAGGAAGCATACGAATCAAATATCAAAACTTACGGTAGATATGATGGCGCTGCTAAATATATCGACCCAAGACACGAATAAGAAAGGAGGCAGAACAAATGTCTAACGAAGTAAAATTTGAAGGTAAAGAAAGAAGAATTGCAGGCATAATCGCTTGTATGAACGAGTATGGCATTAAAGACCTTGAAGAAGCACGTCAGATCTGCCTTGATAAAGGTGTTGACCCTGACGCTATCGTTAAAGGTATTCAGCCTATCGCATTTGAAAACGCCGCTTGGGCTTATACCCTTGGATGCGCAGTTGCAATTAAGCGTGGCGTTAAAACTGCCGCAGACGCTGCCGAACTTATCGGTGTAGGTCTTCAGGCTTTCTGTATCCCCGGTTCAGTTGCCGCTAACCGTAAGGTTGGTCTCGGCCACGGAAACCTTGGCGCAATGCTCCTCAGAGAAGAAACCAAATGTTTCTGTTTCCTTGCAGGACATGAATCTTTTGCAGCGGCAGAAGGCGCTATCGGTATCGCAAGAAATGCTAACAAGGTAAGAAAAGAACCCCTTCGTGTCGTTCTTAACGGTCTTGGTAAGGACGCAGCATATATCATCGCTCGTATCAACGGTTTCACCTACGTTGAAACTGACTACGACCCCTATACAGACGAACTTAAAGTTGTTCGTGAAGTTAAGTTCTCCGACGGAGATAAGTCAAAGGTTCGTTGCTACGGTGCTAACGACGTTTCAGAAGGCGTTGCTATCATGAAGGCGGAAAACGTTGGCGTATCTATCACAGGTAACTCAACTAACCCCACTCGCTTCCAGCACCCTGTTGCAGGAACCTATAAGAAGTGGGCAATCGAAAACAACGTTAAATACTTCTCTGTTGCATCAGGCGGCGGTACAGGAAGAACACTCCACCCCGACAATATGGCAGCAGGCCCCGCTTCTTACGGTCTTACAGACACAATGGGACGTATGCACGGTGACGCTCAGTTCGCAGGTTCATCATCCGTTCCCGCACACGTAGAAATGATGGGACTTATCGGCGCAGGTAACAACCCCATGGTTGGTATGACCGTTGCGTGTGCCGTTGCTATCGAAGAGGCAATGAAATAAGTAAGGGTTCCCCCTTGATTTATACGACTTTTTGAGAGCCTTATGAGTTTTATATCTAATCTCGAAAAAAGTTGAGCAAAAATTTAAATAAAAACCAGACATATCATTTGGAGTACACTCCTTGTGATGTGTCTGGTTTTATTTTATGGATTTACAAAATTAGCAAATCCAAAATGCGAGAGGCCAACCGATTGCATTACCTAAAGCAATTGCTCCCCAAATAACTGCACCCCAAGTCATAAACTCACCTCCTTTTTTGACATTCAGTGAATGTCATTTTTTAAATTATAACATGGTATAATATATTTGTCAAGCACTAAATGTCAAAAAAGTGGTGATGAATATGTTTAAAAATAAAGTTGAAAATGGAAAAAATAATATCTGTGGCAAAAATGTTTACACGTTGAGAAAAAGTATGTCGCCTAAGATGTCTCAACGCATTTTAGCCGAGAAACTTCAAGTTAATGGAATTGATGTAGATAAAAATGCTATTCAGCGTATTGAGTGCGGTAAGCGGTTTGTGACTGACATTGAATTATTGGCCCTATCTAAAATTTTTAATATAAGCTGCGATGAGCTACTTGAAAACAAATAGTATTCTATCAATTGGACTCATCATTAAAGACAACAACCCCGAGACTCATATGACCGCCTAATGCGCAGTTGAACAGAAGAGGCATGAAATTTGCCTATTGACAAAGTAAAAAAATAAGTACCTCGCATTTCTGCGAGGTACTTATTTTTTACTAGTCAAGTTTCAAATCAATATTCATCTTCAACCCAAGTTCCGTTATAGTCGGAATAGTATTCTTTTCCGTCGGGAGTGTATTTGTGCCAGGTTGAGTCGTCGTTTACACTGTCAAGGGACGCCGAGCCGACGTTTGCACTATATCTGTCGTTTATAAGATTTGCATAGTGGAATACACCGTTTGAATCAAGTGCTGTTACTATATAATCTATGTTTACGCCGTTAGTATAACCTGCCTCTTTTCTGTCACTGTCCGAGTCTCTTGCAATTATACTTCCATCTTCCGCAAGGAAGTAGTTGGACCACGAAAGACTATTATTTGCTTCCATTGCCGCCTTAATAGAGTTGGAAACTTATACTGTGGTAACCTTGTTTTTGTCGCTCTTTTTGCCCTCACTGTCCTTTGTCTCACCGTCACAAGACACAAGCGCAAAGATAGTAAGTATTGCCATTACAAGTGCTATAATTTTAGAAAAAATCTTCATATAAAGCGCCCTTTCAAATTGATAAAATTACCACTAAATTGTACCCTAATCCCCCATAATTGTCAAGGTTCAAGCCTTATCGCTTAACCTTTGTTTAAGTAAATTTTCGTTTTGTGAATCTTATTTTTTACTTTCCAAAATAAATGAAATCCTTTTTGTCAATCAGTTGAACGCATCCTTTATCAGGATAGTCTCCAAGGTACTTGTTTACTGTTCTTCTATCGATAGTTCCAATGCTTATGTCTCCGGGAGTTTTATTATATATTGCTCTGAATATCATATGAGCACCTATGTAACCTGCAAGGTAATTACTGTGAAGATGTTGATCGTCTATACAAAAAGCCCATTTGCTTATGCCTTTGTTTATAAACGTATCAATTTCATTTTTCCAATCCAATATCATAAGAGTAGGATACTCTTTTTTTACCTTTTCAATTGTATCGCGTGACTCGTTGTGTGCAGGGAAGATAACAAGGGTCGTTTTTGACTCGTCACAAGCATCTTTCATTATTCCAATATGCTCTATCTGTGTATTGGAATACAAACCACATACAAAGACCCCGTCAAATTCTCCACTTTCTATTCTATCCATTAAATTACTGTCAGAGGTATAAGTTTCTACCTTTGCATAACCTCTTGATATCGCGGTAACTTTCAGTGATTTGGATTTGTTGCTGACCATTTCTTTCAGTGTACTTCCAACACCTGACGTTCCTATAAAACTGTTACCGATAATCAGTATGTTTTTATCTTCAAGCTCAGATAACGCACCTAACATTGCATCGGTATAGATAGATTCTATTGGCGATTCCTTTAATAGCCTTTTTGCTATAGTTGAGTTTGCTTCTGTATAGTCAAGCGTTATGGTTATAGTGTTTTTTCGATTGTTTTCTTTATAATCGTATATGAATCTGTATCTGAAACGAAGAGTTATTCCTGTCCCGTATTTTTCAACGTATACGTAATAGTCGTCGTACGTTTGCTTGTCTACTATTTTCCAAGAGTCAAGGTCGTCTGCTTTTCCAAAAAGAAGTTCTCCGATAACTTTTTCCTCTCTTAAAATAGTGAAGTTGCCACTTTCATTTTTTTCTATTTTCCAGTTAGACGGATATCTCAAATTAAGCACGTAATTTGAGTCTTTGGCAGCATAGTAATTGCGAGTAAATTGAGTCGTCCAACGTGATTTAATGCTTTCAAATTTTTTATCTTCATTAGGATCGTCCGATGAGTCAAAAAAATCTTGATATTTCTCGCAAAATCTCATTACCATTGCGGCAACCTGTGCTCTCGTGGTACTGTTTTGTGGCATAAGACGTACAATTCCGTCTGCTCCGCTTCCTCCGTTTACAATACCCTCTGCATATGCCCACGATAAAGCCTCTTGTGCCCAAGAGCTTACTGACTTTGCATCTGGGAACACACTTAAATCGGCAAAAGATGACGTGGGTGCTTCAATATATTTAAGATATCTGAAAAGTATGGTTGCCAAAGTTTCTCTGGATAGTGTCGCGTTAGGGCTGAAATGTGTTTTTGAAGTTCCGTTTACGATGTTGTTTTCGTATGCCCATTTAACAGCATCAACGTACCAATCTTCTTGAAGATCAGTAAAAACTGTGTCCGACGAGGTGATGGGCTTTCCCGAAAGTCTCCACAGAATATTAACCAGTGTAGCACGGTTAGTGGGAATGTCAGGGGCAAATTCCTCTGCGCTAATGCCGTCCATCAGGGAGAAAGTGAGAACACCGTCGACTGAACTTTTGAACCAAGCATCTTCGCTGACGTCGGTGAAGACATCAGATGAGTCTACTGTTGTTTGTAGAGGCAGGTGTTCTGCATTTGCAAAAAAAGTGTAACAAATGACTGTTAAAATGATAAATGTTAAAAAGAAAAATTTTTTCATAATTACTCCTTTTTTTATAGTGTATTTCTGCTATTAAAATTTTATCATAATGTCATAGATTTTTCAATCTTTAATTTTTTTTTTGGTGAAAAAGAACTTTTTCCTTTATTTTTCTCCATTCATAAAACTCCGCTCACTCCCATAAAATGTTACAAAAAATAAGGAGTTAGTTTTATGAAAAGAATTTTTTGTATTTTGCTTGTATTAATTTTGTCCCTTTCTTTTATACCTGTAAAAGCAGACCTTTTAGAAGATGAAAGACCTGTATTTTCCGCCGACGATTATCTCATCGACCCCACCGACTCAATGCCTGTTGCGAAAATTGAAAATTCCGCCGCGGCGGCAATTTTAATAGAGGCAGAAAGCGGACAAGTCCTATATGAGTCAAACGCCGACGAAAGACTCCCAATCGCCTCGGTTACAAAAGTTATGACCTTACTTCTCACAATGGAAGCCATAGACGATGGCAAAATCAAACTCACCGACTCCGTCACCGTCAGTGAATACGCCGCCTCAATGGGCGGAAGTCAGGCGTTTATGGAAGCAGGGGAGACAATGAGCGTCCACGATATGCTCAAAGCGGTAGCGGTGTCAAGTTGTAACGATGCCGCAGTAGCACTTGCCGAACACCTTTCGGGAAGTGAAGAAGCCTTCGTTGAGAAAATGAACGAGAGGGCAGAGAAACTTAAAATGACCTCTACCGAATTTGTCAACTGTACAGGACTCGACGACAATGAAATGCACTATTCTTCCGCAAGAGACGTATCCCTTATGTCAAAGGAACTCATATCCCACCCTCTCATCTTCGATTACACAACCATCTGGATGGACACAATTCGTAACGGTGAGTTCGGACTGTCAAACACTAATAAACTCATCCGCTTTTATAAAGGCGCCACGGGACTCAAAACTGGCTCAACCTCAAAGGCAAGATATTGTCTGTCTGCCACCGCCGAGCGCGACGGACTCCCGCTTATTGCAGTAGTACTTGGAGCCAAGACAAGCGCCGACAGGTTTTCCGCAGCCAAAGGACTTCTTGACTACGGTTTTGCAAACTTTTCAGTCTATCACCCTAAAAGCGAACTTCCCGACACCATAAAAGTATGGGGCGGAAAAGAAAATCACGTCAAATGCACCTACGACCTTAGTCCCATTGTAATGAACAAAGGGGAGAGGGGCAGAGTAGAGGAAAAGGTGGAAATGAAAAAAGACGTCACAGCACCTGTAAAGAAAGGGGACGTCATTGGAACGATAACGTTTTCGGTAGACGGAAAGTTGATTGCAACAAGTGAAATTAAAGCCGAGCACGACGTTAAAAAAGCAACTTTTTTAGATAGATTTGCACGAATTCTTAAAGGAATTTACGGCGGAGAATAGTGAGAATTTAAAACACTTGCAAAAAGCGTCAAAATATGATATACTATCCTTAGATTTTGATTTAATTCAAAAGAAAGGATTTGTTATGAATAAAGGTATTGCCCTTGCAGGTAACCTGATTGTTGATAAAATAAACCTTTTAGACAGCAGTTTATCCGAAGGGGAACTTTCAAACATAAAAGAGACGTTGGTTTCTATCGGTGGTTGTGCAGGTAATACTGCCGCAGACCTCGCCAAGATAGACCCCTCTATAAATATCGCAGTTATAGGAAGAGTCGGAGACGACCCTAACGGTGAATACATAAAAACCGCCCTGTCCGAACTTGGTGTAGACGTGGAAGGAATTGTCACTTCAAGTGAAAAGAGTACCTCTTTTACAGAAGTTATGTCAGATATGACAGAGTCCGAACGCACCTTCTTAAAGTCAAACGGCGCAAACGCCGAGTTTTCCATTGACGATATTGATTTTTCAAATTTGAACGTTGATATATTCCATATAGGTTACACCCTCTCCCTTGACAAATTCGATGCCGAAGACGCAGAATATACAACCGTAATGGCAAAAACTCTTGCAAAAGTCAGTGAACTTGGCATCAAAACCGCTATGGACATAGTAAACGAAGACACCCCACGTTTCGTTGAGGTTATAACCCCCTCTTTAAAATATTGCGACTACCTCATTATAAACGAGGTCGAAGCCTCACTCATTACAGGAATTCCCGTGAGAGACGAAGAGGGAAACATATCCCAAAACGCTATAAAAACCGTCATAAGCGCCCTGTTTGAAATGGGTGTGCGTGAAGTTATCAGTATCCATTCAAAAGAGGGTGGCTGGTATTCGCAAAAGGGTAGCGGAATATATTATCAACCCTCATTGAACTTGCCACAAGATATGATAAAAGGTAGGGTAGGGGCGGGTGACGCCTACTGTGCAGGAATGCTCTACTCACTTTACAGTGAGTTCGACCCCGAATATTCCCTTAGAGTTTCCCTTAGTGCCGCAGGATGCTGTCTTACGGAAATCAATTCTATCGACGGACTTCGCGTGTTTGATAAAATGATGGAATTTGAAAGTGAAATCGGTTACCCCGAAGAGTAAAAATTAAGGTTGTTGCTTTTTGCAACAACCTTATCTATTGGAGAAGAAAAATGCAAATTCTGTTTCACGACGATAATATCACCGCAGTAATAAAAGAAGTGGGAATGGACTCGGAAAAGGACCTGCCAAGACTTCTTGAAGAAAAATACGGCACACCCTTTTACACAGTCCACCGCCTTGACAAAAACGTCGGCGGAGTAATGGTGTATGCAGGAAATAAAGAAAGCGCCGCCAAACTGTCCCACCTTATTCAGAACTCAAAAATGATAAAGGAGTACGTAGCAAAAGTTCACGGTACTCCCGACGAGCACGGATTTTTTGAAGACCTACTTTTTAAAGACTCAAAAAAGAATAAAGTCTACGTAGTGGACCGTCTGCGCAAAGGTGTAAAGAGTGCAAAACTTGAATATTGGACTCTGATAAAAGGGGAGAATTCCCTTGTGAGAATTCGTCTCTATACAGGACGAAGCCACCAGATAAGAGTGCAGTTTGCAAGTCGCAAGTTTGCACTTCTCGGCGATAAGAAGTATGGCGCAAAAGACGAATTTTCCGCCCCCTTCCTCTATTCTTCAAAAATCACCTTCCCTTATAAAAATGAAACCGTTACCTTTGAATCACTTCCCGACTGGGCGAAATAACAAACAAAAAGGGGCTGTAAAAAACTCTATCGAGTTTTTTACAGCCCCTGATTTTTTAGGAGATAGGAAAAAATGTTTCAGACTTAATTTTTTGTTTTTGACGGTCTGGACTTTTTTTACATCTTCTTTTTAATACATAGGTGCGGGAGCAGGAGCAGGCATTGCGGGAGTTTCTTCCTTCTTGTCAGCAACAAGAGCCTCTGTGGTAAGAGCCATAGCAGCAACGGAAGCCGCGTTCTGAAGAGCAGAACGTGTAACTTTCGCAGGGTCGATGATTCCTGCTTCAAACATATCAACGTACTCTTCTGTGTAAGCATTGAAACCGTATGCCTTCTTCTTTGAAGAAAGAATCTTGTTAATGATTACAGAACCTTCGAATCCTGCATTTTCAGCAATCTGACGAGCAGGTTCTTCAAGAGCGCGAAGAACGATTGAAACTCCAACCTTTTCATCTCCGCTTGTTGTGTTAAGAAGTTTCTTAACTTCGGGAATTACGTTAAGGATTGCAACTCCGCCACCGGGAACGATTCCGTCTTCAACTGCAGCACGAGTAGCGTTAAGAGCATCTTCGATACGAAGTTTCTTTTCCTTCATTTCTGCTTCTGTTGCGGCACCAACCTTGATAACTGCAACACCGCCTGAAAGTTTTGCAAGTCTTTCCTGAAGTTTTTCACGGTCGAATTCAGATGTTGTAACTTCCATAGAAGACTTAATCTGAGCAATTCTTCCCTTGATTTCTTCTGATGAACCTGCACCGTCAACGATGATGGTAGTTTCCTTGTTAATCTTAACCTGTTTTGCACGTCCAAGTTGCTGAACAGTTGCTTCTTTAAGGTCGAGACCGAGTTCTTCTGTAATAACTTCACCGCCTGTAAGAATAGCGATGTCTCTGAGCATTTCTTTTCTTCTGTCACCAAATCCGGGAGCCTTAACTGCAACGCAAGTAAATGTACCGCGGAGTTTGTTAACAAGGAGTGTTGAAAGGGCTTCACCCTCTACGTCTTCTGCAATGATAACAAGTTTCTTGCCTGATTGAACAACCTGTTCAAGAAGAGGAAGAATTTCCTGAATGTTTGAAATCTTCTTGTCAGTGATAAGAATGAAAGCATCGTCGATTGTTGCTTCCATCTTGTCAGTATCTGTTACCATGTAAGGAGAGATGTATCCTCTGTCAAACTGCATACCTTCAACAACTTCACAGTATGTTTCTGCAGACTTTGATTCTTCAACAGTGATAACACCGTCAGCAGTAACCTTTTCCATAGCATCGGCAATGAGTTTTCCAACGATCTCATCGTCTGCGGAAACAGTACCGATACGGATAATGTCGTTTGTACCCTGAATTTTCTGTGAGTTTTCTGCAAGAGCCTCAACAGCCTTGTTGATAGCCTTCTGGATACCCTTTTTGATAACCATAGGGTTAGCACCTGCAGTAACGTTCTTCATACCCTCACGGATAAACGCCTGGGCGAGAATTGTAGCAGTTGTAGTTCCGTCACCTGCAATGTCGTTTGTCTTTGTAGCAACTTCACGTACAAGTTGAGCACCCATATTTTCGAATGCGTCGTCAAGTTCAATTTCCTTTGCGATTGTAACACCGTCGTTTGTGATGAGGGGAGCGCCATACTTTCTTTCAAGAACAACGTTTCTTCCCTTAGGACCAAGTGTTACCTTAACAGTGTTAGCAAGTTTGTCAACACCTGCAAGAAGTTTATTTCTTGCTTCTATTCCGTAAATAAGTTCTTTTGCCATAATAAGTTACCTCCGATTATTACTCAACAACTGCGAGAATATCACTCTGTCTTACAATAATGTATTCTTCACCGTCAAGTTTTATTTCTGTTCCGGAATACTTGCTTGTGATAACCTTGTCACCGATTTTAACGGTCATCTTAACTTCGTTACCGTCTACAAGTCCACCGGGTCCTACTTCAACTACCTGTGCCACAGAAGGCTTTTCTTTTGCGGCTGTTGTAAGTATAATTCCGCTTTTTGTTGTCTCTTCTGCCTCAACCATTTTGAGAACAACTCTGTCTGCCAAAGGCTTAAGTTTCATAAATGTTTCCTCCTCTATTTTGAGTTAATTATTTTAATTTTTAAAAAGTTTAGCACTCTTATGATTAGAGTGCTAACCACAGTTATTATTTTACACAATATGGAATAAAAATCAAGTGTTTTTTACAATGTTCACATTTAATTAACATTTACTGTAACATTTGTAGGAATGCTTCTTCACTGATGACCTTAACCCCTAAACTTTGAGCCTTTGTGAGTTTTGAACCTGCATCACTTCCCGCCACAACGAAAGAGGTCTTTTTAGATACGGAACCCGATGCCTTGCCACCGTTATCGGTAATGCACTTTTCGATTTCAGAACGTGACATTGTGTTAAGAGTTCCCGTCACCACAATCGTCTGCCCCTCAAAAATTGAGGAAACTTCCGTTGAGATAAATTCAGTATTAACACCTGCACTTTTGAGCCTAATAATAATTTCCTTTGTGGATTCGTGAGAGAAGAAGTCGAGAGTCGACTTTGCACAAACTTCTCCAAAGTCCTCGGTGGAATTAAGACTGTCAAAGTCAGCATCCATCAAAGCGTCGATTGTCTTATATTTTTTTGCAAGAGTGAAAGCGAGTTTTTCACCAATGTGATTTATGCCAAGACCGAAAATCAGTTTTGACAGACACAACTTTTTTGAGTTTTCAATGGCAGTTATCATATTACCTGCCGACTTTTTACCAAGACCTTCAAGAACTTCAACGTCCTCGGCTTTTAGTGAATACAAATCGGCAACCGACGAGATAAGATTATTTTTTATAAGAGTATCGATTACCGCAGGTCCAAGTCCGTCAATATTCATTGCATCACGACTTGCAAAATGGGTAATACTTCTGTGCAGTTGAGCAGGACAGGCGGAGTTAGTACACCTGATAGCACTCTCTTCCTCGGACACAAAAACAGGCTCGTTACAGGAAGGACAAAGGCGAGGGAATGAGTAGGGAATAGAATCTACGGGTCTCTTTGACTTGTCAACCGATAAAACTTCGGGGATAATTTCACCCGCTTTTCTAACGATTATGGTGTCACCAACCCTTATATCACGCTCGGATATAAAATCCTTGTTGTGTAAAGTCGCCCTTGAAACGTTAGTTCCCGCAAGACGAATTGTGTCAAAGTTGGCGTTAGGTGTAAGCACACCCGTTCTTCCTACCTGAATGGTGATAGAACGAAGGACTGTGGTTTTTTCCTCGGGAGGATACTTGTAAGCCACCGCCCATTTAGGCACGTTTGTAAGTTCACCGAGTTCTTCTCTGAGTGAAAAATCGTCAACCTTAACCACCGCACCGTCAATGTCGAAGTCAAGTTCTTCGCGACTTTCTCCTCTTTTAAGGATATCCGCGAAAACATCTTGGGCGTTTGTAAAAGTTCTGCAATCAGGGGACACCTTAAAGCCAAGACTTTTAAGATAGTTCAGAGACTCAATGTGAGATACAGGCGCCTCTTCAACGCCTTTTATCTGTTGAATATTAAAGACAAAAATCGAGAGTTTTCTTGAAGCGGTCACCTTTGAATCAAGTTGCCTCAGTGACCCTGCCGCCGCATTTCTTGGGTTCGCCATAAGGGACTCACCCATTCTTTCTCTTTCTTCGTTAAGAGATGTGAATACTGCCTTTGGCATATAAACTTCACCCCTTACCTCAATAAAGGGTACGGGAGTATTCAGTACGAGAGGAATTGCATTTACAGTTTTGAGGTTTTCTGTTATGTCTTCACCTATAACACCGTCACCACGGGTGGAGCCACGTGTGAAAATTCCGTTTTCATATTCGAGGGATACCGAAAGTCCGTCGATTTTATATTCTACCGCAAAGACTGTGTCCTTAACGTCTGCCGACATCTTTTCTATTGCGGCGAATAGTTCTTCACGGTTAAAAACGTCCTGTAAACTCTGCATTGGTACCGCGTGAGTTACCTTCTCAAACTTGTCAAGTACCGCCCCACCAACTCTCTTTGTAGGAGAAAAAGGGGAGTCGAATTCAGGATGTTCTCTTTCAAGGTCCTGAAGTTCACGATACATCATATCATATTCAAAGTCACTGATTTCAGGAGAGTCTTCCACGTAGTATTTCTTACTGTGATAGTTGATTTTATCTCTTAATTCATTTATTCTTTCTTGAACGTTGTTTATCATTTTTTTCACCTCTGCACCTTTATATTATTATACTTCATATGAGGGTTAATGTCAAATAAAATAACATTCCTTTTTTCCTTTTACTTGAAAAAGATTTTACTCTGTGTTATACTATAAAAAATATAAATCGAAAGAACAGTTTATATGCAAATATTTTTTGAAACCCCGTCTTTTAAAAAACCTACAATAGTTGCTCTGGGTAACTTTGACGGCGTACATTTGGGACATGAAAAACTAATAAAAACACTTGTGGAAAATAAAGACCTTGAAAGTGTCGTCTACACCTTCTCAAAACACCCTCTTTGTGAACTTTTCGGAGATGGTAAGGTGAAGTACATCAATACAAATACCGAAAAAGCAGAACTTTTCGAGGAAATGGGCGTTGAAAACCTCATTTTTCAAGATTTTGGTGAAGTCAGATACCTGACCCCCGAAGAGTTTGTCAAGACAGTACTCGTAGATAGACTTTTGGCAAAGGAAATCGTTTGCGGATTTAACTATAAGTTCGGAAAAAATAACACAGGCGACGTTTCGGTTTTGAGAAACCTTCTTGAAGCCTTCGGCGTAAAACTCACAGTTATTGACGAAGTTATGGTAAATGGGAAAACCGCATCTTCAAGTGCAGTAAGACAGGCTCTCAGTAATGGGAATATGGAAGAAGCATCAGAACTTATGGGACACCCATATTTTCTATCTTCAAAGGTAGTCCACGGAAAAGCCCTGGGCAGAAAACTCGGTTTCCCCACAATTAACGAAAAAATTAACTCTTCAAGACTTGTAATACCCTTTGGAGTATATTTCGGGCGTTGTGTTATCCCCGAGGAGAAAAAAGAGTACTTTGCAGTTATAAACGTAGGAGTTAGACCAACGGTAAATAGCACCGACAAAACACCTTCGGTGGAAGCCCATATTATCGACTTCGACGGCGACCTTTATGAGAAAAAGGTAAGAATTGAGTTTATGAAAAAGAGCCGTGACGAAATTAAATTCCCCACGGTTGAAGAACTTAAAAAACAGATAGAAAAAGATATTTCAAATTGTAAAAGTTATTTTTTGAAAGGTGAAATATGACAGGATTTATAAAAAACACACTTTCTTTTGTCTTGATTTTCTCCCTTTTATTCTCCGCACTTTCTTTCACCGCCTTTGCTACAGAAGAAAGTGACACGGAAGAGGTGACCATCTCTGCAGACTTTGCGGGAGTCTATAACGTCGAGTCAGGGGAGATGCTCTTTGAGAAAAATGCTAATACCATAATTTACCCCGCGTCTCTGGTTAAGATTATGACCGCCACCCTTGCCCTTGAATACTATGAAAAGAATAAGAATTCGGGTACTGAAATTGAGGTAACTGCCTCTGCTCTTGAAACGCTAAAGGGAAACGACATAAACCTTGAAGTAGGGGAGAAGGTGTCATTTTACGACCTTATAGCCGCAGTGGTAATCGGCGGTGCAAACGACGCAGCCCTTGTCCTTGCCGAACATATTTCAGGCTCAGTTGATAAGTTTGTTGACTTGATGAATAAAAAAGCCGAAAGCCTTGGCGCAGTAAATACGGTTTTTGCAAATCCCACAGGCTTCCATTCTCCCTATATGTATTCTACAATTACGGACCTTGTAAAAATTTGCAATTGGGCAAATAAAAATCAAGAGTTTATGAAACTCTCTTCAACTCTGACCTATAAAATGCCCCAAACTAACCTTTCAAAAGAGCGAACATTTACAAACTCAAATCTGCTTCTTAATCCAACCCACTGGCTTCGCCACTATAAAAGCGGAACGTCTGGTATGAACGTAGGTATGACACAAGAGGCGGGATATACCCTTGCCACAGTCTACGATAACGACGGACTTACCAATATAGTTATAATCGTAGGCGGTAAGAGTGAAGGCTTCGACTACCACTATTTTAACGACGCGAGAACCTTAATTGACTATACTTCCGAAAGTTACAGTTACTCAACTCTCGTTTCAAAGGACAAACCCGTTGCAGATATGAGTGTCCTTTACGGAAAGGATACCGACCACGTACTTCTCACAACTAAAAGTGAAATTACAGTTCTTCTTCCCGACGACTACGATGAAAATAACATCACTTTTGACTATACCATCACCCAAGATGAGTTTATAGCCCCTGTCACCAAGGGTGCCGAGTTCGGCTCTTATAACGTCTATTACGAGGGCGAACTTGTGGGAAGTGTCCCCCTTGTAACACAGGCTAATATTAAACGTGACTACTTTGCATTTGTCACAGGAGTTATTGCAAACTTCTTTGCCCTCGACACAGTCAGAGGAGTTATAAATTTAACACTTTCGCTTTTACTTTTTGCAGTAACAGTGCTTTCACTTATCTATTACATACGCAAAAAAAGACGCCTTGAACGTCAAAGGGCGGAAAGAATGCGCAAAATGAATCGCGCAAGACGAAATATAAAACAAAATATGAGATAAAAAAATTCTGCACTTTTAAGTGCAGAATTTTTTATTACTTCAAATTCTCTTTTATGAATTTAATTTGATTGTCTACCGATTCAGGACCCGTTCCGCCTTGTGAAATTCTCTTCTTTACACAAGTGGCAAGTTCAATTTCTTCATACAAGTCTTCCTCAAACATATTGGAAAACTTCTTGTATTCATCAAGTTCCATATTGTCAAGAACGAGAGAATTTTCTATACAGTGACGTACAATCTGTCCCGTTAGTTTGTAAGCCTCGCGGAAAGGCATACCTTTTTTTGTAAGATAGTCTGCAAGGTCGGTAGCATTGATGAATCCTCTCTTTGCCGCCGCAAGAGTGTTTTCCTTTAATACAGTCATTGTCTCAATCATAGGGGCAGTAACCTGAAGACAAACCTTAACTGTGTCAAAACTGTCGAAAATCGACTCCTTATCTTCTTGCATATCCTTGTTGTAAGCAAGGGGAATACCTTTAAGCATAGTAAGAGTTGACATAAGGTTTCCGTAAACTCTTCCCGTCTTACCTCTTACAAGTTCCGCCATATCGGGATTTTTCTTTTGTGGCATAATACTTGAACCCGTAGTATATGAATCGTCAAGTTCCACAAACTTAAATTCCCAACTTGACCAAAGTATTATTTCCTCTGAAAGACGTGACAGATGAGTCATAATTATAGAGAGGGCAGAGAGAAGTTCAACACAGAAATCACGGTCGGATACACCGTCAATACTGTTTTTGCAGTAGTCGTCAAATCCAAGGTTTTTGGCAGTGTATTCTCTGTCAGTGTTGTAGGTAGTTCCCGACAAAGCGCAACTTCCAAGAGGGGACACGTTCATTCTCTTTACTGCATCTTTGATTCTGTCCTTGTCCCTTGTCAGCATCATTGCATAAGCAAGAATGTGATGTGCAAAGGAAATAGGCTGTGCTCTTTGCAGGTGAGTGTAACCTGGCATTATAGTATCGCGGTTACGCTCTGCCTGAGAGCAAATTGCCAAAAGAAGAGCGTCAATGAGGCTTATAACTTTCTCGGCCTCATCACGAAGATAGAGCCTTAAATCAACAGCCACTTGGTCGTTTCTGCTACGTGCAGTATGTAACTTCTTTCCCGAGTTTCCTATGCGGGAGGTAAGTTCGGTTTCAACAAAGGAGTGAATGTCCTCTGCATCACTTGAAATTTCAAGTTTTCCCGACTCAATATCTTCAAGAATACTACTAAGCCCATCAAGAATTTCTTTAAGTTCAACAGGGGAGATAATCCCTTGTTTTGAGAGCATTTCGGCGTGTACCATTGAACCTGTAATGTCCTGACGGTACATTCTTGAATCTACGTCAATGGAAGAATTAAAGCCAAAGGCAATCTTGTCAAGTTCCTTTGTAAATCTTCCCGCCCAAAGTTTTTCCATTTTAACCTCTTATTTTAAGTTGTTTTTAGCCTTCATCTTAGCGTAAACCTTAACAGGAAGTCCGTAAAGGTTGATAAATCCGGCACTTTCCGCCTGGTCATAAACGTTGTCTTCGTCGAAGGTTGCAATTTCAGGGTCGTAAAGTGAATAGGGTGATGTAACACCTGCATTTATCATATTACCCTTGTAAAGTTTTAGTGTAACGTCACCTGTTACAGTCTTCTGAGTTGTCTTAACGAAAGCGAGAATTGCCTCTGTCAAAGGTGTAAACCACTGAGCGTTGTAAACCATTTCGCCAAGTTTCTGCGCTACAAGTGACTTGTAGTGTGCAGTTTCCTTGTCAAGAGTAATTGTTTCAAGTACTTCGTGAGCCTTGTAGAGAATTGCTCCACCTGGAGTTTCATATACACCGCGACATTTCATACCAACAAGTCTGTTTTCAACAATATCGAGAAGTCCGATACCGTTTGCACCGCCAAGTTCGTTAAGTTTTGTAACGATTTCAACAGAACCCATCTTAACACCGTCAATAGCAGTAGGAACACCCTGTTCAAAGTGAATTGTTACGTAGGTAGGCTTGTCGGGAGCCATTTCGGGTGAAACGCCCATTTCAAGAAATCCTTCTTTATTATAAAGAGGTTCGTTTGCAGGGTCTTCAAGGTCAAGTCCTTCATGTGAAAGATGCCAGATGTTCTTGTCCTTTGAATAGTTAGTCTCACGGCTTATCTTAAGAGGAACGTTATGCGCTTCTGCATAATCGATTTCTTCTTCACGGGATTTGATATCCCACTCTCTCCAAGGAGCGATAATAGGCATATCGGGAGCAAAAGCCTTGATTGCCATTTCAAATCTTACCTGGTCGTTACCCTTACCTGTACATCCGTGACAGATTGCATCAGCGCCCTCTGCAATAGCAATTTCTGCAACTCTCTTTGCAATAGGGGGACGTGCGAAAGCAGTACCAAGAAGATAATCTTCATATTTTGCCCCTGCCTGAACGCAAGGGAATACGTAATCTTCAAGAAATTCTTTTGTAAGGTCCTCTACGTATAATTTTGAAGCACCGGTCTTTATAGCCTTTTCTTCAAGACCTTCAAGTTCACTTGCCTGTCCTACGTTTCCCGATACTGCAATTACTTCGGGATTATTGTAGTTTTCTTTCAACCACGGAATAATGATTGAAGTGTCAAGTCCGCCTGAATACGCCAGAACTACCTTTTTGATTTTTGTCTTGTCCATGTTAAGCACCTCTTGTATTTATTCATTTTCTTTGCATAATTATACAACAGTTTATAAAACTTGTCAATATGTAAATAGAAAATTCTCTTTGTATTATTGCATAATGTTGTGTATAAACTTTGAACAAAATCGGTCAAATTCAACAAAGGGGCAAAAAACCGTTGTAAAATTGTGCTTTGTGTTGAATTATTCATTATTTTATGATAAAATAATTCAGAATTTTAAAAAGGAGGGAAAAGGTATGGAAAGAAAACCTTTTATAAAAATAAATCTTAAACCCACAAAGACCTTTTATATAACCTTTGTTTTAGTATATTTTTTCGTAATACTTTGTGAATGTTCTCTTTTACCTTTTTCAAGACAGGGATTTTCTATAATCTCGCTTTTGTTTATATTCTTTTCCTTCGTAAGACTTGAACTGAGAGAAAACCCCGTTACCGCCTTTATATTGGCAACCCTATCTTCTTTTGCTTTTACAGTTTTAATGCAGATTTTAGTAGGTGCCGACCCAAGACTCTTAAACGACGTAACACTACTTGGAAACGTCGCCTTGAACGTGGCGTTAACTTATCTCTTACTTCTTATCTTTAACCGCATAAAATGGGCACTCATAGTATCAAATACCGCACTCTTTATCTTCGCTTTTATAGAGTATATGGTAATAAGTTTCAGAGGCAGTGAAATCAAGATAAGCGACTTCTATTCGCTTCGCACCGCAGCCTCGGTGGTAGGTCAGTATAAAATAGAATTCACCTCAAAAGTCAATTATTCAATATTACTTTTCTTGCTCTTTATTTTCGTTGTGTCTATTACCAAATTCACACACAAATCAAAGAAAAGTCAACTTCCAAGACTTGCAGGAGCCATCTTCCTTGGACTGTCCCTCTTTACTGTTTCCTGGTGTATGAATAACAGTACCAACTATATGCAACTCTGGGCTTTTGACGGAACGAAATACAACGGACTTACCTATAACTTCTTAATAGAAGCCCGTGACAGTCGTGTAAAAGTCCCCGAAGGTTACAGCGACGAGAGGGCAGAGGAAATTTTGTCCGCCTACACAGGAACCGAAAGTAAGGAAGACACCCCACACGTTATCGTTATTATGTCAGAAGCCTTTTCAGACTTGTCCATTTTAGGTGACTTCAATACATCGGAAGACCCGCTGGAATATTACCATTCCCTTGATGAAGATATCACGAAAGGTTACGCTCTTTCCTCGGTTTACGGTGGCAATACCGCAGTTTCAGAATGGGAATTCTTGACAGGTAACACACAAGCCTTTTTACCCTATGGCTCTGTGGCTTATCAGCAGTACATAAAGAAGAGCGCAGACTCCATTGTTGATATAATGAACGAAAACGGATACACAACGATTTCTATGCACCCCTATCGTGCGACAGGGTGGAAAAGAGACGTAATATATGAGATTTTCGGTTTTGACGAAATATACTTTGAAGAAGAACTTTCAAAAGATAAAAAAATCCGCGGTCTCGTAAGTGACGAAACCCTTTTCTCCGACATAATTAAAAGATTTGAGAATAAAAAGGAAAACGAAAAAATATTCAACTTTTGCATAACTATGCAAAACCACGGTGGCTACGAATATGGCAATTTTCCCTCGGAGGTGACCGTCTCGGGCATCGACGTATTAAGTGCAAATCAGTATCTCACCCTTATGAACAAAAGTGACGACGCACTTAAAAATCTCATTTCCTATTTTGAAAATTACGACGAAAAAACGATGATTGTCTTTTTCGGTGACCACTTCCCAAGCCTCAATCGTGATTTTTATACGTATGTAATGGGGGATAGGTCAACAACCTTTGAAGGCACAATGGAAAAACATAAAGTGCCCTTCTTCATATGGACAAACTACGATACTCCCGAAGAAGAAGTTGAACTTACAAGTCTCAATTTCCTTCCCGTTTTAATGCTTAAAAAAGCGGGAATAGGACTGACTCCCTACTTTTCATATCTTGACGCTTTAAGTGAAAAAATCCCCGCCATAAACTTCTACGGATATAACACCGTGACAGACAGGAAAATAAGACGTGTTTCAGAGGCACAAGGGGAGGAGTATGACCTTATAAACGAATATAGAGTTTTACAGTACAAAAATCTCTTCAGACGATAAGGATTAAACGGTGTTTAAATACCAAACTGTACCGACAAATTTCTGTTGACATTTTTTAGCCTTTATAATATACTTGTAGAAGAAAAAACTTTGTTAAAACTTCGAATAAAAGTTATAACAGGAGGCACCAATGAAAAGAAATTATACCCGTAAAATCGTTGTAACGGGACTTCTTGCAGCACTTTCAAGCGTTTTAATGTACTTGAATTTCGCTCTCCCTTTTGCACCGTCATACCTGAAGATTGACTTTTCAGACTTTCCCGCACTCCTTGCCTCTTTTTCGGTAGGACCACTCAGTGGACTTGCAGTCTGCCTTATTAAGAACCTTGTCAGTCTTCCTGCCTCGTCTACAGGCTTTGTAGGAGAACTTTCTAACTTTATTTTAAGTTCACTCTTTGTCCTTTTCGCAGGTTTGTACTATAAAAAACACAGAACTAAAAAGGGCGCACTTACCGCTTCACTTATAGGAATGTTCGTTATGGCGTTCTCCGCAATATTCACAAACTATTTCCTTGTATACCCCGCATATTCAAGAATTATGCCCATTGAAGTTATAATCGGTATGTCCTCTAAAATTATCCCTTGGATAGACAGTACCTTAAAGGTAGTTTTAATTTTTAATTTCCCCTTCACACTGTTAAAAGGCGCACTCAACGCCCTTGTGACCTTTTTACTCTATAAACGTATTTCACCCATTATACAAGGTAAAAGATAAATGGAAAATTTATTTCACGGAAAATACAGAAAAATTACCCTTGCACTTTACATAATCTTCGTAATTTTGTGGCTCACTTTCATTTTCTCAAATTCTCTGGCAAACGGGTATGAGTCCACAATCCAAAGCGACAGAATTGTAGAACTTGTCCGTAAAATTACACAGTTTTTCGATTCCGAAGTTATGGTGGAAACAGACCTCATCAGAACAGGTGCCCACTTTTTCGAGTTCTTTGTTTTAGGACTTCTTTATAGCCTTGGTACTCTGTTTTTTAAAGGTGTCAAACCTTCACGACTTTTTTATACCCTGTCACTCTCCCTCTTCACCGCCTTTATCGACGAAACTCTGCAACTTTTCTCACAGGGCAGGGGAGCAGAAATTACAGACGTATGGGTAGATTTGTCGGGCGCATTTATTGCCCATATGATATTTGTCATAATCACTTATTCATATAAATTCTTTAAGAAAAAAGCATAAAAGCAGAAGTGAAAACTTCTGCTTTTTTCGTTGTGTAACGAATACTAGAAGCAGTGCTGGTAGTTCCAAAAAGCTTTAGTTATGAGTAGAAAAAGAATCCTCCTTCGTCTAAAATAGAAGTGGGTTTGCCAATCACAGCAAAAAGACGAAGGAGGAATCAAGTATGAAACTTGACACAGATAGTTTAGCACACACAAAATGGAATTTCAAATATCACATAGTTTTTGCACCAAAATACCGTCGCCAAGTAATCTATGGAAAGATAAAGGCAGATATAGGAATAATGTTAAGAAAGCTATGTGAATACAAGCAAGTGGAAATATTGGAAGCAGAAGCATGCAAGGACCACATACACATGCTGGTATCTATACCGCCCAAGTATAGTGTATCACAAATAATGGGATATCTGAAAGGAAAAAGTAGTTTAATGATTTTTGAGAAATATGCCAATATGAAGTACAAGTACGGGAATAGGCATTTTTGGTGCAGAGGATACTATGTAGATACAGTAGGAAGAAATAAAAAACTATTGCAGAATACATACAAATCAATTGCAAGAGGATATATCATACAACAAAATGTCATTGGTAGAATATATAGACTCGTTCATGGGTAAGCAGGTAAAAGAAGGCAAATAAAAAGCCCCTTTAGGTACAGCCGGTGAAAGTGTTGCGGTTGGCAAACCTTTCGCCGAGCCTATAGGCTCGGCCGGTAGTTATGATTGCAGGAATGTGATATATTCTTATTGAAAAAAATCCACATTTATTATATTTACCATAAGTTCGATATTTTGTCTATAGTAATTATGCAACTTTACTTTTGTAAATAAGTTCTATTTCATCTTTCAAATTCCAGAAGATTTTGATGAAAATATAATTTCTTTGTGTTTCTGAATGGTAGACTGTTTAACAAAAATATTATATAATAATACTCACAAAAATTCGTTTGGAGGTGTGCTTTTGTTCTTTATGATGCTATCGGCTTTATCTGATGATGAAAGAAATTGTACTGAGGAAATATTTGATAATTACTATAAGCTCATATATAAAATTGCATACGACATACTTAACAATACACAAGATGCAGAAGATACCTTGGATGAAGTGATGATCAATGTAATGAATAACATTGAAAAATTTTTGCACTCAAGCAGAAATGAAATCACTTCCCAAATTGTTATATATAGTAGGAACGCAGCAATAAATCTTTACAATAAAAATAAGCGTCGAAATGAAGCGGAACAACCAATCACGGTTACAAACGAGGACGGCATGGACGAAATCCTCGATTTCGCCGATATGGAATTCAATTTAGAGGATTTGATTATCTCCAACGAGATAGTTGAAATAATTAAAAGACACCTAAAATCATTATCGCAAGAGCATCGTGATGTAATAAATCTTGTATACTCGTTTGGGTATTCTAATGTTGAGGCTGCAAAAATATTACATATATCCCCTAATGCCGTTGGTCTACGCTTATTCAAGGCAAAAAAGAAATTACTTGAAATAGCCGGAGGTGAGTTAAGTGAGCTTATCTAATCACAAGCTCGATGCACTAATCAAAGCATCAGCATCATCTTTAGTTGATGAAGATATTGAATATGCAAATTCTGTTGACGTCACAAATACTGTTGTTTCAGAAAAAGCACTACGCAAAGTACGAAAACGACTAAAAACAAAAGAACATAATTGGTGGAGCACATTACCCGTTGCAATGAGAAGAACGGTCGCTGCTGTATTATGTATTTGTACCGTTGCATTTTTCACTTGTTTGGCTGTTGCACCTGTACGTGCAGAGTTCTTTAAGATATTTATTAACGGATACGAGAAATTCGCTGCAATTTTCTATGTTTCAGATAATAACACCCCTGAGACCATTGAAGACTATAACGAGCCAACCCTTCAACCAAGTGATACTGTAAAACAGATTGTAATGAAGGACTCAAACTACTACATTATTCAATATGTAAAGGATGATGAAACAGTATTGGTATACCAGCAAAGCGTGATTACCTATTCATCATCAGATGTTGATAATGAAAACTGCACAATGAGTGATGTCGAAATAAATGAAAATAAAGCCGTACTCTTCACCTACGATGACGGTCACAAAGCACTCATCTGGCATGACGACGAATATGCGTATTCGATATATTCATATTCTTCTGATATTCATTCGGATATGTTGATATCAATAGCCGAGAATATTAAATAAACTTCTTCCTGCAAAGTTTTTTGAAAATTTAGCACAATTTTTTGTAATTTCGGAAATGAAAAGCACTCCGTATTTGTTATATATAGTAGAGAGATACCTTATACATATTAAAACTGAGGTGAAAACAGATGAAAAACAAATGGTTAGTATTGTTGTTAGTTGTACAGTTAGTTTTTCTTGCAGGTTGTAGCAAAACACCCGCTGAAGTCCCCGACATCCCTAATAGTGAACCTGTCGGTGAAAATTTGCAAAATAATGAGGTTGAAGCCTATGTGATGCCTCGTCCTTTTGAACTTTCAGGCGGTGATATGAATAGAAACTTCTATGAACCGTGCGAAATGTTGTTTGACGGTGTACCTGTGGAGTTGCTTTCACTCGTTGAGCAGAGTAAGTACGAAAGCTGGGCTGATGACCATAATGTTTTTTATAAAGCACCGTCATCACTTAAAGATTACACGAATATCTATTCGTTTATCGTTGAGTTTGATATATCAAACGAGGATGTCTTATCGGCTCTTTCGGTCTATCTGAAGTCAGACGATCCGAGTATTGCAATGTCCGAAGAGGATGTTAACATAATTCTGTCAAAGGATGAAGCCACAATAATAGAACGCTTTGCCACGGAATACTCAATTGTAATAGGTGAGAATATATACAGCCCCCAATGGATATACGAAAATTCCATCGAAGCGTATAAGAATGCGGGAGTTACACCTGATATGATAAAAGATAAGCTTTCATTATACGGCACAATTTCTTTTACATATGATGCTGCAAAGGCTTTTCAAAGTAAGCTTAGTGATTTTATAGGAAAAGCTGTTAAATTGCCCCCTGTAACGGAAGACTTAAATATCAGAGAATACTCTTTGGAATGGCTGTCTTCTCATAATATACAGGATTATGAAGAGGCTAATATAACAGTTCAAGATTTAGAGGTTTTACTCTCGAAAATGCTCGGCTATGAAAAAACAAAGGAATATGAGTGGATAAAGAGTTGCTATGACCGTATGATAGAGGATGCAGGGACATCCGAAAACGATAGTGCAAGTACAAACGATAGTGAAATTCAAATAGGTGCATACGTTGTATCGCCCGTCGGGGAGGAGTTAAGGGTAAGGGATATAGACAGTTATAAAGAATATACCGTAAGCTTATCTTTTTGCGTTGACCATACAGTAAAGGAAGGTGCATTTTATTGGATAACTGGCATACTTGACAGCGAGGCTGAACACATAACTGTTGTATACCCTGACAATTTTCATTGCCCTCAAAGATACAAGCATATCGAAGAGGGAGACTTACCTCTTTCCGTTTATGCAGTCAATGTGACCGATACGGGGTTGACAATAAGATTTGAATGTGCAGACGTTAATGAAGGAGAGCTTCAAACAGGTGCGTGGTACGAGATAGAAAAATACGAAAACGGTGAATGGTATAAAATTAATGCGATAGCTGAAGTGAATTGGAATGAGGTTGCGTATCTCATCAAGGAAAACGGCGAGACCGAGTTTGCTGTAGATTGGGAATGGCTGTATGGAAAACTTTATCCCGGTCGTTACCGCATAAATAAAGAAGTAATGAGACTTACAGAGACAGGCGATTTTAATAAAATTATGTGTTCTGCAACTTTTGTAATTTCTCACAACTATACACAAAATAATGAGTTTCAAAACAAGAGTCAGCAAAATGAACAAATCGAGATTAGTTACGATGAAATAAGAACACTTGTCGATCTTGATTATACATTTACAAATTACACACATTATGCTTCGGATATGATTAGTTTTAATCAAGAAGAATATGTTATTAAAGATCCACATAGGTATTTTAAAATTACCGACCCTAACCTTGATGCTTGGGCTGACTGGGAGGAATTTTGCAAAAGTATATACTGTTCCAATTTGCTTAATACCCGCATGGGTGAAATAATGATTTTTGAGAAATATGCCAATATGAACAAATATGGAAACAGACATTTTTGGTGTATGTAGATAGAGTAGGAAGAAATAAAAAAGCGATTGCAGAGTATATCCGCAATCAATTGCAAGAGGATATATCATACGACCAAATGTCACTGGTAGAGTATATAGACACGTTCACGGGTAAGCAGGTAAAAGAAGGCAAATAAAAAGCCCCTTTAGGTGCAGCCGGTGAAAGTGTTGCGGTTGGCAAATCTTTCGACGAGCCTACAGTCTCGGCCGGTCTTATGTCCTAAGGGGGCAGTGCATACTACCGGCACGGCCGGTAGTTATGATTTACAACATCAACTTCGACTTTATCGACTTTATGTAAGAGGAAGGGGATTGATTTTCATATTGCTTGAATATTCTCGAAAAGTAGTGAATTGAAGAAAATCCCACCTCCAGAGAAATCTGTGTCAAGTTGTATTTCCCCTCACGAAGAAGCCTTTTTGCCTCTTTTATTTTCAACTTGTTTATGTGATTTATTATAGTGTCTCCATAAGCATCTTTAAATCCTGCGCAAAGGGAAGTCTTGTTAGTTCCAAAGAGGAAACATAGCTCGTCAAGCCCGATTTTTTCCCTGAAGTTTTCCTCGATGTAGTGATATACCTCGTGCATCTTCACATCCCCCGTCAATACGTCACTTTCACCTTTCGAGGAGTCCTTATTTCTTATAAGTTCAATGAAAAACTCTTCGAGTTTCAACTTTATCATCTGGTCAGCCCCGAAAGGATAGTCGCGCCTTTTTTTCATATCCTTTAAGTTTGGCACGTCGTAAGGGGGAAGAAATACACTTCGTCCCTCTTTGATGATGTCTGTAAGTATCCTTTGAAGTTCATCAGACAAAAGGGTAGGGCGGGTAGAAAAATGGTCAAGTTCCGAGTTCTTACACTCAAAACCTATAATTATTACGTTTGGCGCATCGTCAAGGGGACAGGTGATAGAGTGAGTCTCATTCTCTTTATGAACTATTAACTCACGCTCGTTGACTATACCTGAATAGGAGTCCGATTCAACCTCTATGTACCCACTATCCACGTAAATGAGTTCACGAAACTCGTGTCTGTCCTTTAAGGTGTGAAACTCCCTTGTGAATTCAAAATAATGAATGTTGGCAATTTTACTTATCTCAACGACTTTTTCAAATTTTTTAAGTTTGTAAATCATTTTTTACCACCCCTCACCACATATTTTATCACACCTTTTTTATTTATGCAATATTAAAATTATTTTATATTGTGCAAAAATAACTTAAAATATTGTAAATACAAGAATAAATATATTATGTATAATGAATATGTAAGAATTAAACGCTGAAAATGCGTTTTAACAAAAAATAAAAAAGGAGATTTAATTATGTCAAGAATTTGTATCCCCGATTACGAGTACAAAGAAAGAATTCAGAAAGCGGCTAAAATGGTTCGCGACAGAGGACTTGACGTTATGCTTGTTGTCAGCACAGAGTCTGACTATGCAAACGCAAGATACTTCAGTGGCTTCTGGCCCCTTTTTGAACGTGCAGGTGTT
>SVQQ01000003.1 GCA_015065265.1 Oscillospiraceae bacterium | reverse complement strand
TTGTAATATTGAGGAATAAGGTGTTGACGTTCCGTAACGTATTTTATTTGATTTTATTCTATTGGCTCAAGTGTAAGCGTCCCTTTTTCAGCAGACCAATCGCAGTTGTCCCAACCCACCATGTCAGGATTGTAACGTACAATGACATTGCCGTACCATTTATCTTTTTCAGTTATTTGGGGACAATCTCCCGCAAATGTTATAATCATAGTACTATAGTTGAAAAAGGTACGACCGCTCACCATATTCACCGAAGCAGGCACCTCAACAGAGACGGGTGAGGTGATAGAAAACATAGCATAGCCGTCAAGACTCTCTACGCCATCTCGGAATATAATACTCTTCAGTGCATGGCTGTTAAATATGACCTTTGAAGCTGTGGATTCATACAATCGTAGATTTTTTCCGACAGAAATGGACTCAAGGCCGATACATCCATCAAAAGCATTCTTTACGATTTCCTCCAAGCTGTCGGGGAGATACAAACTTTTCAAGGCTGAGCAATTAAGGAACGAACCCTCATCTATGATTGTCATTCCCTCGGGTAATACAATCTCCTCAAGCGAGGTACAATCACGAAATGCATAATACGTCCCCGTCAGCTTTGTAAGCGGAGACAGGTCTATGCGTGTAAGTGCCGTGCAGTCCTCAAAGCAACTGGTACTTAAAGATGTAATTCCACAGCCCTTGGCAAACTCTACCTGTTTTAGCATAGTGCAGTGAGCAAAGGTGGCAAGACCGAAGCTGCGGATGGAAGACGGAATATAGGCCGATTCAATGGCAGTGCCTTCAAATACTCCCTGCACCACACCGGTATATCCATTCTCATTCTGCTTGGTTACACCCAGCAAAATTCTTACCGGCAGACCCTCAATAGAGTCAGGAATCACCACGTCGGTACGTTCGCCCTTGTAGCGAATCAAACGAATTACACGCTCGCCATCCTTTTCAAATATATCATAGTCGAAATCTGAAGCGGCATTCGGAACCAATACTTCCGTAGTCGGTGTATCAGTGGTCGGCACCTCCGATGAAGGTGTCGTTTGACAGGAGCAGCACAGTGTCAGGAGAGAGATAAAGAGAAAAACAACAGCCATTCGGCGAAAAAATACGGTCATTATAAAAGTTCCTCCTGTATGAATGATAGATTTACGCCATTGAGTGTTCGGTACGACGACTCGATAATTCTTCATTTGTCAATTAATTTTAGTTAAATTTATTTTGATATCTTGGACTAAATCAAATTCAAGTTTATCGATTAGTTAGATTATACCATAAAAACGGCAAAAAGTAAATAGGACGGCAGAGTTTTTACAAATTGAACCTCCCTTGTCCGTAGGGGCGTTCAATGAACGCCCCTACACAACAAAAATCTCTGCCGTAGCAGAGCTTTTTGTATATAATCCGTAGAAATAAGAACTTATCTCTTGGAGTTTTTGCATTAGCGTTTCACAGCGTTTTATATCGTGTATAACGCTCATATAGCGGGATATTGTGAGGGTGTAGTCGCATATCGTTTGATATTTTTCGTGCTGTCGCATAAGATGTTGCACCAAATTTGCACCAAAATTACAACAAGATTAACACCCGTACTATTAGACAAATTGGAATTTGTTATTTCCTTTGATATTCAAGAATATCCCCTGCATTACATTCAAGGACTTCGCATATTGCTGCGAGGGTAGAAAAACGAATAGCTGTCACTTTGTTATTTTTAATTTTAGAAAGATTGACATTGGAAATGCCAACTCTCTCGGCAAGTTCATTTAAGGAGATTTTACGCTCCACCATCATTCTATCTAAACGAAGAACTATTTTACCCATAGCATCCTCCTCACAGCAATCCGTCTACATCTTTTTCAAGTTCTGCTCCGTGAATAAAAAACTGAGTAAGACACAAAACGATAATTCCCATGAAGATACCAGTTGTATCAATGCTGACTTCTGCTGTTTCAACACCCGTTACCAAACGAACGAAGACGCTCATAATAAGTCCAATTACAGGAACCGCAATAGAAAAATAACCGATTTCACGCATCATACGAATGTTATCCTTTTGGAATGGAGTGGCATTTTCTGACTTCTTGAAAACAAGATGTAAATTACGAAATACCATTGCCATCACTACAAGGATGATAACTGCACCGATGCCAAATATCAAGAAAGATGTCATATCGATATTTCCGTTGATAACTGGAGCATTAACTTCAAATCCATATACTTCAAGATTTGCACCACAGCACTCTTTTGCATCAAAGCCAACAAAATAATTTACCCAGTTTGGAGCCGCAAGTGAGCAGATTGTTGCAGCAATCATAAGTACCACTGCAACCCAGTGCAATATCTCTAAAATTTTTGCGATAATTTTCCCAAGCTTGTTTATAACTTTCATCTTACATACCTCCAAAGTTTTTTGATGATAAAAGTATATCATAAAGCTTAATGTTTGTCAAGTAATTTTTAATGTTTATCGTTAATAAATATATTCTTTTCGTTAAAACCGAACTTAATCTATAGTGGCTATATTCAGTTTGTCAAATTCAAGTTTATCTAACTGATACCATTATATATAAATATGTGAATAAATAAAGAAAACAGCACGAAATTTGCTTTCGTGCCGTTCTATCGCTTAAATGAGGTCGTTTTCAATACATTCAGCCATCTTTGCTTTATACTCCTTGAAGATGTGAGTATAAATATCAGAGGTAATAGCCGTATTACAATGCCCAAGGTGCTCGGAAATAGCCTTAACGTCAAATCCGTTATTTATCATCAAACTGGCGTTACTGTGTCTCAACGCATGAACACTGAGTGCTGGCAGGTCGTTATCAACAAGGATTTTCTTCAACTGCTTGTTGGTGAAACTCCTACGGCTGCCTATAGCTTAGGTTAATTTGTGGTAGATTTGTGGTGAAAACATAAAAAAGCCCCCGAAAGTGCTTGACTTTCGGGGGGTAAAATGATAATAGTAATTATCTCTTTGAGAACTGAGGTGCACGACGTGCGGCTTTGAGACCGTATTTCTTTCTTTCTTTCATTCTGGGGTCACGTGTGAGGAGTCCAGCTTTCTTAAGAATTGTGTGGAATTCGTCGTGTGATGCCTGGTCAAGTGCTCTTGAAATTCCGTGACGGATAGCACCTGCCTGTCCTGATACACCACCGCCTGCAACTGTACATACAACGTCAAATTTACCTGCTGTACCTGTTACTGCGAAGGGCTGATTTACTACGAGTTTGAGTGTGTCAAGTCCGAAGTAATCGTCTATTGTTCTATTGTTGATTTTGATGTCGCCTGTTCCGGGATAGAGACGAACTCTTGCAACTGATTTTTTTCTTCTGCCTGTACCGTAGAAGTAAGGCTTTGCGCTTGTATAATTCATTCTTCCATCCTCCTTAATTACTTAACAGTTACAGCGATAGGCTGCTGTGCTGTCTGCTTATGCTCTGCACCTGCATATACTTTAAGACGTGTAAGGCTCTTTCTTCCGATTGAGTTCTTGGGAAGCATTCCCTTAACTGCCAAAGAAATTGCCATTTCGGGCTTGGTTGCAAGAAGTGTCTTATAGTCGATTTCCTTAAGACCACCGATGTAACCTGTGTGATACTGATACTTCTTCTGTGTAAGTTTGTTACCAGAAAGAGCAACTTTTGCTGCATTTACTACGATAACGAATTCACCACAATCAACGTGAGGTGTAAACTCAGGTCTATGTTTACCGCGAAGAATATCTGCAGCCATAACTGCTACCTTACCGAGTGTCTTGCCTTCGGCGTCGATAACATACCATTTGCGTTCAACTGTTTCTGCTTTTGCCATGAATGTTGACATTGCATTTTCCTCCATATATTGTTTTTATTTACCTGTCTATTATAACGACTTTGTTTTATTTTGTCAACATTATTTCAAAATATTTTTAATTTATTTTTAGTTTCCTCTCGTTTTCTCGCTTTTTCTTGTTTTATCTCTTGTTTTCTCTTTTGATATTTTCGTTTTTTATGTTGACAAGTGTAGAATATATTAGTATAATCAATTGAAAAAGAGAGGTATTTATGGATATTAAACTTATCTTAAGTTATACAAGGCGCACTGTTGACAGTTACGAGATGATAGAAGAGGGTGACAGAATAGCGGTAGGAGTTTCGGGAGGAAAAGATTCTCTCGCTCTTCTTTGCGCTTTGGCGCATCTTAGAAAGTTTTATCCAAAGAAGTTTGATATAGTTGCAATTTCCATTGATATGGGGTTTGAAGGAACTGATTACAGTGGTATCAAGGCACTTTGCGAGGAACTTGAAGTAGAACTTAAAATAGTGAAAACACAGATATATCAGATAATATTTGACGTAAGGAAAGAGGACAGTCCCTGTTCACTGTGTTCAAGAATGAGACGAGGGGCTCTGAACGATGCTGCCGACGAATTCTCTTGCAACAAGGTAGCACTGGGGCATCATATGGACGACGTCATCGAGACTTATATGATGAACTTATTTTTTGCAGGGAAAATCGGGACTTTCTCCCCTGTCACTTACCTTGACCGTTCTAAAATCACTTGTATCAGACCTTTGATATACGTACCTGAAAAGGATATAAGATATTTTGCATCAAAGGAAAATCTGCCCGTATTCAAGAACAAGTGTCCTGCCGACGGAAACACGGAACGTGAGAATATGAAGAAGAGACTATTTGAATTGCAACGTGAAATTCCCGACATAAAGAACAAAATATTCGGTGCAATTCAGAGGGCGGAAATTAGTGGGTTCAAACCGTTGAAAAAATGAATAAATTTCGATTTGTTTTCATATAATAAAGTAGTACGTTTATTTTCGGAGGCTTATTAAATGAAGACGAGAAAGCCATACCATCAAGTCATTGAGCGTTTTTGTGCAAATCTTGGAAGAAACGCCATACTGCTAAGAAGTGTTACGTCGGAAGGCGAAGAATACAAGTGTCTATGTTCTGAAGACTGTAAAAAGCGCAAAGACTGTTCCTTTGAATCAAAGACAAATAAAAAAACTCCTGAAGGATAAGTTTCAGGAGTTTCTTGTTTTATTCTTGTGTTTTTTCTTCCTCTGCCACAGGTTCGGGAACGCCTTTATAGTAAAGTTCTGTTTCGGTGGGGAAATTCTTTTCGGAAAGTCGTTGGTTTACAATTCTTTCAACGAGAACGTAGGCGACTGAGAATATGGGAACGCCGATAATAAGTCCCATAAATCCGAAAAGCCCGCTCATAACTACGATGGCGACTAAAACCCAGAAGGCAGAAAGTCCCATTGAGTTGCCTAAAATCTTAGGTCCTATATAGTTTCCGTCAAGTTGTTGAATGAGAAGGATAGCGATAAGGAAAGGAATTACTTCCCCTGGGTTTACCATAAGCAAGATAAATGCGCTGGGGATTGCTCCGATAAAGGGGCCAAAGAAAGGAATGACGTTTGTTATTCCTACAATTGTACTGATAAGAATTGCGTAGTCAAGGCGAAGGATAAGCATAACAATATAGCAAAGAACACCGATAATCGCCGAGTCTATAATTTTACCTCTTATAAATCCGCCGACAGAGTCGTCAAGCATATTACAGAAATCGTAAATGTGGGATATCCATTTGGAGTTAAAGAAAGCGCAGACCAGTTTTTTTATCTGGGCAAGAAGGAACTCTTTCTTGGAAATCATATAAATGGATATGAAGATTGAAATAATAAGATTTACCACTAAAACCGACACGTTCTTAATAAGCAAGAAGGCTTTAGGTAAAAGTTCGGTTACGTATTTTACCGCTTTATCGAGGAATTCGTCAAAGGCAGACAGGACACGTTCAATTATGGGGTAATATTTGCTTTCTTTGTCAAGAAGCGAGTCTGACCATTTTTCCAATGCTTTTTGGTAAGTGTCTATATTATTTACAAAGGTTTCAAAGCTTGAATAAAGCTGAGGAATGATAACTGCGAGAAGTGCTGAAAGCAGTGCGAGAACAAGGACGTAGGCGCACAAAATTGACAACAATCGTTTAAGTCTTTCGCGGTTCTTTTTCGCTTTTTTAAATGTGAACACCTTATTTTCAAAAAAGGACACGATTGGGTTTACAAGATATGCAATAGCAAAGCCTATGAAAATAGGGTTTATTACTGCGATAAATTTTGCAATAAGCGTTGCTATGTAGGGAAAATTAAAGATACAATAGATAATAACCGCACTTACTGCCACAGTTAAAACTGTATAAAGTGAAATTATAAAATATTTGTTTTGAAGTCTTTTTCTCACATTTTCACCGTCCTTTGTTAATATTATAGACGAAGTTTTAAAAAACTGCAACAGGAAAAACAAAAAAGTGTTCGTAAAACGAACACTTTTTTGTTTTTTTATTAACCTACGATACCTGAACGTTCGATACCCTGAATGAGATATCTCTGCATATAACTGTAGAAGAGTATCAAGGGAAGTATAACCATAAGTCCGCAGGTGTTTCTGATACAAGACTGGTAAAGGTCTCCTGCTGTAAAGGAGTTAGCCACTTCTGAAAGTGTCTGGGGTACGTGTACAATGCTTGGCATCAGAATTGCGCCTGAACGGGTGAAGAAGAGTTCGGTGTAGAAGTTATCTGTCCACTGCCATGAGAATGCAAAGAGGAAGATTGTAATCATCATGGGGATAGAGATGGGAAGAATAATCTTCACGAAAGTTCCGAATGTGTTTTCACCGTCGATGTAGGCTGCTTCTTCAAGTTCGTCGGGAACTCCCTTGAAGAACTGACGCATCATAAATATGTACAGACCGTTCTTGAATGCTATACCGCCAAGGGAAAGTATTACAAGAGGCCAATATGTATTTACAAGGTCAAGTGAGGATGCTTCAAGGTTGAACAAATTACTGATGAATCCGTAGATACCGAATACGTCAAAGAACTTGAAGTTCATATACATTGAAAGTTTGATTGTGTCGTGGGGTACTATCATTGTGAGTATTACTGCCATGAAAACAAGTTTATTTCCACGGAATTTGAACTTTGCAAGACCGTAGCCGATGACAGAACAAATAAGAGTCTGAACAAAGGCACAGAGAACTGAAAGTACAAAGGTGTTGAAGAAAGCTTCAAAGTAACTGTTTTCACGAATGATGTACTTGTAAGTGTCGAGAGTAGGGTATTTCGGGATAAGTCTTACTGTTGCATCTACAAGGTCTTCAGTGCTCATAAATGAGCCGAAAATCTTAGCGATGAACGGGTAAAGAATAATGTATGAAATACCAATGAGGAGCAGATATCTGAATAATTTCCAAACTACCTGAAAAGCAAATCCGAAAGACAAATATTTTGCTTTCATTCTTTCTTTAAGGCTTGTACGTTCAAATTCTACTCTGATTTTACGTTTGTTATCTTTTAAAACCTTTGGTGAATCCATGTTTCTTTTACCCTCCCTTCTCAGTCTCTTCTCTGATAGAATGTGTAGAGTGACAATACTGCCGCTACAACTACTATCAGAAGCATTACGATTAAGAAGTACATCCAGCTCATCGCTGAACTAAGTACCTGTCCGTTTGCTGCGTTTTGATAAACCTGATCGATATATGCCATAACCGTATTACTTGCAGAAGTAAAGGAGTCGATTACCGTGTAAATCGTATTTACGAGGATCATAGGGCTTATCATGGGGAAGGTTATCTTCCAGAAGGTTTCCCAAGAGGATGCACCGTCTATCTTACAAGACTCGTAAATTGCGGGGTTGATTGACTGGAGACCTGCAAGGAAGATAAGCATCTGAACACCTGAACGGTTAACTATATTGTAGATGTCATTTACAAGTCCTACAACGTAGTCAACAAGTCCTTGTCCGATTTTCATATTTGCGAAAAGTTTTTGGATATCTACTGCTGAAATAATATCGTTTGCAGTAGTTTGGCTTTCCTCAGCGCCGGTTGAAATTCCGTCTGAAGAGCCCATGTAATCCATCATGGAGTTACCTGACTGGTCAATTGAGTCTATAATACCTGTTGAAAGAATAACGGGTATAAAGAATATTGCACGGAAAATTGTTCTACCAGGCATTTTGTCGTTTAATACGATCGCCATGAAAAGCGAGAATATAACGATTGCGGGAATGTCCAGAATAAGTTGTTTAAGTCCTTCTACAAGGGTGGTAACGTATTTAGCATCTACGAAGAGTGCTTCAGAATAGTTATCCCAACCTACGTAAATAAGTTCATATCCACCTGCTTGAAGAATTTCGATTTCGTGGAAACTGAATCTGATTGAGTCATATATCATAGGAAGATATACTGCTATGAAAATTGCTACGAAGGGAAGGACGAACCACCAGCCTGCGCGCGCTTTTTTTCTGTCAAGTGAAGCAGGTTTTTTCTTTTTCTTATTTACTGCTGCTACTTTGACTGTTGCATCTGCGTTCATATTATTTCCTCCCTTTCATTATTCTTTTACAAATTCGGCAAAGGTCATTGTCTTGCCGTTTGTAATAACGTTTGAATTTTCAAAATCAATTGTAAATTCACTGTTTGCTTCTTTTACTGTAACGGTTGTATCATTATAATTTATAACGTATGTCACTCCGTTATCGTAAACCATTTCCACAACTCTGTAATCTACAAAGTCGTGAGAAACTACAACTGCGTTCTGAACAGGGCTCAACACCTTATTTACTAACTTATAAGTCTGAATTACGTCGTCAAACCAGAAATCGTATCTGATTGAGTAGTAGTCCTTATCACCGTAATCTGCTTTAAGAGCCGATGTGTTTGTATAAGAAAGTAAGAAGTTAAGGCTTGCACCGTTTTCGATTGTTTTAAGGATTGTTCCGTTGTAGTCACCTGCGAGGTTAATAGGTGAACCTGCGAAGTTCTTATATCCGTGAAGTACCATTCCCACGAAAGGAATTTCTTCACTTGCTACAAGACGGCTACTACTTTCGAGGGGTACGTCGAGTATATCGGTTGCATACGAAATTGTGTATGAATTACCCTTATTTACAAGGATTTCATATCCGTCTTCCTTAACGGTTGACAGAAGTTCTTTTACCTTGTCCTTTGAATCTTCACGGTTAAGTGATTCCTCTTTGTTATGGTCAGAGTTAAGATCTGAACCTAATGAACCAAGTGAAATTGTCTTTGTGCCGAGTTCTTCATATTTATCCTTAAACTCTTCGTAGAATCCGAGAATTCTGTTGGGAGAAATAAGAAGTATTCTGTCATTTACAAAGGTTTGATATACGGGTGAATATACTCTGTGAACTGCTGAACGGTTGTCAACTGTTTTTACCGTATCGTTGTCGATTGAGAACTTATCTCCTGTTCCGAAAGCTGAAATATAAGTGAAGTCGTAATCGGGGAAAATCTTGACGCCGTTTTTATTAGCGTAAGTAATAAGTTCCTGAAGTCCTTTTTTACCACCGAGAACCTTTACGACATCAACCTTCGTAGGAGCTGTTGAAACAAGTCCTCCGTTTGCCCAACCAACATATTTTATGGATACGTTAGTTACGTCCTCTTTCTTCAAATCGTCGATCATTGTTTTAGCATCTTCAAATGAAGTAAGAGCCTTCTTTACGTCAACGGGAACTCCCAAAACTCTCTTTGTAGAGTCAACTGCACCGAGAGTTTCAATGTAAAGTTCAATGTCTTCAGAGTTTTCTTTTCTTGAAAAATCAGTTGTATTTTCAAGGTAGTCACGGTAAATAGATGCCATATTTACATAGTTAGCACCTTCTCCGTCTAACATATAGTACTTAATTTTGTAGTTACCTGTATATTTCTTATCTGTAACTACTGTCCAGGTAGCAACTGAACCTGAAACTGAAATACCGTCAAGAGGATATGAGTCACTGGGTCTGGGATGCACTTTGATGGACGTTGAGAAATACTTATTCAAAATTCCACCTGATGCACAAACGATTTCAGAAAGTGAGTCGCCCTCTGTGATAACTGCAAAGAATCCTTTGGGTACGTATTTTACTGTTTCAACAAGCTCTGCTGAACCGTCTTCTTTAATAATTGTATTAAATTCGGATACTGCTGTATTTTCTACCATTCCGTAAACGGGAAGAGTCCAGTTTTCCATATTTGCTATGGACTTCTGTGAATAGAAAGCGTAATCTTCACCGTAAAGGCGGTTGGTAATAGTTGTTGCAACTGTGTCGGCCGTATCCTCAAATCTTACAAGAGTTCCCGAACCGTCGGGAAGAACTACGTAACCTTTTTCGGTGTGGTAATATGCGCCAAAATACGGAAGGATACTGATGTTCTCTATGGGGTATTGCTTTGCGTCGTAACGGATACCACGGGCAGGAAGTCTTACTTCAAGTCCCTCTTCGGTAAGGTAATACTCAAGAGCCATTCTGAAGGTTGCGGGGTTCTTTGTAGTACCTGTATAACCGGTGAGTTCGTGGTCGTAAAGAACGTCGTCGTAGGTGTACTCTGTGTAAGTTGTGATAAAGTTTTCGAACATTGTAAGTTCACGCTCTACCTTCGCAACAGAAGGGTCAATAACGTAAACTGCCATCTCTCTTGTGATAGGAAGAGTATTATACAATGCCTGAACTTCTTTTTCAGTGAGTCCTGGGGCACTTGCATCCTTCAACATATAATATGACTTAAACTGATTATACATTGAGGTGTCGCCTGACTCTGCAAGAGGTGCAAGAACGTAGTTTTCAAATCTTGATTTTTCAATCATCATAGGAAGTACACGTTTTGTTGCGCTCTTACCTATTGTATATTCTACGCGGATACCTGTACGTAACTTTATCATATTTATCTGACCAAGTTCTGCGGCATCTGCGTATGAGGTCAACGTTTTAAGTGTTCCTCCATCGCTGTACGTTACAATAAGCTGACTGAGAAGTTCTACTCTCTCAGTTGACTTATTTGCAGTTGCAGCCACGTCGTACGGGTTTGTAGAAAGATACTGACCTGTAGTTTGATTTACTATTTGTACTTCGCCTGTTTCTTTATGATAGTAAAGATCATATCCGTAAGCGGAGTGTACAAGTTCCATTGTGCTGAGTTTTTCTTCATTAGTACTATATTTCTTTTCTCTATAGTCCTCACTCAAAATGGAATTTTTAGTTGTTGTGGTTGTTGTGGTTGTTGTGGTTGTGGTTGTTTCACTTTCACCGTCTGCAAGAACAGGAAGAGTGAAAACTGACGAAAGTGCACTTACTATCATAACGAAAGCAAGAATCGTCGAAATGAATCTGATATTTTTCATTTTGTCCTCCTGTTAATTTATATACGGTACGAAAGTTCAATGTAGATATTATATACGAATGAAACAATCTTTGTAACAAGTCCTGAGAATAGAACCGCCAAGAATATAATGATTGCCATACCAACTATTGTGGCTATACAGATAATTACGTTCTTGCCAAGTGCATAGTCGTGAATTACACTCATTGCAAAGAATATTAAGAAACCTGCCCAGATAAGTCCTATTGAGTTAAGCAGTGAAATAATAGATGCTTCATCAAGAAGAAGTACGTTTGAAATCGCGGTTGAAGGAATCATAAACAACGGGATGGGAAGAATCGCATAACCTGTTGCCATAAAGATATCCTTCATACTTCCTTCTCCTTCAAAGAGAGTGGTGAAACACCAGTTTGAAATACACCACAAGAAGTAAGGTGTAAGTACACCAAGTATTTCGTTTACGTAACTGATACCTGTTGAGTAGGGATTATGGATATATGCTGTACCTGCGGACTTATAAATAAATCCTAAAATAGTAAATGCAACTATTACAATGGCCGCTCTCATATCGCCTCGCTTTTCATGTTTCATATCCCAGAAACCGTCGAAGGGATGGAATATGATATGGAAAGCATAAAGGAAGGTTTCTTTGAGCGTTCTCTTTTGTTTCATCTTCTGTCCTGCTACGTTTACTTTGTTTGCGTAGCCGAGGAACTTACCGAAGAGAACGAAGAAAATTACAATTACCAAGGGTACTACTAAAATCCAGTCCTGCATCCAAGCTTTACGTATCTGCTTGAAGGACTCGGAATATTCTTCGATAGCGTATGCGTACTGATAATATTCCATTGATTCTTTGAATTTGCCCTGACGGTAAAGGCTATCGCCTATACCGATATATGCCATATCAAAGTTTGAGTTTCTTTGTAATATCTTTTCCCAATATTCAGCAGCCTTGTCGTACTGTCTGTCCTGAGTGTTCTGGAGCGCTTCTACAAGAAGATCTCCGTAGTCTGTACGTTTATAAATTGTAAGAGTGTCGTTTGACTTGTCAAGAAGGATAAGTTCGTCGCCTTTATATTCAATACCTTGAACGTTGACAATGTTACCTATCTGTGAACCCTGGTCACCGAAAACGTAAAGCAAGTTACCGTTCTGGTCGTATGTAAATACTTTACTTCTCTTTTCGTCGATAATCGACCACATTCCTGCCGGGCCGAGAGCTACGTCGATGATCTTTGAAGGGCCTGAGATGCTTGAACTAACTCCTACTGTTGCTTCTGTTACTACGTCAACTTCACCTGAAGGAGGATAGAAACCGTTACGGTTCATAATGTCTTCGCCCTTGGGGTTAAGTTTCTTAACGGGCGCATAGTCTGCTGAGGTACTCTTTGATTCAATAGCACTCTGCTGAGATGCTGCGTCGATAGTAGAAGTGGTAACGTAAATGAAACCTGTTTCGTCTATCGCAATGTTGTTATATTCGGTAGGAACATACTGTGTACTCTGAGCACGCTGTGCCTTTGTCTGAAAGTTTCTCCAGAATATATCGAATGCTGAAGGAGAAGATTTCTGAGCTCCAAGGAATCCAAGGAAGGTTCCGTCGGCATTCATTGAGATAACACCGTAAGTGGTAGTTGAAGATACAACGTAAATTCTTCCTGCGGTGTCTACTGACAGCGCGATAGGAGTATAGATGTGTCCTTCGGGGAATACGTCACTTTCGGGTTCTGCAATAATTCTCTTGAAGGAACCGTCTTTGCGGTCGAAGACTACAATTCTGTGGTTCTGTGAGTCTGCTACGTAAATTTCAATTTCGTTAACAAACACACCTTCGGGAGCGTCAAGAGAATCGTAAACTCCATTATCATTATAAAAAGTAGAAATTCCGTACTGGGTATTCCAATTTTCGTCTATAACGACAATTCTGTTATTTTTTGTGTCTGCCAGATAAACCATTTCGTGTGAGTCAACGAAAATTGATTTAACACCGTAAAGACCTATTTCAAGGGCAAGGTCTTCGGAATTGATTACTCTGTCGGGTACGTATGCATCTGGAGAGAGCGCCATATTTCCATCTATATCATAAGTATAGGTGGAATAAGGTACTGCTGCCAACGCACTTGTAGTCAAAAATACTGCGACAAGGAGTGTTAAAAGAAGATTTCTTAATAATTTCATAGTCTTTTTACCTCCTTAATCCTTCATACCTGATGTTGACATTGTTTGGATGACGTTACTCTGTGTTACAACGAATACTGTAATGGGAACTATCATCATAACAACTGTAGATGCGGCAGATGCACCTGCACGGGCGATACCACCTGAAACGATCTGGCTTATAGCATATGAGAAGGTTTTAAGTTCTTCACTGAATATGTAAACCGATGTTCCTGCATTCCAAAGGTTCTGGAATGAGAAGATTATAAGTGTAAGCCAAGCGGGTTTTACCATGGGCATTACCAGTGTCCAGAGTATCTTCCATTCGGACGCACCGTCAAGACGTGCCGATTCAAGTACTGCGTTGGGAACTGACGTCTGCATGAACTGTTTCATAAGGTAAAGACCCAGTGTTGAACCCCATGCGGGAACGATAACTGCAAGGTAGGTGTCTATCATTCCGAGGGCTGACATTGTAATAAAGTTTGTAATTCCCGCAACCGTTGTGTTAAACATAAGTGAATACACAATAGTGCTGAAAAGGAATTTTCTTCCGGGAAATTTAATCTTCGCCAATGCGTATGCCGCAAAGGAAGAGAGCATTACGTTACCGAAAGTACCAACTGTTGAAATGAACACTGTGTTGAAGATGTATCTTGAGAAAGGTACCCAAGAGGTTGACATCAATTCAAACAGGTCGCCGAAGTTCTTTAAGGTGGGGTTTACAACGTAAAGTCTGGGTGGGAACATCCATAACTCGTTCAATGGCTTGAGTGCCTGTACTAACGTATAGTACATTGGGAAGAACATAAATACACCGAATAATAACAGTACACCGTTAATACTCAAGTCTCCTGCGAAAGAACGGTTAAGAGCATGGTTATGTTTTTTAATTCTGAGTTTTGACATACTACTTACCTACCTTCGACAAAAGTTTTTTGATGAGCATATTGGAGCCGATCATCATAAAGAACAGGATGGTGGCAATAGCCGACGCATAACCCATTTCAAAACGTGCTCCGCCATAGTCGTCCAAATGGTGCATTATTGTGTGAGCACAATAGTCAGGGCTGGGGAAACCTACAAGGTTTGTGATTACGGCACCAAAGCCAAAGGAACTTGTGATAGCCATAACCGCACCGAACATCATCTGGGGTTTCATGGAAGGAAGTGTGATTGACCAAAGTTCCTGCCATCTGTTCTTGATACCGTCCATAGCTCCTGCTTCATAGAGAGTTCTGTCAACTACCTGGAAACCTGCTATGAATGAAAGGAAGGAGGTACCAAGGCTGGTCCACAGTGCTACTACTATAACAAGGGGCATTATGTAATCGGTGTCAGAGAAGAACTGTATCGGTGAACTGATAAGACCTGTCTCAATGAGGAAGGCGTTTACGATACCGTACTGGTCGCCCGAGAACATGGTAGTCCAGATAAGGTAAACGTTACCTGAAATACTGGGGGCGTAGAATATAAGTGTTACAAGTGCTCTCATCTTGGGTGACAGTTCGTTAATGAACCACGCAAGTAAAAGAGACATTAAGTATGAAACGGGACCTGTGATTGCCGCAAAGATAAGTGTATTCTTTATGGCTGTAATGAATATATCGTCGTCAAGGAACAATCTTACGTAGTTGTCCATGAATACGAAGTCAGGCCATTCGAGCATATTGAAGTTTGTCAAGCTGATGATAACTGACAAAAGAACCGGTACAATGGTGAAAAGAAGGAAAATGATATAGAAGGGAGCGACAAGTGCATATGCCACTTTATTCTTTTTCATTTCATTCCAAGTGTACTGCGCTTTAGTCATATCGTGAACCGCTATGGGTTGCTTCTTGACTGCCGCAGTCTTTGTTTTTGCCATTATTTTCTCTCCTTATTTTAATATTTCGCTGCGGTAGTCTTTAAGAGTTAAACTCTTCAAGAGTCGGCAGATCAAATTCTTCACGCTTACGTGAAAGTTCAGCATCTATATAACTAATGTAACTGAGAAGTTTATCTACGGGGTCAGCGTTTTCGTTGTATGCAGCCAGGAATGCAAACGATACGTAACGTGAAACGATGTATCCACCGGGATATTCGGGAATTGCGATAAGGTTGCTAAACTGATCTTCAAGTGCTGCACGAACGTCAGGTGACCAAGGCTGTTCTCTGAGCGCTTCAAGGTTTGCTGTAGCGTACTGTCCTGAAGGACCGAGGAGGGCAACAAGTTCGTTACCGTAGTTACTCTGTGCGTCCTTGTCTGTCCACCACTTCATGAATTCCCATGCTCTCTCTTCATCACCCTGAGCACCCTTCATCATGATACAGCAAGTAACAGTTCCTACTGAGTCGTAGTTTATAGATTCAATAACTCTCTTACCGTCTTCTCCGTAGATGTAATCGCCATCTTCGTCAACAGCGTAGGTTGCTGTTCCGGGAAGAGTGGATATCTTCCAACGTCCACTGATTTCGGGAGCGAAGACTGTAAGTTTGTTGTAGTTTGTATAAGGAGCAATTGCGATGGGCATTTCTCCTGACCTGAATCGGTTATCAAAGTCGTAGGAGATGGGGAAGGAATACATTGTGAAGAACTCACAAAGTTCCTTGAAGCAGTCGAGAGCTACGTTGGAGTCAAGGTTAATTGACATACCCTCGGTGAGATATGCGTCCTCTGCGGCATATCCTGCTTTAACCATTTCTTCGCCAGAGAGTGCACGTGAGAACAAAGGCTCGTCTTTCTGGTAGAGGAGCATCGTTGTACCCGAAAGGGCACTTGCCATACCTACCTGAAGGTTGTTACTCTGGAGTACGGGAAGAAGTGAATAAAGGTCATCCCAAGTTTTAGGGATTTCCATACCGAGTTCAGCAAAGACGTCAAGTCTTATGAACATCATATTGAAGGTTTCTGTTTCGGGAAGTCCGTAAACTTCATTATAAAGTGTTACGGGATCCATAGCGGAGTCGTCAAATCTCTTTATAACTTCGTCGAGTCCGTCCATCTTTGTAACGGGAAGAACCGCACTTCTTATAGCATAGTTAATACAAGTATCAGATGAGTTCTGAAGTGAAACGTCGGGACCTGAACCTGCAAGTGTTGAAGGAAGAAGTGATCCGGCTGCAACAAGTTTAAGGTTTACCGAGATACCGCTTTCTGCAGTGAAGTCGGTAAGCATTGTACGAAGAATCTGTGCCTGGTCACGACCTGCTGAAATCCATACTTCAACTGGGTCTTCGTTCTTTTCGGTTTTGTCCATAGCGCCAAGGTTATTGTAATCGCTGACGAAACTCATTACGAAGGATTTAAGTTCGTGAACAAGTGATTTCCAGAATCCTGCGTCTGCTTTGGGAAGAACCTTATTGTCAGACGACTGAATCTGGAGGTAGTCAAGTGTAAGTGCCTGATTACGTGTATCTGATATCCAGGTACTAAGTGAACCTACATTATCTTTCAATGTTGAAAGGTTGGGGGCAACGTTGTCGTCGTCTGAACCCATAAGTTCAAGGATAAGTGCTATCTTATCAAGAAGAACGGAGTCTTCACCCTTCTGCCCTGTTACTTCTTCAAGTTGAGCAGAAACGTTGTAAAGAAGTTTTGATTCTTCAACAAGACCTTCCATTACTTCGGGAATAAGTTTTGTGAATCCGTAGTCACGGTATACGTCGGGGTCGGGACCTGTAATCATTGTTATCTTGAGGTAGTAACTGTTGATTCTTGTTACAGACTCGTCAATGTCTCTGAGTACTTCAGCCATATCGCCGAGTGCTACTTCCATTCTGATTACGTGTCTTCCTTTTGTGAGGTAGAAGTCGAAGGGCTCGATTGTATTCTCGCCTTTATCGTTCTTAACTACTTTTCCAATGAACTGTGTCTGCCATGAAGAATCGTAGTTGAAGGAAATTCTGTTTGCCTCTTCAAAAGGAACTTCTCCGTCTATGTAAAGACGACGGGATACGAACATACCGCCGAGAGTATCCTGTTTGAAACGTGTGGCGATCTGGTAGAGTCCGTCTTCTTCAACGTCAACTTCCCATTCGATCCACTGTGCGTTGCTCTGCCACTTGGTTCCGCCTATACTGTTAAGGTAAACCTTTGCGGCGTCCTGAGGCTCTGTGCTCGCAGAAGACCTGTCTGTAACTGCGTATATGGACTGGTCGGATGTGCGATATGCCTTTTCTGACTGAATCTTTATAGGAGTTTTATCAGAAGCCGCTTTGTAGCCTTTTGCTGCATACTCTGCCTGTACTTCTTTGTAGGACTTCTGTCCTTCAAAGGAGCAAACTCTGATGTCTTTAATAATCAGGGCTCCCTTGATGCTGTTTATAGTAACTGTGTGTGTGCCTTCTGTAAAGTAATACTTAAGGGGCTCGGTATAGTATCCTGAAGTATCGAAAACGAAACGCTGTGACCATGAAGGATATGCAACCTTTGTAGGTCTGATTTCGTTGTCGTTGATATCGAGGATGAAACCGCGCTCGTATCTTGAATCGTATTCATCAACCCATGTGCCAGTAAATGAAACTGTTCTTGTTTCGGAATAGGGATAAACGCCGTCTACCATGATGGAACGTCCAACGTTGTTTGAACTTGCCTCAGGTACCATATATCCGATGTCGAAGCTGTAGAAACCTGCGTTCTTGATTTCGAACTGGTATGTAATTTCAGTTCTGTCCGTGGTATATACAACCTTATCAACCTCAGCCATACCCTCGCGTGCTTCTTTTACCATCTCAGCGATATACTTTTCGTTAAAAAGATTGTGCTGTTCGGTTTTTGCTCTGATGCGATCCTTCATCGAAGATGCTAAAGGAATCTGCTCATAGTAGGTATCGTGAAGAAGCTTTGCAAGTTCATCCGCTCCTAAAAGAGTCGCATCTGTTGTTGTCTTGTCCTTAACAATGTCAGCATAGGTCAAGAGAACGTTGTCTTCTCCGTCCAAAGCTGTATCGTTATCATCAAGATACTCGTGGTAGGATATTGCAGAAAGCAATTCCTTAACCTCTTCAAGTTCTTCGGCTGCAGTCTTGATACCTGTATTGACAGGCACAGTACCTGCGCTTTCGGCAAGAGCGATAACACCTGCTTGTGTCACAAGCATCACTAAAGCCAAAAGAACTGTAAAGGTTCTTAAAATTCGTGATTTTACCATTACTTTTCCTCCTGAAAATTTGGGGTTGATTCACTGGAATACTTACTGCCGTAAAAGTTTTTTTCGGCAGACTCAACATACTCCTTAAACAGTACTTTTTCATGGCACATTCACAGCAAAAATGTGTGTTGAAAATGCTACTGTCGCCAAAGACGCCCAGTTTGAGTATTTTACCGATTAAGTATAGCATTTTGGCACTATTTTGTCAAGTATGCCTATATTTTCACTTCTTATTGTATATAATTTACCAAACGCCGATTTTTTAATTTTTTGTGAATTTTAGTTTTTTTAGGAAAGTAAAATTTAAATTTTGAAAAAGTGCACAAAAATCAAGTTAATAATATATATCTGTTTTTTTATACGTAAAAAAACCCCTTGTTTTAAGGGGTTTTTTTGCTTTTGTTTTTTTGTAATTATAATTATTATATCTTTTAAAAATGCAATATTAAGTTCGCAAAGTTTATAATTTGCTTTTTTAACAGTTCGTTTCTAACAAAAAACCAGTAAAAAGTTTGTGAAAACGATATCAATGTATTTGTGAAAAGTGTATAATTTGTACTTTTGATATTTGTTGTTTACATCAGTAAAAAATTTTTTACTTTATTCAAAAATTAGACTTTTTGTTGGTTTTTATGACACAAAAGTCACTTTTCTGTCATAAAATGTAACCCCCGAAGAGTACTCTTCCCTCTTTGTCATAGAAAACCGCAGACTGTCCGGGAGACACAAGTTTTGTAGGTGTGTGAGTGTGGACTGTGGCTTCTCCTTTTTCTACCTTTACGGTAACGGGAATAAGAGGTGAGCGATATCTTGGTCTTACAAAGCAGTCCATTTCGCCCTCGAATTCATCTATTGAAACAAAGTTGAGACTTTTTACCTTAAAGTCGCAGGTGCGATTGTCTTCTTCGTATCCCAACACTACTTCATTTTTTTCAGCATTGATGCCCAAAACGTAGGCGGGTCTTCCAAGGGCGATACCAAGTCCTTTCCTCTGCCCTACTGTGTAGGTGGGATATCCTTGGTGTTTTCCCAAAACCTCGCCCTTTTGATTTACAAAGTTTCCCGACACAAAAACTCTATCTGCTTTTTCTTTGCCGAGTCTTTCCTTTAAATAAGACACGTAATCGTCATCGGGGATAAAGCATATTTCCTGACTTTCCTCCACCTTGTCCATGAGGTTCGCTTCGGTGACGTTTTTCACAATTTCCTCTTTTGTTGTATCTGCAAGAGGTGTCACGAGGCGGGAAAGGGTATTCTGGTCAAGTTGCCAGAGAAAATAGGTCTGGTCTTTCTTTGTGTCCTTGGCAAGACGCATCGTGATTCTTCCGTTTTTCCCTTTTTCAACCTTTACGTAGTGGCCTGTCGCAATTTTTTCAATGCCAAGGCGGTCTGCCTCTTTTATGAGACAGGCAAATTTGATTTTCTTGTTACATTCTACACAAGGGTTGGGAGTTTTGCCCGAAACGTAGACCGACACGAAGTTGTCTTCCACTTCCCTTTTAAATTCTTCAGAATAGTCTGAAACGTGGAGTTTTATCCCCAACTTTTCGGCAGAAAGACGTGCCTTTTCAACAGGAGCGTTTGAGTGGAGAGAGAGCACCATACCTTCTACTTCGTAGCCCTCCTCTTGAAGAACCCGACACGCCCAGGTACTGTCCTTACCACCCGACATTCCCAGTAGTACTTTTCCTTTATCCTTCATTTTTTGCACCATATTTCTGACTTTCTTCTACTGCCGCCCTGTCGCACCTTTCGTTATAGGGGTGTCCGTCGTGGCCTTTAATCCACACAAAAGAGACTTGATGGCGATTAAGTTCTACAATCAGTTGTTGCCACAGGTCTGTGTTAAGGGCAGGTTTTCCATCGGATTTCTTCCAGTTCTTTTTCTGCCAGGAATCAAGCCAACCTTTATTTATTGCATCTACCACGTATTTGGAGTCAGAGGTTATTTCTACTTCACAAGGATATTTAAGTGTTTTAAGTGCAAAAAGGACTGCCGAGAGTTCCATTCGATTATTCGTGGTGCTCTCCTCGCCACCTGATATAAGTTTTTCTTTACCGTCACACACAAGGATAGCGGCATAGCCTCCGGGGCCCGGATTTCCACTACAAGCACCGTCGGTATAAACGTTTACTTTTCTCATTTTTACCTCTGAAAGTTTTTACTTCTTAAATTTTACCACAATTTTCAACGAAGGTCAAGGTTTTATCTCTCAAGCCCCTGTACAAAACCGTCTGCTACCGCAGAGGATACGTCTGCTCCGATTACTCGGTTTTTGTAAATCAAAAGGTTTGCATAGACTGTACCGACGTCGCTGTGGTTTTTAACTGTATAAGTGTAACGCAAAACGCTTTTTCCTTTATATTTTTCAAGGTCGAGGCCTTGGCTTTTTTGTATCTCGTTATACTTTTCATAGACCTTGTCAAAGGTTTCGGGGATTATAACTTCAAGGGCATCTACGGGGTCGGAGTCGATTTCCCAACCGTAACTTTCAAGAAACTTGATTCTGTCTTCGTTGGTTTTAACGTTTTTGAAGTCACCCTGTTTCCTTTGGGCAACTGTGGCAACTGCAAGGTTGTTGAAGTCTGATGGCACGTTTTCTGTTGGCACAAGTACAACTGTCAAAACGATTGCCAGAGTGCATACCGCCATAACTCCTATATATTTTAAAGTGGATAGTTTAAAAGAAAAAACGAACATAAATACAACACTCCTATTTTTTTGTTATATTATATGTTCGTTTATGTTTTATAATGCCATATTTTTCAATAGAGACTCTGTTTCTTCAGGCGTAAGTTCACGGAGTTCTCCCCTTTTTAAATCGGGGTCGAGTTTTATCTTATCAAACTCTATTCTTTCAAGGTATATGACCGTCTTCCCAAGGGCTTGAAGCATTCTCTTTATCTGATGGAATTTGCCTTCATGAAGGGTTATATATGCTTTTGTTCTGTCAGAGGTAATTTCAAGTTTTGCGGGAAGAGTCAAGTGTTTTTCACCTATGTCTATCCCCTCTTCCGCTTTCTTTACGTCTTCTTCTGTCATAGGAAGGTCGGTTTCAAGGTAATACTTTTTATCCACGTGTCTTTTAGGCGAGAGAAGAAAATGGGCAAGGGCTCCGTTGTCGGTGAGGATAACAAGTCCCAAAGTATCTTTGTCAAGACGTCCCACGGGGAAAACGTTGTAGTGGCGCACTTTTTCGTCAAGGAGTTCCATTATGGTGCGGTCTTTTATATCCTCGGTAGAGCATACGTAACCGTCGGGTTTATTGAGCATATAGTAATGGTATTTTGAGAAAGTAAGGCTTATGCCTTCACAGGTCACAACGTCGTTTTCGGGGTCAAGTTTTTTGCCTATATCCTTTTCCACTTTTCCGTTAAGTTCCACACGTCCTTTTTTTATGAGAAGGTGGGCTTCGCTTCGTGTTTTTGCCAATGAAGATGACACAAACTTATCAAGTCTTACACTCGCCATAGTTACTCCTTTTACATCAGTGTTTCAAGAAATTCATAAAGTTCTTCAAGTCTCTTTTCAAGTGACTGTCTTTCCTTTTCCGCTTCCATAAGGGCAGTATAGTCACAGGCAATCTCACCTGCCATTTTATCGGTGAGTTCTGCTATTTTTATTTCGGTTTCTTCAATTTCTTTTTCGGTTTTTGCTATATCCCTCTCTTTTTTGCGTTCCTTGGCGATGTTTTCACGTCTTTTTAAGAATTCTTCTTTTGAAGAGGCGTCACCGCTAAGTTTTTGAGGTAAGGGTACAGTGTTTTTCGTTTTTTCAAGGTAGTTTTCGTAGCCTTGCTCGAAAACGGTTGCTCCCCTTTCTTCGATTTGAAGTATTCTGGTGGCAAGTTTCTTAATGAAATATCTGTCGTGTGAAACTGCAATCACCGTTCCTTTAAAGGAGAGTATTGCATTTTCAAGGGTTTCTCTTGATGCTATGTCAAGGTGGTTTGTGGGCTCGTCAAGAATTAGAAGGTTTACCTTTGAAAGCATAAGTTTTGCAAGGGTGAGACGTGCCTTTTCACCGCCGCTTAACACCGAGACTTTTTTCATAACGTCGTCGCTTACAAATCTGAAAAGTGCAAGGGCTGAGCGCACTTCGGTCATAGTCATCTCGCTGTGCTCATTCCACAGTTCGTCAAGGACTGTGTTTTTTGGGGAAAGGTTCTGGTTTTCCTGGTCGTAGTAGCCTACCTTAACGTTGGTTCCGTACTCGAAGTCGCCTGAATCCGACGTGACTTTTGAGTTCAGGATTTTAAGAAGGGTTGATTTTCCAGTTCCGTTCTTTCCAAGTATAAAGAGTCGGTCCTGTCGTTTTACTTCAAAGGAAAGGTCCGAAAACAGTCTTTTACCGTCAAAACTTTTTGAAAGCCCCTCCACCTTCAACACGTCGTTTCCTGAACGTAGGGCTTCGCCAAAGGAAAAGTTGATACTTTTGGGCAAGTTTTCAGGGCGATCAATCTTTTCCATACGGTCAATGGCTTTTTGTCGGCTTTCGGCGGCTATTATATTCCGTTCTCTGTTCCAACGCCTTTGTTGCTCGATATAGGCTTCAAGTCGGGCAATTTCCTTTTGTTGATTTTCATAGTGACGAAATTGGATTTCACGTTCCTTTTCCTTTTTCTCAACGAAGGTAGAATAGGAACCATTATACAAGGTGGCGTGGGTATTTTCTATATCAAGGGTCTTTTCGGTTACGGCGTCAAGGAAGTATCTGTCGTGGGAAATCACGATAACGGTGGTGTTTTTCAGTCCTTTTAAATAGCCTTCAAGCCACTGAACAGAGTCTATATCAAGGTGGTTTGTAGGCTCGTCGAGAATTAAGATGGAGTGGTTTTGCAAGATGAGTCCCACAAGGGCAAGGGCGGTTTTCTGACCTCCGCTGAGGTTTGATACAGGGATATCGAAATATTCTTCGCCAAAGCCCATTTTCACAAGGACGGATTTAGTTCTTGACACGTATTCGTGTCCGCCCATTTCCTTGAACTTTTCGCTAAGTGCCGCAAACTTCACCGAGGCTTCGGCGGCTCTGTCTGGCTCATTTTCCATAATGAGTTCCAGTTCATTGAGGTCTATTTTCATTTTTTCAAGATGCCAAAAATTCATAAGCATCTCTTCAAGTACGCTTCTGTCAGAGTCAAGGGTGGCGTACTGGTCAAGGTATCCAATACTTTCTCCCCCCGAGATATATACTTCTCCGCTATCCTTTGACATTTTACCTGTTATTATTTTCATAAGGGTGGTCTTGCCTGAACCGTTTACCCCTACGACTCCTATCCTGTCACCTTTTTCAACGGAAAAAGTGACTTTGTCAAGAATTGTGTCCGTGCCAAAAGACAGGCATACGTTTTTACAACTTATGCTTACCATTACATTTCCTTTTTAGTGTTTATTTTGTTAATTTTAGCATACACTTAACTAAAATTCAAGTCAGGGTTGCTTTTTTCGTCGAAATAGTGTATAATAAGTCGGTGTCTAATAAATTTTTACGAGGTATTTTTATGACAGAGAAGAAACGCAGACGTCGCTTCGGTGACAGATACGAAGGAAGACGTCTCAGAACCCTTTCTCCCATGACCTACGTTGCACCCTACATAATGGTAGACCGTAACGGTGCATCAAATCTCATAAAGGACACGGTTGTGTTGACTGACCTTGAAGATTATATTGCCAAAAAGCGCAGAGAAGGTCTGGCGGGTTTTGGTATGATGTACATATTCATTGCGGCTTATATCAGAGCAGTTGCTAAATTCCCCGGCATTAACAGATTCCTGTCGGGTCAGAAGATATACGCCAGAAATAACGTTCAGATAGTTATTGATATTAAAAAGCAAATGAAGTTGAATGCCCAGAACACTACTATAAAACTGGATTTTCAGCCTGATGCCACAGTTTATGACGTGTATGAAAAATTCACTGCCGCTTTTGAGGAAAACAGAGTTGACACCGACGTTAGTGCTTTTGACTCGGCTGCCAAGTTTTTAGCCTATATTCCAGGCGTTTTCTTGAAGTTCATTGTGTGGTTTTTGAAACTTCTTGACTATTTTGGATTGGTTCCTAAATTCTTAATCAACCTTTCCCCTTTCCATGGGTCTATGTTTATTACTTCAATGGGCTCTCTTGGTATTCCTCCCGTATATCATCACTTATACGACTTTGGAAATATTCCCATTTTCTTTTCCTTTGGAACTAAAAGAACTGAAGTTTATTTGACTCGTGACGGAGTGGTTGACGAAAGAAAGGTTATGGACTTTTCTGTAGTTACCGACGAAAGAATATGTGACGGACATTATTTTGCCGCCGCTCTTAAATGTATTCGTGATTCAATTAAACACCCTGAAACCCTCGACGAGCCTCCCGAAGAAGTAGTGGAGGACGTAGAATAAAGAAAGAAGGCGCATTTATGTCGAATATCTGGCATGACGTATCCCCAAAAAGAATTACTGCAAAGGACTTTGTCTGTGTTGTGGAAATCTCAAAGGGTAGCAGAAAAAAGTATGAACTTGATAAGGAGACGGGCTATATAATTCTTGACAGAATTCTGTACACTTCAACTCACTATCCTGCAAACTACGGTTTTATCCCCAGAACTCTGGGTGATGACAACGACCCTCTCGACGTACTGTTACTTTGTGCAGAGCCTCTTGAGCCTCTCACACTTGTAAGGGCTTATCCTATCGGTGTTATCTCTATGATAGACAACGGAAGGAACGACGAGAAAATTATCGCAATTCCCTTCAACGACCCAAACAACAATCAATATACCGATATCGACCAACTTCCAAGTCACGTGTTTGACGAAATGAAGCATTTCTTCTCGGTTTACAAGAACCTTGAAAAGAAAGATACTGCGGTAAACGAAGTTCAAAACAGAGACGTGGCAATAAAGGTTATTGAATCTGCTATTGAAAACTATATTCAAAACTTTTGCAAGTGAAAGTTTAATGCCCAAGTGTTATAACACTTGGGCATTTTTTATAACGGTTTTTTTGAAATTCTCGCGTATGCTCGGGGGAAGTTATCAGGGGTGTGTGAGACTTTTTCGATAATGATAACGTAGCGTTTTGCCACAGTAAAGTCTTCTATTTGCGCTTTTTCTTCAGGGGTAAAGTCAGTGGTATCAAGTTTTGAAAAATCGAAGGAAATTTCCTTTACACTTTTCACTCTGCCCCCAAGTTGTCCGATAGCGCGTCTTGCTTCTTCAAGTTCTTCAAGGGCTGTAGAGGCTTTCATTGAAAGGAAGGTACCTCCCACTTTTACGAAGGGCATACACAGTTCTACAAGGACGTTAAGTCGGGCAAGGGCACGAGCAGTGACCACGTCGAACTTCTCTCTGAAAATTCCGTTTTTAGATGCCACTTCTTCCGCCCTTGCGGCTGTGGGATGCACTCCTTCAAGCCCAAGTTTTTTACAGGTTGAGTCAACGTAACGTATCTTCTTTTCGGTAGAGTCTATCATTGTAATATCAATGTCGTCACGGGCAATCTTTACGGGGATAGAGGGAAAACCGCCTCCGCAACCGATGTCTGCCATTTTGATGTTTTCTCTTTTAAATTCTTCTACTTCCAGAATAGACAGTGAGTCGGCAAAGTGCTTTAATGCAATTCCCACGGGGTCGGTGATTGAGGTGACGTTTACCTTTTTGTTTTCCTCTACTAAAATTTCGGCAAGGTTTAAAAAGGCGTTAAGTTTTTCTGCTGACAGATGGGGTAGAGTGTCACAGGAAGAAAGTATCTTTTTTATCTTTTCCATATTGCACCTATTTCATATTAAAGTAAATGAGAAGTACTGAAATGTCCGCAGGGCTTATTCCTGAAATTCGGGAAGCCTGACCGATATTCAAAGGTCTTATCTGATTAAGTTTCTGTGAGGCTTCTATTCTTATCCCCTTGATAGTGGTATAGTCCACATCCTCGGGGAGTTTTTTATTTTCAAGTTTTGAAAAGGCTTCGATTTCAAGTTCCTGTTTCTTTATATAACCTCTGTATTTTATCTCAATTTCGGCACGTATTCCAATCTCTTCGTCAAGTTCGGGACGTGTCTTATCAACAGGGGCTAAAATGGCGTAACTTAGTTCAGGGCGTCTTATAAGGTCGCCCAGTCTGATGCCTGTGGTAACTTCGGCAGAACCCTGTTCTTTAAGTATTTCTGAAAGAGTTTCGCTGGGGGCAATAAATGTGTTTTCAACACGTTCCACTTCCCTGTCGATAGCCGAGAAGAGTTCTTGTTTTTCGGCATAGCGACTCTCGTCAATGAGTCCTGCGTATCTACCGTACTCTATCATACGTCTGTCGGCGTTATCCTGTCTTAAAACAAGTCGGTACTCGCAACGGGAAGTCATAATTCTGTAAGGCTCGTTTGTTCCCTTGGTGACAAGGTCGTCGATAAGGGTGCCGATATATGATGAGGCGCGGTTTAAAACAAGTGGGGCTCTGCCCTGAATTTTCAAAACTGCGTTTATTCCCGCCACAATGCCCTGTGCGGCGGCTTCTTCGTAGCCTGACGTTCCGTTGAACTGTCCTGCACCGTAAAGCCCTGGAATATCCTTAAATTCAAGGGTAGGCAACAACTGAGTGGGGTCGGCAAGGTCGTACTCTATGGCATAGGCGGTACGCATAACCTCGGCGTGTTCAAGTCCCTTTATAGAGTGAAGAATTTTAAGTTGCACATCTTCGGGAAGTGAAGAACTAAGTCCCTGTACGTAAATCTCTTCTGTGTCTCTGCCCATAGGTTCAAGGAAAAGTTGGTGTCTTTCCTTATCGGAAAATCTTACAACTTTGTCTTCGATACTGGGGCAATAACGGGGTCCTACACCGCGAATATTTCCTGAATAGAGGGGGGAACGGTGAAGGTTATCTTTTATTATATTATGGGTGTTTTCATTTGTATAAACGGTATAGCAGGAATACTGATTGCGACTTTTAAATTCCTCTTTATCTGTATGATAGGAATAGTAAGAGGGGTTTTTGTCACCGGGTTGTATTTCGCATTTGTCGTAGTCAATAGTGTTCTTGTGTATTCTTGCGGGTGTGCCTGTTTTGAAGCGGAGCATTTTCATACCCAGTTTCTTTAGAGACTCTGTCAAAAAGGCTGCGGGGAACATATTATCTGGACCTGAAGAAAAGGCTACTTCCCCTACGATAACACGGGCATTAAGGTAGGTTCCTGTTGCAACAATCACGGCTTTTCCGTGCCATTTTGCACCGTATCTTGTAGTTACTAAAAGACCGTCTTCTTCCTTTTCAATATCTACGATTTCTGCTTGAATAAGGCGAAGATTTTCGGTATTTTCTATGGTCTTTTTCATTAGTGTCTGGTATGCACGGCGGTCGGCTTGCATTCTGAGAGAATGTACTGCAGGTCCTTTGCCAAGGTTTAACATTCTGCTTTGCATACACACTTTGTCGGCGGCTCTGCCCATTTCTCCGCCAAGGGCGTCAATTTCATACACCAAGTGTCCTTTACCTGTACCGCCGATTGAGGGGTTGCAGGGCATATTGCCCACTGCATCTAAATTCAAGGTAAAGAGTATTGTTTTACATCCCATTCTTGCCGAGGCAAGTGCAGCTTCAATTCCTGCATGACCTGCGCCGATTACTATAACCTCAGCACTTCCTGCGTCATATCTTGTAACGTTTTCCATAAATTACTTTCCTACACAAAACTTTGAAAAAATTTCGTCTACTATTTTCTCGGATACTGTTCTGGAGTCTATTTCGCCTGTCATATTCACTGCAATTTCAAGTTCTACAAGCGCCATATCTTTCGCTCCAGAAAGAACTAAATTTTCGCTTTTTTCAAGTACTTCAAGGCACTTTTTAAGAGTGGTGAGTTGGCGTACGTTTGTAAGTACTGCGCCACTTTCCACTTCTCTTTCACAGGTTACAAAGCGTGAGATAATCTCTTTTTTTATCTCTTCAACCCCATCCCCTTTAACAGAGGAAATTTTGTAACCTTCACCGAGTTTTTCTGTTACAAATTCGGTATTGAACTTTTCTTCTTTGTCACATTTTGTAAAGACGGGAATTATGATTTTTTCTTCCTTTAACTTTTCAAGTTCAGATACTATATTCTCGTCTTCTTCGTCAAGGTCTCGGGAAAGGTCGAAGAGGGCAAGTACCAATTCTGTTTCGGGGTTTAACAGTTTTTCTTTTGCTATATTCACTCCGACTTTTTCTATTGCGTCGTTTGTATCTTCTCTTATTCCTGCGGTATCAAATATACGAAGGGCAACAGAGTCAATTTCAACGGTCTGTTCGAGTATGTCACGGGTTGTGCCCGGAATGTCGGTGACAATGGCTTTCGTCTCACGTGCAAGGGCGTTGAAAAATGAAGACTTACCGACGTTTGGCTTACCTACGATTACTGTGTTTATGCCATATGCAACAGCGTGGCCGCTTTTATAAGTGTCTATTAGGTTTTTAACCTCTTCTTTGACCTTTTTAATATTCAAAAGAAGGTCGTCGTCGGTCATATCCTCTAAATCTTCTTCGGGGTAGTCGATACTTGCATACAAGGTAGAGACAAGGGATATAAGAGATGTGGTGATTTTATCTATCTTTTCACCAAGTGCGCCGTTAATATGTCTATTTGAAAGGCGGACTGCCCCCTGTGTTGTGGCGCTTAACATATTGCCGATGGCTTCTGCCTCGGTGAGTGTGATTTTATTATTGATAAAGGCACGGCGGGTAAATTCTCCACCTTCTGCCATTCTCGCTCCTCTTTCAAGGACTGCGCCGAGAACCATAGAGGTAACAGTATATCCTCCGTGGCAGGAAATCTCTGCCATATCTTCCCCTGTGAAACTGTGAGGGCCTTTATAATAGACTGCAACTCCGCTATCCACGTTTGACCTTAAGTCTGAAATATCTCCCAAGACACATACACGTGGGGGGTATTCTTTTATGCTTTTTTTACTTTTGGGGTGGAAAACTTTATCGAGTATTTCAAGGCATCCGTTACCCGAAATTCTGATAACTGCTATCCCGCCCGTACCCTTGGGGGTAGACACTGCCGATATAATATCACTTAACATAAATAACCTCAAACGTGTAAAAAGATTTAATAAACGAAAAGGGTAAATTCAGGGCAAGTGCCTGAATTTACCCTATTTTAATCAATAAATATCGCTTTCGTCGGGGTCTGCAAGGCCAAGTTCTTCAATGCTCTTTGCCTTTACGATAGGCTGTTTTGAAACTCCTGAACCTGCATAGGTCAATGGAATATCGGGGTCAAGGGCTTTTGCCTTTGCAGGTTTTGTTTCCTTGGCAGGTTTCTTGTCCTGATTTCCACTCTTTGTGCGGGGTTTTTGAGTCTTCTGATTTTCAGGTGAAACAACTACCTTACGGTTGTCTCCTGAACCGATAGAAAAGGTAGTTACACCTTCAATATTCTGCACTTCTGCATGAATTGCGCGTCTTTCGTACGCACTCATAGGTTCAAGGGTGATGTTTCTGCCCTGACGTTTTGCTCTTGAGGCAGTTTTCTGTGCGAGTTTGCGAAGGGCTTCCTGACGTTTTTCACGGTAGTTTTCTACGTCTACGATATATCTTCTGTATCCTTCAACGCCCTTGTTTGCGGCAAGGTTTGTAAGGTACTGAAGAGACTCGAGAATTTCACCGTGATGACCTATAATAAGTCCCATTCCCTCACCTGTGACACTGATTACTACTTCTTTTTCGCTTGTCTTTGTCACTTCAATTTCCGTGGGGGTAAGTTCAAGGTCTGCAAGTACTGTTTTTACGAAGTTAAGTGCTAAAAAGTCGGGGTCTTCGCTTACACATACGCTGATTTTAGCGTCCTGTGAACCAATTCCAAAAAGTCCTTTTTTCGCTTCGCTTATAACTTCGTACTGTAATTCGCTCTTTGGAGTGCCAAACTTTTCAGATGCCTTTTCTATGGCTTCTTCAACTGTTTTGGCAGTTATTATAACGTTTTTTGCCAATGGTTTTTCCTCCCATTTTATATTAGGTCCGATTATTTCAAAGGTGCTTTGGGGATTATTGAATCGCCCTCGGTTTCTCCTTCGTCGGACACGATACTCGTGTTCTGTATTTCGGGAAGTTCGGGAATATCGTCGTCGTCATCGAAGATGAGAGACTTTCTGCCCTGATTTTCCGATGCCTTATAAGGCTTTGATTTATTCTGTGCGGCATATGCCTTCTGTGCTTCTTTGATTTCTTTTTCGGTGAGCACGGGGATTGGGAACATACGGCTGAGCAAGAATTGCTGTATGAAAGAAAGGATACTGCGGTAGGTCCAGTAAAGACCCATTGCGGCAGGCCAACGGAACGCAAGGTATGCCGAGAAAAGAGGCATCATAACGTTCATAAGTTTCATACTTGACTGTGCTTCCTGGGTTGCCTGTGACTGGTAGGTAAACTTACGTGTTAAAATCTGTCCGAAATATGCGGAAAGGAAGGTAACAAGAGGGATAATGATAAGCTGAGGATATCCGTCAAACGCTCCCCAAGGTGTCATAGAAAGGTCAAGGAAATTTCCAAAAGCAGAGAAGTTTGGAAGTACGTAGTCTGTGGTGAGGTTGGGGAATTCCTTAAGCACTGCGGGAAGGTTATTGTTAATTTCCCTTATGAGAGAAATTTCGTCGATGGCACTGATTTTTGCCCCTTCTTTAAATACGTCGGAAATGCCTGACATAAAGTTATTAAGTTCAAGGACAAGACTTTCGTCCATACCTGAAATGTATGAAAGAGGTGACTTAATAACGTAGAAAAGACCGATGAGGATGGGGAACTGAATAAGAAGAGGAAGACATCCTGAAAGGGGGCTGAAGTTCTCTTCCTGATAGAGTTTTTGTATCTCTTCGTTCATCTTCATCTGGGTCTCACGGTCTGTACGACCTGCATATTTCTTGCGGATTGCCGCTTCTTTGGGACGAAGTTTTGCCTGTTTTTGAGAATTTTTCTGTTGTTTGATACTAAAAGGAAAAAGTATTAACTGTACGATAAGTGAGAATGCAAGTAATGCCACTGCGTATCCGCCGAAATTCTCGAACAGTTCATAGCACCATTTCATGAGAAATCCGAAGGCTTTATAAATAATACTCATTTTTTTGCTCCTTTAACTTTATGATAGTTCTTCAAGGAAGGGGGTCGTATCCGCCTTTGCAAAAGGGGTTGCATCTTATTATTCTCTTAATTGATAAATATAGTCCCTTTATTGCACCATATTTTGTCAATGCCTCAAGGGCATACTGTGAACAGGTTGGGGTAAAGCGACAGGTTGGTGGAAATAGCGGGGATATGAATTTCTGATACAACTTCACAAAGAAAATCAATACGTATCTCATGATAAAACACCCAATTCAAAGAACGCACGTTTCATATCTCGGTACACGTCCTGCATACGTGTTTCTTTTAAAAAGCATTTTTTTCTGGCTACAAAAACAAAATAATATGGGGTGTCACTTATTCCGCTACCCTCTAAAATAAGGGTGCGGTATGCCTCGCGGATTATTCTTCTGGCACGGTTACGCTCTACTGCACCGCCCATTTTTTTGCTCGTAGTTATTCCGATATGCGCCTTTTTAAGTGACGGATTTTTACGACAATATACTACCACCGTACTTTGAGGCGAACTTTTACCCTTTGTATACATTCGGGTAAATACTGTGTTGTTTTTAATAGTGAAAATTTTTTCCATATCAACTCTTATATAACTGATATTTTCTTATATAAAAGGAAAAACCCCCGAATTGAGAGAGCCCACATACTTTGTAATATATGGAATCGGTCATCCATACGGCGGTTTATCAATTTGCACAATTTACGTACAACTTAACACAAAACTTAATGGGTAAGACGTGCTCTTCCTTTTGCTCTGCGTCTCTTAAGAACCTTTCTTCCGTTAGCAGTTTTCATTCTCTTACGAAATCCATGCTCCATTTTTCTCTGTCTTTTCTTAGGCTGGTATGTTCTAAGCATATCTACACCTCCTTTATAGCAATAGACAATGCGTCCAATTTTTCTCAACGTTAATTATACATAAACTTTACCGAATTGTCAATAGTTTTTTGCTTTTTATTTTTATCTCTCTTTGGCAAAGATAAGTGACGCCCTATGGACGTCACTTATAAACTTTATTTGGTAACTGTTGTGTCCTCAACGGGTATATCTTCTACTTTCGTTGCTTCTTCTCTCTTTTTGAGTTCATCTGAAGTAAGAACGTTATTATCAAGTTTTGCGGAAATGATAGGTCTCATTGACGCAAAGGATACGTAAAGGTTGTTGTTGAGTGAGTCTAACAATAATTTGTAAACGGGAGTGTATGCTTCCGGTGCAACCTCTTCATCTGTGGGATATACACCGAGTACGTCTGAATACTGTCCCATCTTGGTCTTTGCTTCTTCAAGTACTTTATTTATATCCTTAACTCCGTACATAAGAGAAGGAACGTACTCTGCTGCAACCTTATTGATTTCCACAAACGCTTTGTCATCTTCTATGGGCACTTCGCCTGTGTAACCGATGAAAGCACTGATCTTAACGTCTCTGTTGCCGTTTATAGCATTTTTCTGATAGTCGACACCAAACTCTTCGGGAACATATCCAATAAGAGAGTTTCCATAGGTTTCAAAGTCCATATTATAGTCGTTTGAAAGTTTTACGATAGTTTCGCCATCATGATTTACTTCATAGTGAACGTTCTCTACACCGAAGGTGATGAGGTTACGAAGTTCTTCTCTTGTGCAGAAGCCTGAAATAAGTTGAACTGCACGTTCAGGATACTTACAAGAAGAACTTACTACAAATGCAGATGCAAAAGCATCTTCGGTAGATACCTTGGAATATGAATATACACAATAGGTGTATTCGTCTGCTTTGTCGCCAAGTTGTTCTTTAACCTGTTCAAGTGAGCCCTTGAAAACTCCAACTGCAAAATCAGTAGTTTCGGGGTTTGCTCCGTCTTTGCCAAAATATCCAAGGTTGCGGAATTTACTCATTCTGTTGAAGTGGTAAAGGGCAAGTCCTGTTGCCTTATCACTTTCACCAAGTTCAAAGTTGAATTCAAGTTCTTCGGATATAATGCCTCTTGCCGCGTAGTTAGCAGTACCGAAAGCACCGCAGTTTTCCATATCGTTATTGTAAAACTCGTAATTCTGGATCACAGCAGGAGGTGCAAGGAAGGTTACGCAGTTTTCGTTTTCATGAACTTTTTCAAGCCATCCTTCAAGAGCATTGAGGGTAAGAAGGTCGCCCTGAGGAATTTCAAGACCGTATTTTCCAACAAGGTCAGTTCTTATTGCATAATAATATCCCTGATTATTTTCACTTGACAGTGCTCTGTTTGCAGGAATAGCGTAATATGTACTGTATTTCTTACCTGATGTCAAAATTGCGGGGCTTACGTATTTTTCTATTATTCCGTAAGAGTCTGTAACGTAACTGGAAATAGGTGCGATAAGCTCACGCTCTACAAGGTCACCGAAGTACTTATAGTCGCTTACCATAAACAAGTCAAGCTGAACGTCGTCAGACATCGCTACTTCTGAGTCAAGGCTTTCTTCCGCACGGCTTTCGTTCCACTTTTCGTATTCTCTTTGTGCACGTTTCTTTTCTTTCTGTTCTTCTGTGGAAAGAGCCTTTGCAGCCTGTCTTGCAGCCTTTGCAGCAGCAGTAGCAGCCTTGTCGGCAAGTTCATTTCTTTCCTGTTGTTCTGCTACGGCAATAAAAGCATCTTCTATCGCGTCACCGTATTCTTCTTCTGAATAAAGATGAAGTTCAACGGTGGTTTTATATCTGTCCTCGGTAAATCTGTTGATTTCTCTTTCTACTTTTTCAATAGCCTCGTCTGTTGTTCCTTCTCCTTTAATTCCGTAAAGGGTAAGTGTGATTTCGGGGATGGCATTTGTGTTATCTTCGAAATCGTTACCTGCGTCGGAACATGAGGTGAGGAACACCGTCATAAGAGTAGACGCAATAAGCAACAAACTTATTATCTTATTTCTCATTTATAAACCTCCTCAAGTTAAATACAAGAAAACTTTTCATAAACAAAATTATTGTACACTATTGTGATTATTATGTCAAGTAAGAAAATCACCAATTAAGCGCATTTTCTTTTATTAAATATCACAATTTATAAGTATTTACAAACCCTTAATAATTTCTTCCATCGCACGTCCTGCCTGATTGGCGGCGGTGGTAGAAAAGGTGTCGTAACTCATCCCTGCATTGTTATCGGCAAAATCCGAAATACTTCTGATAACAAGGAAAGGAACTTTATTTATAAGGCACGTCTGGGCGATTGACGCCCCTTCCATTTCAACACAGGTGGCAAAAAGGTCCTCTCTTAAATGTCTTGAAAGGGCATCGTCCTCCACAAAGCAGTCTCCGCTGACTATCGTGCCTGTCTTGAAATTATTCACCTCTCCCTGTTCTTTCATTTTTGAAAGTGATTTATTGGCGATTTCAACTAGGTTTTTATCAGATAGAAAAATCGAAGTTTTAAGGTTTTCGTCCTCTTCAAGCAGTGACATTGGGTGAAAGTCGTGATAAAAAACTTTATCCGCTATTACCATGTCAAGCACTTTAAGGCTTTTATCAATGCCTCCTGCAATACCTACGTTAATAACCGCATCAGGTGAATAACGGTCGATTATTCTTTGAGTGGCAACAGCACTGTTTACCTTCCCTATTCCCGAAACGCAGGCGATAATTTTTTTACCGCTTTCAGTGGCCTCATATACGTTGAACTTTTCGTCCAAAAGGGTTGCCCCGAATTTCTCACGTATGTAGAGAATTTCTTTTTCCATTGCGCAAATTAGAGCGACTGTCTTCATTTTACACCTCTTAATCAAGGTAATCTTTAAGTTTTTTGGAACGGCTGGGGTGACGGAGTTTGCGAAGGGCTTTCGCCTCAATCTGACGTATTCTTTCACGGGTTATCTGGAACTCTTTTCCAACTTCTTCAAGAGTTCTTGTTCTTCCGTCGTCAAGCCCGAAACGAAGTTTCAAAACGTTCTTTTCTCTGTCGGTGAGAGTGTTAAGCACCTCTTCGAGTTGTTCACGAAGAAGTGTGTAGCCGACTGCATCTGCGGGAGCAGGTGCTTCGTCGTCGGGGATAAAGTCGCCAAGGTGGCTGTCCTCTTCCTCGCCGATAGGTGTTTCAAGAGATACGGGTTCTTGTGCAATTTTAAGTATTTCACGTACCTTTTCCACAGGCATATTGATAACTTCGGCGATCTCTTCCGGTGTGGCGTCGTGGCCTTTTTCCTGAAGTATCTGTCTTGATGCCCTTTGTACCTTGTGAATGGTTTCTACCATATGTACGGGAATTCTTATTGTTCTTGCCTGGTCGGCGATAGCACGTGTTATTGCCTGTCTTATCCACCAGGTTGCATAGGTTGAGAATTTATAGCCTTTGGTGTAGTCGAATTTTTCTACCGCCTTCATAAGACCGAGGTTACCTTCCTGTATTAAATCAAGGAAGTACATTCCGCGTCCCATATATCTTTTGGCGATACTTACTACAAGACGAAGGTTCGCCTGAACAAGTGTTTCCTTGGCTCTTTCGTCGCCTTCAAGCATCTTCTGAGAAAGTTCCACTTCCGTATCCATATCGAGAAGGGGAACTTGGCCTATTTCTTTAAGATACATCTTTACGGGGTCGTCAATGGCTACACCTTCTCCTGTCAGGGCGTTTTCCATATCCTCTGAAGTTTCAAGGGTTTCAACTTCCTCAAAATCCTCTAAATTGTCAAAGTCCTCATTTTCGAGATAAGTATCTACTATCTCTACCCCCATGGATTCCAGTACGTCATATATTTTTTCCATTAACTCGGGGGAAATATCTATTCCTTCAAGCGCTTCCATTATTTCGAGAGGAGACGTACTGCCTCTCTTTTTTGCCTTATTTATAAAGGCTAATACTTCGGGTTTTAAGTCTTTTTCCTGAGTGGTTCTTTCGGAGTCCTTCTCCAAGTTGCTGTTATTCATTGTTTGTGCTGACCTTTCTTTTCAAGTGCCTGTTTGTTTGTTACTTCCGTTTATTATCTAAAGCCTTTAAACTTTGAGATTCTGGTGGGATGGCGGAGTTTACGAAGGGCTTTCGCCTCAATCTGACGTATTCTCTCACGGGTTATATTGAATTCTTTTCCTACTTCTTCAAGAGTTCGGGGAATTCCGTCGTTAAGTCCGAAACGCATTCTGATTACGTTTTCTTCCCTGTCGGTTAGAGTTTTAAGAACTTCGCCAATTTGCTCTTTGAGCATTGTTTTCCCGACTATTTCGTCAGGTTCGGGAGAGGAATCGTCGGCAATAAATTCACCTATACTGCTTTCCTCATCTTCTCCCACAGGGCTATCAATGGAGATAGGCTCCTGTGCTATCTGCATAATTTCCCGTACCTTTTCAACGCTCATTCCCGAAAGTTCGGATATTTCTTCGGCAGAGGCTTCGTGGCCTTTTTCCTGAAGTATCTGTCGTGAGCATCTTTGTATTTTGTGTATGGTCTCTACCATATGCACGGGAATTCTGATTGTTCTGGACTGGTCGGCAAGAGCACGGGTTATTGCCTGTCTTATCCACCAGGTTGCATAGGTGGAAAATTTATAACCCTTGGTGTAGTCGAATTTTTCTACCGCCTTTATAAGTCCGGAATTGCCCTCTTGAATTAAATCAAGAAATCCCATTCCGCGACCTATGTATTTTTTGGCGATGCTGACAACAAGACGAAGATTGGCTTCCACAAGTACGTTTCTTGCTTCGCTCTCCCCTGCCACTATCCTTTTGGCAACTTCAACTTCTTCTTCACCTGACAGAAGTCTTACCTTACCTATATCCTTTAAATACATTTTTACGTGGTCTTCTATTGGCAATACTTCTCCTGAAAGTATTGCTTTCATATCTTCTTCGGGGTCAAATTCTTCTTCGCTGTCGTCAAGTTCTTCAAAATCGGGAAGGTCCTGAACTGTTATTTCTATGCCCAGTTCTTCGAGTTTTGCATAAAGTTTTTCGGTCTCCTCGTCTGTAAACGAATGAGATTCAATTGTTTCAAGTATTTCGTCGCTATCCAGAGAGCCTTTCTTTTTTGCCTTGTTGATAAGTTCATTGATGTCCGCCATTCTTTCTTCGTCGAGGATTTCATTTGCTTTGTTTGCCATAATCCTATTCCTTTCAACGTTACAAGTTTATTTTTTGGACTTCTTGAGTTCTTCAATCAATTTCAAAAACGAATCGTCAGAACCGTCTGTGTCTGTCTGACTCTTTGCTTCTTGTTTAAGGGTGTTTGCAAGTTCCAGGGCTACGTCTTCGCTGTTATTTGAAAGTTTTTCGCGGTTTAACCTCATTTGTATAATTCTACCCATTTCTTCAGGGGTAAATTCTTCTCCAAAGGTGGATTTTCCTTCGTTTTCCGCTTCTTTGTTCTTTACTATCTCACGCCATACTTTTTTAGAAAACTCACATCTGAAAATATCTTCGCTTACTATCTCTTTAATAGAGGCAAGGTCCAAGTATTCGGGGCGGAGAAGTAACAGTCCCAAAAGGTTTTCTTCTTTTTTGACTGTTGCCAGATTTTTTGCACTGTCGGCATTTACTCTGTCACCGTATCCAATGCTCTTATTTATGTCTTCCTTTATGGCGTCACGCCGATTTTTTTCAAAGTTCCTTTTCTGTCTTTTTTTAATCTCGTGTCTTATAATATCCGCAGAAATGCCTGTTTTTTCGGTTATTTTCTGTATGAATATTTCTCTTTCGATTTCACTGAATACGCCTGATAGCATAGTACAACACTCGTCGAGATATTGTAATTTCTGCTCCGCTACGTTTACGTTGTACTTTGCCGAAATATTTCCGAGTGCATATTCTATATGTCCGTTTGAGCCTTTTAAAAGCTTTTCAAAGGACGTCTTTCCGTACTTCTTTATGTATTCGTCGGGGTCTTTTGCGCCCTCAATCTTTACTACCTGTACTTTTACTCCCACGTCAGAGAGCATATCTATGGCGCGTTTAGTTGCCCTTTGGCCTGCTTCGTCCGAGTCGTAGCAGAGGTACACCGTGGAGGCGTAACGGGAAATTATCCTCGTCTGCTCTGAGGTCAGGGCTGTACCGAGGGTTGCTACCGCGTTAATAAAACCTGCCTGTTGCAACGCCACAACGTCCATATATCCTTCACAAAGAATGAGAGATGAGTCGGTGTTATTTTTTGCGTGGTTCAAGGCGTAAAGATTTCTGCTCTTCTTAAACACGTAGGTGTCAGATGAGTTTAAGTACTTTGGCTTTTCGTCTCCTATAATTCTTCCGCCAAAGGCGATAACACGTCCTGACAGGTCGAAAATCGGGAACATTATACGGTTTCTGAAGTAGTCGAAGGCTCTGCCTGTTTTACTTGAAATTCCTGCAAGGAAATTATTTTTAATTTCCTCTTTTTCGTACCCTTTTGACATAAGGTATCCTGTCAGGGAGTCCCAAGAAGTATCGGCGTAGCCTATTCCAAAGCGTTTAATGGTCTGAAGAGTTATGCCGCGGCTTGTAATATATTTTAAAGCGTCGTCATTCTTCGGGTCGATAAGGGAGTCGTAAAAAAATCTTGCCGCAAGTTTGTTCATTTCAAAATAGCGGTCTTTATTGACTCTCATAACGGCATTTTTAGGGTCTTCGGGGATGGTGAGTCCCGCTCGGGCGGCGAGATGCTCAATGGCGGTCATATAGTCCACGTTTTCCATCTTCATCACAAAGGTAATTACGTCGCCACCTGCTCCGCAACCGAAACAATAAAAATTCTCGTTATTTCTGAACACTGTAAAAGAAGGTGTTTTTTCACTGTGGAAAGGGCAACAGCCCACAAGATTAGAACCTGCTCTTTTGAGTTGCACGTACTGGGATATTACGTCTTCTATATTGCATCTTAATTTAAGTTCTTGCAAAAAATCCTGTGGTAAAGCCAAATCTACACCTCCTTAAAAGAATTCTTATAAACTAATATACGCGAAAAAAGAGAAAAATCCTCTTTTATTTTTCAAAAAAATCAAAAAGTTAATTAAATTGGGCTTTTAAAGTATATTGAAATACTTTCTGTCAAGGCTTCTGAGTTGCACTGCTTCAAAAATATGTCTCTTTTCAACGGTGTCACTGTTTTCAAGGTCGGCAATGGTTCTTGCCACTCTGACTATTCTGTCGTAGCCTCTTGCCGAAAGAGAAAGTTTTTCAAATGCGGTTTTAAGAACCTCTTCCGCCTCATTTGAAAAGGCACAGTTTTCTTTCTTATAGCGGTGGACGTCGTCCTTCTTAATGCCCAGTTTTTCAAGTCGCTTTATTGAAAACTTACGGGCACGGTTAACTCTCTGTCTTACCTTTTCGGAATTTTCAAGAACTGTGGAAGAGTTCATTTCGTCAAAGTTCACCGCAGGGACTTCAATTTGTATGTCAATTCTGTCAAGAAGGGGGCCTGAAATTTTATCTATGTATCTCTTGACGGAAGACTGGGTACAGTTGCACTCTTTCTGGGTACTGCCGAAATATCCGCAGGGGCAGGGGTTCATTGCACAGACAAGCAAAAAGTTACTTGGATAACGAAGTTTATAGTTTGCTCTTGCCACCGTTATGTGTCCGTCCTCGATAGGTTGACGTAAGGCTTCGAGAGTTTTTTTATTGAACTCGGTAAGTTCGTCAAGGAAAAGTATTCCGTTATGGGCAAGGGAAACTTCTCCAGGTTGTGGGTTTACTCCTCCTCCCACAATTCCTATATGGGACACCGTATGGTGCGGTGAACGGAAAGGACGGGTGTTTATTACAGGTGTTTTTTCAGAAAGGTTACCTGTGACGGAATGGACTTTCGTTGCATCGATTATCTCGTCGTAGGTCATATCGGGAAGAATACCTATCAGCGCTTTTGAAAGCATACTTTTTCCCGAACCTGGAGGGCCTATAAGAAGAACGTTATGGTTACCAGCGGCGGCAATTTCCATAGCCCTTTTGGCTTTTTCCTGACCTTTGATGTCGGCAAAATCGATTATGGGCGAGTTTCTCGTTTCCACAAGGCTTTCGTTATAGGTGACGGGAGTTATAAGTTCTTCGCCTTTAAGGTGGGAGATAAGTTCGGTTATGTTCTTAACTCCGTAGATTTCCATGCCTTTTACAACAGATGCTTCAAAGACGTTCTGATATGGCAGGAATATTCTTTTCTTTCCTGCATCTCTTGCCGCAAGGCACATAGGCAGAGCGCCTGATACTGCTCTTAAATCTCCTGCAAGAGACAGTTCTCCGATAAAGACTGCATCGTCGGTGAATACGTTTTCTATAACCGAATGTTTAAGAAGTGAAATGAATATGGCAAGGTCGTAATAAGAACCTATTTTCTTTTTGTCGGCGGGGGCAAGGTTTATAGTGGTGCGCCCTTTTATGAAGGGCAGGGAGTTATTTGTGGCAACCGAACGTATTCTATCGGTGGCTTCTTTAACCGAGGCATCGGGAAGTCCTATAACAGAAATTTCGGGAAGTCCTCTTTCTACGTTACATTCAACGCTGACTTCAAAACCGTCTATTCCCCACATTGCCACTGTATAAACTGTATTTACCATATCTACCTCTAAAAAATAAGTATATTTATAATATTATAATATATATTAAAGAACTTTGCAAGACAAAAAAGGAGTTGTTTTTATCAAACAACTCCTTTTTTATTTTTTAGTTTCTTATTTTGCTTTCTTTGCAGTTACAACCTTTAAAGTGAAAATGGTTGCGAACATAAGCACTATTGCAATAGGAAGAACGATGAGAGCGTTTCTCACGAAACCTGCGATGATGTATGATACCGCGGAAACGGCAGCAACGGTCGAAGCGTAAGGAATCTGTGTTGAAACGTGTGCGATGTGGTTACACTCTGCACCTGCGGAAGACATAATTGTTGTGTCCGAAATGGGTGAGCAGTGGTCTCCGAAAACTGAACCTGCAAGACAAGCGGACATTGCGATTACTCCAAGTTCCGAGTCAAGTCCGATTGCTTCTGAAACGATAGGAATGAGAATTCCAAATGTTCCCCAAGAGGTTCCTGTTGAGAATGCAAGGAAGCATGCAACAAGGAATACTATTACGGGAAGGAAATATTCAAGAGCACCTGCATTTGCAAGAATTCCCTTTACGTATGAAGATGCGTCAAGAAGTCCTGTCATATTCTTAAGGGCAGTTGCAAGGGTGAGGATAAGTATTGCGGGTACCATTGCGATAAAGCCCTGAGGAATGGCTTCCATAGCCTTTTTGAAGGTAACGACTCTACGAAGGAGAAGGTAGATGATTGTTACAACAAGTGCTACAAGTGAGCCCATGGGAAGTCCTACTGTTGCATCGGTGTTACCAAATGCACCGATAAGGTCCCAGGTATAGTCTCCGCCGGGGAAGAATCCGCCAACGTACAGAAGGGCTGTAACACAAGTTATGATAAGAACGATAATGGGGAAAATGAGGTCGAATACTATTCCCTTTTCGTTTACTTCAAGTTTTTCTGACTTGGAAAGGTTACTTGTATCACCTACGATATCGCCCTGTTGTGCCTTGATTTCGTATTCTGACATTTTTCCGAAGTCAAAGCCTATAACTGTGATAGTTATGATGAACACGAGGGTAAGAAGTGAATAGAAGTTATAGGGAATTGCCTTAATGAAGTATGTAAGGCCCTGTCCGTCTGCAACGTATTCGGAAACTGCTGCTGCCCAAGATGAGATGGGGGCAATCATACAAATAGGTGCTGCTGTAGCATCGATAAGATATGCGAGTTTTACTCTTGAAATCTTGTGAGCATCGGTTACGGGGCGCATTACTGAACCAACTGTAAGACAGTTAAAATAGTCGTCGATGAAAATGAGAATGCCGAGAGCAAAGGTTGCAAGAGCTGCACCTACTTTTGTTTTAACATGGGTTTCCGCCCATCTACCAAAAGCGGCAGAACCGCCCGACTTATTGATGAGGGCTACCATAACTCCAAGTACAACAAGGAATACGAAAATACCTGCTGTATCGGAAACTGCGGCAATTACGCCTTCATTAACTACCGCGTCAATAGTTTTTACGGGATTGAAGTTTGCAAACATGAGACCACCCGCTAAAATACCTATAAACAGAGAAGAGAAAACTTCTTTTGTTATAAGTGCCAAAGCAATAGCAATAACAGGGGGCAAAAGCGACCAGATTGTTGCTTCAAACATAGAAAAATCCTCCTAAAAAAATAAAAAATGTCATGGGTACTATCACCCACGACAAAAAAGTCACAAAAGATAGCACTCCACAAATAATTGTGACAGTCGACTGCATATTCTACAAGTCAACCAACCCGAAAAACAGTTCAAGGATATTTTTCGGATTTCGGCGGCGATTCCTTTCATTACCCTGCTCCTTTGCACGTGTGGGAAATTACTTATAATCGTCGCACCTCTATCACTAAGCTAATATTAACACCCTGTTGTCGATTTGTCAAGAAAAAGTTCAAATTTTGTAATATAACGAAAGAAGCGAGTTTACACTCGCTTCTTGGTTTCCATATTATTTTATGCTACCGTCGGCATTGAAAAGAGGAAGTTTTTCAAGATATATTATGTCTTTTCTGTCAGCGGCATCTCCTTCGGCAAGGATTGCCATTCTGCCACAGATGTTGCCTCCTGCCTTTTCTACAAGAGTTTCAATAGCGTGAAGGGATTCTCCTGTGGATATTACGTCGTCGACAATGAGAATCTTTTTATCTTTCATAAGGCTTGCATCTTCCACGTCAAGATACAGTTTTTGCTGTTTCTCGGTGGTGATGGAATTTACGTTGACTTCGAAGACGCCTGTCATATAAAGTTTGGGGTTCTTTCTTGCCAATATGTATTTTTCGTCCCCTGCCTGACGTGCCATTTCGTGAACAAGAGGTATTCCTTTGGCTTCTGCGGTAATAATATAATCGTATTCGGGCGCTCTTTCAAGCAAGGCTTTTGCTGCGGCAACTGTAAGTTCCGCGTCGCCGAATATTACAAAAGCTCCTATATATAAATCGTCGTTCACACGGCAGATAGGGAGTTTTCTGTCAACTCCTGCAATATTCATAGGATAGTATTTCAAAACAATCACTCCTTCAAGTGAGATTATACAACTTTTTTATTTAAAAATCAACTATTTTTTATAGTAAAAGAAGCACTAAAATTCCAAGAATTATTCGGTATATACCAAAGACTTTAAAGTCGTGTTTTTTAACGTAGCCCACAAGGAATTTGATTGCAAGAACGGACACCAAAAATGCGGTGACCATTCCAACTATAAGAATTACAACTTCCTCAAGTGAAAAATCAAAGCCAAACTTCACAATTTTCAGGAGGCTCGCTCCTGCCATAACGGGTACAGCTAGGAAGAAGGTGTATTCTGCGGCAACGGTTCTTGACACTCCAATAATTATTGCTCCGAGAATTGTCGCTCCTGACCTTGAAACTCCTGGAAATACTGCGGCAAGGACTTGGAAAATTCCTATAAGAATTGCGGTATTGTATGTGATTTCCGAAATTGAGTTTATCTTTGCACTTTTCTTATTTAACATTTCTACTGCTATAAAGAGAATTCCGAAAACAATAAGGGCAATAGATACAGAGCGGGAATTATAGAAAAGTCGGTCGAAGGTGTCCTCAAAAAGTATGCCGATAACTGCGGCAGGAAGGCAGGACACTATAATTTTAATCCAAAGGGAAAAGATATCTTTTTTTATGAAGTCCTCCCCTTTTTTTAAGGAAAATGGGAACAGTTTTTTAAAGTAAATCATAACTACCGACAGAACTGCACCAAGTTGAATTACTACAAGGAACATTTCCCAAAAAGATGCGGAAACTTTCATTGGGAAGAACTCCTGAAAGAGAATCATATGACCTGTACTGCTTATTGGCAGCCACTCGGTAATACCTTCAATTATTCCTACTATAAAGGCAAGAAAAACGTTTGTTGCCATATTTACCTCCGTTTTTGAATTTGTACCGTACACATTATATTACATAATTATGCTTTTGTCAAAAAAACTTGACGATGTAGGTTAAATGTTATATACTTTTATTAGTAATTTTTTAGGAGGGCAAGATGAAAAGACGACTGTTTAAAGTTTCTGATATTGCAGTTTTTGTAGTACTTTTGTTTCTTGCTCTTGTTTTCTTTTTATTAAAATCTAATAACAAGGGAGAAATGGTTGAAGTGTGGGTTCAGGGGGAGATGTACCAAAGTTTCCCTCTTGAAAAGCCTTTTGAACTTGAACTTGACTTTGACGTTACAATTAAGGGGAATGGGGAAAGTGCATTTTTCTCGCACTCCGACTGTCCCGACAAGGTGTGTATAAACACAGGCAAACTCTCCAAGGAAGGAGAATGGGCGGCGTGCTTACCTAATGAAACTGTAATTAAGATTACAGGCAAGAAAAAAAGTGCCGACACAGTAAGTTAATATGAATAAAAAAGTAAGAACTGTCACTCTGACCTCCCTGCTCTTTGCTATTGCTCTCGTGCTTAATTTCGTGGAGTCGAGTTTTGTGATAATACCGCAATTTCCCGGAATAAAAATGGGGCTTTCTAACGTTGCGGTTATGTTTGCCCTGTTTTTTATAGACAAAAAAACCGCCCTTGAGGTAGGTGTATTAAAATCCCTTTTCGTGCTTTTGACAAGGGGTGTTATGGCATCGGTTTTAAGTCTTGTGGGGGGCATTTCTTCTATTCTTGTTATGATAATAATAACCTCTATTTTTAAAAACGTATCTCTGTCGGTTGTCAGCGTTTTCTCAGCACTTACTCACAACCTTGGACAGTTTTTGGTGGTGAGTTTTGTATATTCTCCAACTTCCCTTCTGCCCTATCTGCCTGTCCTTGTAATTTCAGGACTTATCTTCGGGGTACTTAACGCTATTTTGTTACGTGCTGTTGAAGGTCCATTTTTTAAACTGTGGGGGAAAGAACGATGAAGAAAATTTCTCTTTTCTTGTCTCTTTTGGCGCTTCTCTTTTTAACTTCCTGCGGTGAGACAAGGTTTTCTACTCACTACTTTAACTATTTTGATACCGTAATAAGTGTTGACGGTTATTTTGAAAACGCAGAAGATTTCAACAACGCCTGTAAAATTATAGAAGATACTCTGGGATACTATGACGGAGTTTTCGATATTTACGACGACGGGGAACTTAAAAAACTAAATGAAGAAAAGTCTTTGACCGTTTCCCCCGCCCTTTATGATGCTATCCTTTTTTCAAAAGAGGTAGAAAGACTTACAAATGGTTACTGCAACGTGGCTTTGGGGTCGGTACTCTCCCTGTGGCATAATGCAAGAGAGTCGGAAATTCCCTATCTTCCCTCTTATGATGACTTATATGAAAAGTCCCTACACACCGATATTGAAAAAGTAAGTCTTGAAGAAAATTTTGGTGTTGTCTTCCTTGACGAAAACATTTCTCTTGATATGGGGGCTATTGCCAAGGGGTACGTTTCGGACGTTCTAAGAGAAAGGCTACAAGAGAGCGGATTTACAAATCTATTGATAAATCTCGGCGGTAACGTAGTAGTTTTAGGTGACAAAGACGGGGACGGTTGGCTTGTGGGCGTTCAGTCCCCCGAAGATGAGGACGGTCTTGCCCACACAATCTCGGTAAAAGATTCCTGCCTTGTTACAAGTGGTAGTTATCAGAGGTTTTTTGAGTATGACGGCGTAAAGTATCACCACATAATTTCCCCCGATACCCTTTACCCTGCAACCCTCTATTCCTCGGTGTCCGTTCTATATGAAAACGGTGCTTTAGCTGACGCCCTGTCCACTGCACTCTTTTGTATGAGCGTTGAAGAGGGAAAAGAAATTCTCGAAAACTTCGACAATATCGGAGTTATGTGGGTTACCCAAGACGGTGAAAAAATATACTACGGAAGTTTTAAATAAAAAAATGTAGTCTTGAAAAAGACTACATTTTTTTCATTTCGGTTTTAACCAAAAACAAAACTTCAACACACAGCCTGAAGAGAGAATGTGTTTTTGAGGAAAAATCGCTAATATAGTTCAGAATGCAGAATGATGAGTGCTGAATGCTGAATTACGGATGATTTGCTTTGCAAATCTTCATTTATATTAGTTTAGCGGAAAATCCGCTAAATGTATAAAAATCAACTCAAATGCAAAGCATTTGTTCCTTAATTCTGCATTCTGCATTCTGCACTCTGCATTTACAATATGCACAGTATAATAAATAAAGCATAGTCTGCTTTTAAGACTACGCTTTACCTGATTCTTATAACATCATTTCATTTCGGTTTTAACCAAAAACACAAATCACAACTTCCTATAATAAGAGAAGTGGGCGACAATGGTTCTGTCTTCTTCCCTTTCATCATCGTAACCGCTGATGATAATCCCGTTTTTGCTCATAAGTTCGGACACGTTAATCTCGTCTGCCCTTCCGTGAAAGACAGTTTTTCCTTCACAGCAGACGATAAAAGTTTTATCCTTTATTGAAATTGAGCCTTTTTTTCCAATGAGTATTTCCTCATTGTCAATACGCTCGGTGGCGGAGTCAATAATTAGGTTATTGAACTTTTCTGCCATTTCAAGTTTATATGCTTTTGAGCCCGGTTTTGCTTTAATAAATCTTGAGAGAAATCCCATATTGTGCTCCCTTATTGAAGAACTTTTGAAAGGAAGTCTTTAAGTCTTGGGTTTTTGGGATTTTTAAAGAACTCTTCGGGGGGTGCTTCTTCGGCGATAATTCCGTTATCGATAAAGAGCATTCTTGAGCCAACTTCTTTTGCAAAGCCCATTTCGTGAGTTACTACAACCATTGTCATTCCTTCACTTGCAAGTTGCTTCATAAGTTCGAGAACTTCGCCTACCATTTCGGGATCAAGGGCAGAGGTAGGTTCGTCGAAAAGAAGAACTTCTGGGTTCATAGCAAGGGCGCGGACTATGGCAATTCTCTGCTTTTGTCCGCCTGACAGTTGCGATGGGAAGGCTTCTGCCTTGTCACGAAGTCCTATTCTTTCAAGAAGTTCATATGCTCTTTTTTCTGCGTCCTTCTTATTCATAAGTCCGAGTTTTATGGGAGCAATAGTAATGTTATCGAGAATTGTAAGGTGTGGGAAAAGGTTAAAGTGCTGGAAAACCATTCCCATTTTCTGACGGATTTTATTGATTTCACGTTTCTTGTGGTCAACTTTCTTTCCGTCAAAGTAGATTTCGCCCTCACTTGGAATTTCAAGCATATTAAGGCAACGAAGGAAGGTGCTCTTTCCGCCACCTGATGGTCCGATAACTACTACTTTTTCGCCTTTTTCAATTTTAATATCTATTCCGCGAAGAACTTTTATTTCACCGTTCTTGCCGAAATTTTTTACAAGATTTTTAACCTCTATCACTCTTATTCAGCCTCCTTTCAAGCAAGGATACAAGGTAGGAAAGACCGAGTACCAGTACAAGATATATAAGTCCTATTGCAATAAGGGGCATAAAGTTACTGTAGGTTATTGAACGAATTTTAAGTCCGCCTTGAGTAAGGTCGGCAACGCCTATATAGAAAGCGACTGACGTCTCTTTCAGTAGTGCTATAAATTCGTTTGCAAGGGCAGGAAGTACTGCCTTTATTGCCTGAGGGATAACTATGTACCACATTGTAGAAACGTAGTTAAAGCCAAGGCTTCTACCCGCCTCAAGTTGACCGTTGTCAACCGACATAATTCCGCCTCTGACAATTTCCGCTACGTATGCTCCCGAGTTTATACCGAAGCAAAGAACTGCCGCTGTGAACTTCTCAACGCCCATAGGTAAAAGAATTACGAAGAAAATTATCATAAGTTGTACCATAACGGGTGTTCCGCGCATAACCGTTATGTACAGACGACAAATGGCATCAAGGATTTTAAGTTTACCTGTTTTTGCAAAGGTGCAACGGATAATGGCTACGATAAAGCCGATTACAAGTCCTAAAACGAGAGAGAGGAAGGTAATGGAAAGGGTGGTGCGTAGCCCCCTTGCAAGGTACTGCCATCTTGCTTCCTTAATAAAGTTGCGGTAAAACTCGTCGGCAAGACTGTTTACCCATTTAATAAGAGGAGAAGAAGTATCGGGCTTTTTGGAATCGTAGTTTTTTAAAGCGAAGCACTGTTCCAGTCCTCGTCTTAACGAATTCTTGTTTGAAATGTCAATCTCTTCAGAATTAACTGTTATGTAGTTTGTATTATTTACGATGTTTTTGGCGTCAACGATACCTCCAAGCACCGTGTTGACGGTGTTGTCGTCAAGGTAAAGGATAAGTCCTTTGTCTTCGGTCTCGTAAATATTTATCTGAACCTCTCCCGAAAGAGTAGGGGCGTTTTCGAGAAGTAAAAAGAGTTTGTCGTTGATTTCAAGCTGAATTGTAGTAGCGTTTTTCGCCTTGCCAGTTATTTCGTCCGTAAGGCTTATGTTCAGAAGGTCGTTTATATTACTTGAAACAACGCTATAAATGTCAAGGGTTTTATAGTCGCAATTCAAAATGATATTTTTTTCGTTTCCGTATTCAATATCTTTTACCTTGACTGATGTGTTCTCTAAAAGAAATTTCGCACAGTCGGCAACGTTATTGGGAAGTGATGAAAGTTGTGTATCAACAATTTCCTGTGCTTCTTCTATCGTGATTTTGGTATCTACGGTATTCGACTGCTTTTCGATAAAAAGGGCTGCGCCGAATACTGCCGAAATTATAAATATACCTGCCAGAACAAATAGGGATATTCTGAAAAATTTGTTCTTTAACATTGAAAATCGCCTTTCTGATTTTTTTAAAATGCCAAGACACAAAAAAATAGGAAAGCCGAGACCGTCCTATTTTTTTGCGTCAAAATTATTGATTTTATACTTTAATTACTTAATGTATTTTGCAACAATTTCGCTGATTTTACCGTTCTTGGTAAGTTCAACGATTGCTTCGTTGAGTTTTTCAAGAAGTTCGGTATTTTCTTTCTTTACGCAGATAGCGTAGTCTTCGTCAGCATAAGTGGTGTCAAGAATCTTGAGTCCTTCGTTAGCCTGTACGAGTGCCTTTGCAGGTTCGTTGTCGATGATAACGCAATCAACGTCACCGCCTATAAGACCAAGAACTGCATTGTTAGCGTTGTCGTACTGTGTAACTCTGTCAGCACCAAGGTCGCCTGTTGCATATGTATCACCTGTTGTACCGAGCTGAACGCCTGCCTTGTAGGTAGCGTCATCTGCGAAGAGGTCGTCAACAGTTGTGATGGCTGAATCTTCCTTAACGATAACAACCTGTACGCCTGAAGCATAACTGTTTGTGAAGTTAACTTCAAGAAGTCTTTCTTCATTAACGGTCATACCTGCCATACCGAAGTCAACCGAACCGCCCTTAACTGCGGTGATGATTGTATCAAATTGCATATCTTCGATAACGAGTTCCATATCGAGATATTCTGCGATTGCCGCTGCAATTTCAGCGTCGATACCTACAATAACGCCGTCCTGATAATATTCATAGGGCTGGAAGTAAGCGTTTGTAGCCATCTTGAGAGTTGCTTTGTCTTTGTTGTCATCAACTACGATATCTGTCTTATCGTCTGCTCCGCCGATAACATCTTCTTTTTCATTACATGCAGTAAGAGCAAAGCACATAACGAGCATTGCTGCTACGAGCACTAAAGAAAGAATCTTTTTCATTTTTCTTTTCTCCTTAAAATAAATCTGTTAAAATCCCCGAGGGGATAAAAAGATTACACATCATTTTATATAAAAATCAACCTTTTTTACAAAACTTTTTATATTTTAGTTTATTTTTATTCATTTTTTACCACATTTTTTGCCATATTTATGCATAAATTAACAACAAAAACATTAAAAACTTTTGAATATTTATGAGACTATTTGTATTTTTATAACATTTTGCCTTTGCAAATCACATATTGGTCCGCATAAAAATGTAAGCATTTACATTTCGTTTTCAGAATAGTAATACACATTTTTTAACAATCGGGATTTACCCCTATAATAAAGGCATTTTTTCGAAAAAAGATTGTTAAAAAATTATCAATTTGTGACATTCGTGAAAAAATTATTAAAAAAGAGAAAAAAGATTGTTTTAGGTGTTGCAAAGTGAAATTAAAAGTGGTAAAATATACGCGAACGTAAAGGAGTGTGAAAAAATGTCATTAACTTTCAAGGGCGGTCTTCATCCCGAGGAGAATAAGATAACGGCGAAATCTCCCATTGAAGTAATGCCTGAACCCGCTACGGTTGCTATTGCAATGTCACAGCACATCGGTGCGCCTTGCAATCCTACCGTAAAAAAAGGTGACTACGTTTTTAAGGGTCAGCCTATAGGTGAAGCCCAGGGGGCTCTTACCTGTCCTGTTCACTCGAGCATATCGGGAACCGTTTTAAAACTTGAGGACAGAGTGGGCGCTTTCGGACAAAAGGTCACCCACGTTGTTATTGAAAACGATTTTAAATCAGAACTTTACCCTGAAATAAAACCCTGTGAAACTCCTCTTGAAGAAGCGGAGTTTGAACAGATTGTTGACATTATAAAGAATGCAGGAATTGCGGGTATGGGGGGTGCTACCTTCCCTACTCATTTTAAAATTTCTTCAGCAAAAGGAAAAGTTTCAAAACTTATTGTAAACTGTTGTGAGTGCGAACCTTACATTACTGCAAATCACCGTCTTATGCTTGAAAGACCTTCCGATATTATAAACGGTGTCAAGGTGGTTATGAAGGCACTCGACTTAAAACTTTGCGATATTGCAGTTGAGGACAACAAAAAAGATGCAATTAAAGTATTAAACGAACTTCTCGAAAAAGAAGAGGGCATCTGTGTAAAGATACTGAAGACCAAGTATCCTCAGGGAGACGAAAGACAGTTAATTTACGCTATTGACAAGGTTGAAATCCCTGCAGGTAAACTCCCTGCAGACGTGGGACGCGTGGTACTTAACGCCGAAACCTCGTCGGCTATCTGGCGCGCATTCAAGTACGGTATGCCACTTATAGACAGAATTATGACTGTAACGGGCGACTGTGTTCGTGAGCCTAAAAACCTGCGCGTACCTCTTGGTACTTCTTTCTCGGATATCATTGAATTCTGTGGCGGATTTACAAGTGAAGTTGAAAAGATAATCAGTGGCGGTCCTATGATGGGAATTGCACAGTGGGACAAAGATGCTCCCGTTATAAAGGGAACTGCATCTATTCTCTGTTTTGGCAAGTCAAAGACAAACAGAGGACCTGAAAACTGTATCCACTGCGGAAAGTGTGTCGGCTCTTGTCCTATGCACCTTATGCCCTTGTATCTTGCTTCTTTTGCTAAAATTGGCGATTGGGACAGTTGTAAGGCATTTGACGTGATGAGTTGCGTTGAGTGCGGTTGCTGTACATATCAGTGTCCAGGAAACGTTCCTATCGTTCAATATATCAGGACTGCAAAAGGTAAACTCAAGAAATAAGCTAGAGAAAGGATGAATAAAATGGGACTTCTAAAAGTTTCCGCTTCCCCTCATATCAGACACGAGGATACCACCAGAGTCCTCATGAGCGACGTTATTTTGGCAATGATTCCTTTGTTTATATGGGGAGCATATATTTTCGGACCAAGAGTAATTACAGTTACTGCGATTTCCGTAATCAGTTGTGTATTATTTGAATACATATTTAATCTTATAGTTAAAAAGCCTTGCACAGTAGGAGATATGTCTGCCGTTGTCAGCGGAATGCTCCTTGCATTCAATCTCCCTGCCACTATTCCTTTGTGGATACCTGTAATAGGTGCTTTATTTGCCATGGTAATAGTAAAGGGCATTTTCGGCGGAATAGGTAAAAACATAATGAATCCTGTCCTTGCCGCACGTGTATTCCTTTTCGCATCATGGCCCGGTCATATGACAAATTACAGTGAGCCTCTTGTAAGACTGTCTTTCTTTGACAAAATCACAGAGGCAGATGCGGTTTCTTCCGCTACTTCTCTTACAGTTCTCAAGGGCGGAGAACTTCCCGACGTGTCTGTTTTCGATATGTTTATCGGAAATATGGCAGGTTGTATAGGTGAAATTTCTGCTCTTCTCATTATAGCAGGTGGTATATACTTGCTTGTAAGAAAGGTAATAACCTGGCACATCCCTGTTTCTTTCGTTCTTACAGTTGCCTTAATTACCTTTGTATTTGCACCCGACAACGTTTCTTCTCTTAATTTTATGCTTTCTGAAATTTTAAGCGGTGGTCTTATGATTGGTGCATTCTTCATGGCAACCGACTACGTTACCTCTCCCGTTACTCCTCTGGGACGTATCATCTACGGTATCGGATGCGGAGCGTTGACGGTATTTATAAGATTCTTCGGTGGATATCCTGAAGGTGTTTCCTTCGCTATCCTTATAATGAATCTCTTCGTTTGGTATCTCGACCGCGCTACCAAACCTACCAAATTCGGAGGGAGGGTAAAAAATGCAAAAGCTTAAATTTTTAAGACCTGCTCTTCCCCTCACTTTTATCTGTGTGATAATTGCTCTGCTTCTTGCCCTTGTAAACGCTGTGACAGCAGACAGAATAATCGAAAACACTTTGAACGAAAAGACACAGGCAATTAAGGGAATTTTTACTGAATGCGAAAACTTTGAAAGTGAAGAAAACTCCTCTTTGTTTTCTTCAAACGTAAGTGACGCGGGAGTTGTACTTAATAAAGAAGGTGACGTTATCGGCTACTATGCAGACGTTGCACCCGTAGGTTTCAAGGGTGAAATCGGACTTATAGTGGGTACGGATACAGAGGGGAAAGTACTTAAAGTCTCTTTGCTTTCCGCAAGTGAGACTCCAGGTGTCGGAACAAAGGCTACCGACGCATCTTACCTTGCAAAATTCAGTGGTCTTAAATCAGATGACGTAAACTCTGTTACTGCCATTACAGGTGCGACCATCAGTTCAAAGGCTGTAAAGGCTGGAATTGAAAGCGCTACTGAAACTATTGAAAATATAATAAAGGAGGGTAAATAAATGTCGAAAGAAAAAACCAGTATTAAAAAGATATTTACCGACGGTTTATTTGACAAAAACCCTATCCTTGTTCAACTTCTTGGTACCTGTGCTACCCTTGCGGTAACGACTTCCGTTTCAAACGGACTTGCAATGGGTCTTTCAACTACCGCAGTGCTTGTTTGTTCAAACCTTTTTATATCACTTCTTAGAAACTTTATTCCAAAAGAAGTACGAATTGCATCTTACATAGTAGTTATATCGGGATTTGTAACTGCCATTGAACTACTAATCAAGGCGTTCCTTCCCGAAATCAACAAATCACTTGGAGTATTTATTCCTCTTATAGTTGTTAACTGTATTATTTTGTCACGTGCCGAGTCCTTTGCTTCAAAGAATAAGCCTTTCCTTGCAATGCTTGACGGTGTTGCTATGGGTGCGGGATTTACCATGGCACTGGTTGTAGTTTCCGCCATACGTGAGTTTTTAGGTTCGGGAACCTTCCTTGGAGTGAGAGTTACACCCGTCTCCTTTGAACCCGCTCTTATCTTCATAATGTCGGCAGGTGCTTTCTTCACTCTCGCCTTCGTTATTGCGGGAATGAACAAAATAATGGATTCAGTTAAGAAGAAAGCCGAAAAGAAGGAGGTAAAGTAATATGGTAAAAGAACTTTTGCTTATAGCCTTTGCGGCGATAATTACAGAAAACTTTATCTTCTCACGTTTCCTTGGCATTTGTCCTTTCCTTGGCGTTTCCGAAAAGCCTTCCACCGCTATGGGTATGGGTTTTGCAGTAATGTTCGTTATGACAATTGCCTCGGCACTGACCTGGCTTGTTTATAAGTTTATTCTTGTGCCAAGCGGTCTTGAATACATAAAGACTATTGCCTTTATCCTCATTATCGCGGCATTGGTACAGATAATTGAAATGTTCCTTAAAAAGTTTATACCCGCTCTTTATCAGGCACTGGGTATTTATCTTCCCCTTATTACCACAAACTGTGCGGTACTCGGTGCAGCCCTTTTGAACATTCAAAACGGTTTCAACTTCGGTGAGTCTGTAGTTTTCGGATTTGCGGCGGCAATAGGCTTTACCGTAGCACTTCTCATATTTGCAGGGGTTAGAGAGAGACTTAAATTTGCGACTCCGCCAAATGCTTTCAAGGGGCTTCCCCTTCTTCTCGTTTCAGCAGGACTTATTGCCATGGCATTCTCGGGATTTTCGGGAATAAGCCTCTAATTTGAAAGGAGAAAAGTAATGAGTGAATATATAATGAATATAGTCTGGGCGGGAGTCTGGTTCCTCGTTATAGGCGGGGCTCTTGGCGTTGCACTTGCCTTTGCGGCAAAGTTCTTCAGAGTCGAAGAAGACCCCCGAACAGAAGAAGTACTTGAAAATCTTCCTGCCGCTAACTGTGGCGGTTGCGGATATGCAGGTTGCGGTGCTATGGCGGACGCCATCGTAAAGGGAGAAGTCAGTCCCGCAAAGTGCGCTGTTGCAAGTAAAGAGGCAATAGAAAAGATATCTGAAATAATGGGCATTAAAGCCGAAAAGCAAGTTCGTATGAGAGCACAGGTAATGTGCAGCGGAACTAACGACCATGCGAAACTCAAATATGAGTACGAAGGAATACACGACTGTATTTCTGCGGCAAAACTTGCAGGTGGACACAAACTTTGTCCCAACGGTTGTATGGGCTTTGGAACTTGTGTTGAGGCTTGTAAGTTCGATGCCATAAAGATTATTAACGGAACTGCAGCAGTTGACTACAACAAATGTCAGGCTTGTGGTGCTTGTGTAAATGCTTGTCCCAAATCACTTATCGAACTTGTACCCTTTGAAGCGGAGTACTGGGTTGGATGTAAGTGTGTTGAAAAGGGAGCAAACACAAAGACCTGGTGTGATATCGGCTGTATCGGCTGTAAGATATGCGAAAAGAACTGCCCCGTGGAAGCAATCAAGGTAGTAAACAATTTAGCAAAGATTGATTATTCCACTTGTACTCACTGTGGTAAATGCTTTGAGGTTTGTCCAAGACACATTATCTGGTCCTCGAAGGTACACCTTGCAAGTGAAAAAATAGAAGAAGCAGTTAAAAACGCATAAAAAGTATGGACTTTTTGGAGAAATGGTGTTAAAATGTATTTAATGAAATTTCTCCTTAAAAAATAAAACGGGAGAGTTAAACTCTCCCGTTTTTCTTTTAGGGTTTCTTATTCTGTGGCAATTGCTTCGGTAGGCGCTTTTGCGATTTCTTCGCGGTAGGCTTTGAGGACTGCTTCCTCTACCATTACTCTGAATTCTGCATTGATGGGGTGAGTAATGTCACGATAGGTTCCATCTCCGTTTTTGCGACTTGGCATTACAATAAAGTATCTGTCGTTTGCATAAATAACCTTGATGTCGTGTACTGCAAGTTCTGCGTCAAAAGTAAGAGATACAACCGCTTTCAACGGACCGTCGTCGAAAGTTTTCCTGATTTTAATGTCTGTAATCTGCATAAATCCGAACTCCTTTTCTTATGTTGTATTAAATCCTTACTCTGATAAGAATAAAATCATTATATAATCATATTATTACATGGAAGGTGCCAAGATGTTAACAAATAGTAAATTCTTCTATGATAAATATATTTCTGACAAGGTTTGTCTGGTTCTCGGAATTGGCGGTGTAAGTATGTCTGCCATCGCTTTGATGCTGTGTGACATGGGTTACAAAGTTGCCGGTTACGATGAGAAAAAAGGCGTATATACAGACCTTGTTGAGAAAAACGGTATTGACGTTGTGTACGGCGACCAGATGCCCGAACTTGATAACGTTGGGGTTGTGGTTTATACCGCTGCCATAAAAGAGGATAACAAAATTTTAGTTAAGGCACGTGAACTTAATATTCTAACAGTTGTCAGAGCGCCCTTTCTGGGGGAAATGATGAAATGCTATAAAAACAGAATAGGCGTTTCAGGTACCCACGGAAAGTCAACTGCTTCTGGTATGATATCACAGATTTTTATGGATGCTGATATCAATCCTACCTTAATGGTAGGTGCGGACCTGCCTGTAATAAAAACAGGTCTGAGAATCGGTGGCGACGAGCATTTCGTTTTCGAGGCTTGTGAGTACAAGGACTCCTTTCTTTCCTTTTCCCCTACTCTGTCGGTAGTTTTAAACGTTGAACTCGACCATACCGATTACTTTTTAAGTCTTGACCAAATGAAAGATTCTTATACAAAATTTATGAATATTTCAAAGGTTGCAGTAGTTTGTTTTGACAGTGAAAATGCAAGGGATGCCGCGAAGACAACTTCTGCCCGTGTAGTATATTACTCGGCAAAAAGTACAGACTGCGACTTCTATGCGAAAAACTTTAAGTTAAATCGCGGTTTTGCGGAATTTGATGCGTATTATAACAATGAATTTTTACTTCATGCAAAACTTGGTGTACCAGGGGCTTTTCAGGTTGAAAACGCTCTTGCGGCAATAGCGGTGGCAACTTTGTCGGGCATTGAATCAGATGCCATTGTGAAGGGACTTGAAAACTTTACTGGCGTTGGACGGCGTTTCCAATTCAGAGGGAAACTAAATGGGGCTGACGTTTACGACGACTATGCTCATCACCCCGACGAAATCAAAGCAACTCTTGCCACTGCAAAAGCCTTTGAAAAAGGGCGTGTAGTTGTGGTTTATCAACCTCACACATATACACGTACTCACGACCTTTTTGACGATTTCGCCACTTCCTTCAAAGACTGTGACGAGGTAATTTTTGCAGACATTTATGCAGCACGTGAAAAAAACAGGTTCGGCATAACCTCAAAGGATTTGTCCGATGCTGTGGAAAACGGAAAATATCTCGGCTCGTTTGAGGAAATTGAAGAGTACCTTAAAATAAACGTAAAAGAAGATGACCTTGTTCTCATTATGGGGGCAGGAAATATAATTGATTTAAAAATTTAAGAGGAAAATTAAAATGAATTTAATTGAAAAGACAATTAAGCGTGAGGGTATTGAAAAAAATCTTCGTCTGTTACACGTAACCGATGCTCACCTTGTTTTGTGGGATGAAAGAGACGACAAAAAGATAATTCAGGGTGGTGCGCATAAGGGCAAAAGGGTGTCCGACTGGGCAGCTGCACGTTATGAACGTTTCACTATTGACTCTGTTCCCTCTTGTGAAAAATTTGCAACACTCTGCGATTGGATAAGAGACAATGCAAAGGATTTTGATGCTGTATTTTTTACAGGCGACATTCTTGATTTCTACACCGATAAGGCTGTGGAATTTCTTGAAGAGCAGTTAGCAAAACTTCCTATACCTTATATTTACACACCGGGAAATCACGATTTTATCTTTTCGTGCACTCCTGTTGAAGTAGTACGTCAGAGATTCGAGAAAATTTGCGGTGGCAGTACATATCTGCAAAAACTCAAGGTAGGCGACGTTGCCATCATCGGACTTGACGACACCAGAAACTTCTATGAAGAACAGACGCTTGTTTATTTAAAAGAGGCGTTAAAAGGTGAAAAGCACGTAATCCTCACTCAACACGTTCCTCTTTCAACAAAGGAACTTCACGAAGAATATATAAACGGACGTCACGGGCGTGACCTGTCTCTCGGCGGCGAGGGAATCTGCTTAAACGACAGCTGGAAGACGGTTCTTGACTTAATAAATGCCCCCGACTCTCCAGTATTTGCCATGATTTGCGGAGACAAGCACAACGACCATTTGAGCATCCTTGAGGGTGAAGGCGGTGTACCCGAGTACATCTCTCCCCTTTGTGCCGAAAATCCACCTGTTGTTTTCAATATTGTAAAATAAAAAAGTGGCGCTTTTGCGCCACTTTTTATATTTTTGTTTGCTTCTACTTGAAAAATACTATCTTATGTGTTAAAATAAATCGTTAAACTATTTTGTATGAGGAGAAACATATGAAACTTGGTATAGTAGGACTTCCAAACGTTGGAAAAAGTACTCTTTTTAATGCTATTACGGGGGCGGGGGCAGAGGCTGCGAACTATCCTTTTTGTACCATTGACCCTAACGTAGGGGTTGTTACTGTACCCGACGAGAGACTTGATGAACTAAAGAAGATGTATTCCCCCGAAAAAGTTACACACGCCGTAATTGAATTCGTTGACATTGCGGGTCTTGTTAAGGGCGCGTCTCAGGGTGAAGGTCTTGGAAACAAGTTCTTATCTCACATACGAGAGGTTGACGCTATTGTTCACGTTGTTCGTTGTTTTGTCAACGACGACGTTATTCACGTGAATTCAAAAATTGACCCTCTTGACGACATTCAGACAATCAACACCGAACTTATCCTTTCGGATATTGAAATTCTCGACAGACGTATCGACCGCGCTATGAAGGCGCTTAAGGGTGACAAGAGCGTTCAGGTGGAAATAGATTTCCTCACAAGGCTTAAAGCACATCTTGATGCGGGACTCAGCGCAAGAAGTCTTGAACGTACGGAAGACGAAGAAAAGTTTCTCGAAGAAATTCCCCTCCTTAGTGAAAAGCCTATAATTTACGCGGCTAACATTGGGGAAAACGACATTCCCGACATTGACGACCTTGAAGACAAAAATCCTCATTACAAAGCGGTGGCAGACTTTGCAAGAAGTGAAAATTCCGGCGTTCTTCCCATTTGTGCCAACATTGAGGCGGAAATTGCAGAACTTGACGACGACGAAAAGGCGATGTTCCTTGAAGACCTGGGGCTTAAGTGTTCGGGTCTTGACAGGCTTATTCGCGAAAGTTACTCTCTTTTAGGACTTATAAGTTTCCTTACAGCAGGTCAGCCTGAAGTGAGGGCTTGGACTATCAAGAACGGCACAAAGGCTCCTCAGGCGGCAGGAAAAATTCACTCGGATATCGAACGCGGATTTATCCGTGCCGAGATTATTTCCTTTGACGACCTTATGTCTTGCGGTTCGATGAACGCGGCAAAAGAAAAGGGCCTTGTGAGAAGTGAAGGCAAGGACTACGTTATGAAAGACGGGGACATTACCCTCTTCAGATTTAACGTGTAAAAGAATATAAAAGTTTAAACGCCACTCAAAATGAGTGGCGTTTTTTTACATTTCACTGGAAGATTTTATTCTCTTTATCCATTTTCCGCTTTTAAGTCTTATGACGCACCAGATGGCTTTTAAGACTTGGTCAATCTTTAAAAAGAAGTAAATCCAGAAGGCAGACAGGTGGAACACGAAACCTGCCAGAATTCCAAGGGGGATAGATGCAACCCAAAGGAAGATATTATCGGCTGCCATAAGTATTTTGGTGTCTCCGCCCCCTCTTAAAACGCCTTTTGTCATTATACTGTTTGTGGCTTGGAAGAGGACGATAATACTGATTGACACCATAAGTTCACTTGCAAGTTTTCGGGTGTCATGAGACAAGTCGTAGGCATTTATAATTATTGGGCTTATAAGCATAATTATAAGGGCGGAAATAGCGCCGAATACAATCCCAAGGAGTAAAAAGGCGTAGCCTTGGCGGTAGGCTTTCTCTTTGTCACCCTCACCAAGAGTGTGGCCTGTGACAATACCTCCTGCTTGTGAAAAGCCTTGAATCATAACGGAACTGAGTTGTTGGGTCACTGCGGTAACGGCGTTTGCGGCAACGAAACTTTTGCCAAGTCTTCCGATAACCATTGCCACAGAGTTATTACCAAAAGCAAGTATTCCGTCACTGACAAGGACGGGGATACTGACTCTGATGTACTCTTTCCAGAAGTTTCCTACTTTCATAAACAGGTGTTTAATTCTGAAACCGATTTCCTTGTCCTTAAAGAACAGGTATCCGCATATTGCAGAGAATTCAAAAATTCGGGCAATAAGCGTACCTATTGCGGCACCTGCAACGTCCATTTTTGGTGCGCCGAGTTTTCCAAAAATAAAAACGTAGTTTGCAAGAACGTTTATAAAAAAGGCTGCAATAGAGGTATAAAGGGGAATTTTTACCTGCCCGACGTTTCTTAAAACAATGGTACAGGTAAGGGATAATCCTAAAAGATAGTAGGTTATAACCGAGTATTTCAGATATCGTACGCCATAGGCAATTATATCTTTTTCGACGGTGTAAATTTTCATAATTTCTTCGGGGAAGAAGATTGTCAGAACGCAAAAAAGGGTGGACATCAAAAGGCAAAGGCGTAGCATAATGGCAACGGTTTTTTTAAGTGCCATATTGTCTTTCATTCCGTAGTATCTTGCCACGAGAACAGAGGCGCCCATACCGATACCCATACAGAAAATGTGGAATATATTTATAAACTGATTGGCAAGGGATACAGCGGAGAGTTGTGTCTCCCCTACTTTACCAACCATTATGGTGTCCATCATATTGACGCCTGTGGTAATCAGTCCTTGAAGTGCTATCGGAATTGCGATAAGTAATACGGTTTTATAGAATTTTTTATCATTTACAAAGAGTTTCAAAGTCTTTCCCTCGCTTGTTTTCGTTACCTATCAAATATAGCACAAAAGCAGAAATAAATCAAGGCGGAGCCTTGTATGCTTTGAAAATGATGCATCGCCTTACGGCGATATGATGTTTTCGCTATGCTCAAAACGATGTTGCTCCCGTTGGTCGCAATGATGCGATGTTTGCCCCAAAATGTGGCGAAGCCGCGCATCAATAGGCGCAGCCGTCATCATTGGCGAAGCCAACATCATTTGCCGAAGGCAAACATCATTCAAAAAACGCACCTTTGTCGGTAGACAAAAGTGCGTTTTTTGTTGGTGGGGACTACAGGGCTCGACGCATACCTTCGGTCTGCTCTCTCCTCAGGCATAGCAACTAAAAACAAATCAAGGCGGAGCCTTGTATGTAATACGACGAAGTCGGAATGTAATCATTTTCCAAAGAAAATGTATGTAATCAATCCGATGAAAATACACCTGCGGTGATAACATTCACGCTAACGCGTGATTACATACGCCTTACGGCGATTACATACCAATCCTTCGGATTGGATAAAAAAGGAACACCTTTCGGTGTTCCTTTTTATTTTGCTAAAGAACAACTAAACGAAATAGAATCGAGGTAAAAAGTTAAAAAAGTACACCTACATCGATCTTATTTTCGTTCTAGCTCCAGACAACTAAAATCGCAGAAGAATTTTTTGTTAAAACAACTGTAATCATATATTTTTCCTTTGTTTATAACCGCACCGTCAACTTTCCTGATTCTTAAAGTTGTTTTTTGGTTGTCTGTTATTTGATATGTATCAATATTTATATTATCAAACTTGGTTACATCTTTTGTGTTAAAAATATAATAATAGCATTGTTTTTCTCCCTTATCATCACTAAAAACTGCAATCCACACATAAAAAACATCATCGCCCATATCATATCTTATTTTGGGATGAAAACTAAAATCTCTACAAGTATCATCGCCGGTAACTTCTTTTCCTTCTGATGTCTTTACTTGCAAATATCTTGAAATCACCTTGAGCTCAGTTTCTTTACAATGTTCGCATAAATTAGTAACACATTTTGCTGTTGATGTTTTCCATTTGCTTTTTCTAATCCATTGATTGCTATATTTTTTACATTTAGGGCACCAATATTTTGTGATAGTAAAATCTATTCCTTCGTCAATATATGCACGATGTACCTGCCACCCTAATTCATGAAGATGCATTGACAAATGCATTTCACCATATAATCCAATAACTAATTTCTTTTTTTCTTCTATGCTATCGGCAGAAAAATTACTCATATTCAAATTCCTCCATTTTATCAATTCCGAGTTTATTAGTAATATTTTTTCTTATACTATCTTCAAACATATTTTTGTTTAATTCTACTCCTACTCCATTTCTATTTAACTTGGACGCGACAATTGGAGTTGTCATGCTTCCTCCAAAAGGATCCATTACAATTTCTCCAGGATATGAGAAGAACTTTATTGCCATTTCAGGAATTTCTTCTGGGAATGGGGCAGTATGTCCTAATGTATTTTCCCCTTTAGAATTAATCTTTATTACCGGAGATATTTTTATAACATCCCTCCGCCATTTTTTTATAAAATCTTCTTCAATTTCAAATTCATTACTTTGACGACTTTGTGTAAGTATAGATTTAACAGAAAAACGCTTACCTCTATTTGCTTCACTTCTTTCAAAACATTCTTGATTCTTGCATTCCCAACTTTTATGACCTATTTCGCTATATGCATTTCCATTTACTTGTAGACATCCACAAACAGGACAAGGATATCTTGTGTAATCAGTTCTGTGTTTATGAAAAATAAGAATGTGTTCATAACAATTCATTGGATATTGATAAAAAGGATAGGGCTTATTTCCGTTTTTGTGCCTTTGAGATTGTACTTCTCCTTTATCCCAAATATAATCATCAACAAAAGTAAAACCTTCTTCTTCAAAAATTGAAATAAAATATGCTCCTAAAGGGATCCTTCTTTTCCCCCATGTTGATTTTGTAAATAAATTATCGTTATCGAAAATATCTCCTACATTCCACACAAAAACTCTGTGATTATCAAGAACTCTATAGGCCTCTTTTATAATTGCTCGCATATCCTCTAAGTATTTTTTTAAGTCATCCCAATGAGAGTACTCTCTCGCGTTATAGTATGGAGGTGAGGTAACCATTAAATGAACCGATTCGCTTTTTAATGATTTTAATACGTTTAGACAATCACCCCATATCACTTTAACTTTTTCAGGTTGATTGTGTTCAACAAATGAAGCTATATCATCATCATACTCGTGTTCCTTTTGATATTTTCTTTTGACATTTGATATATATATTTCTGTCCATTTGGATACTATTTCATCATGTTTTTTTAATTGATTTAAATGTTGACACTGGTGTATTAAATCATTAATTTCATCATCGGAAAAGGTTTCTTTCAAATATTTCATTGACTTTTCTAATATTTTTTGAAAATAATTTGTTATTTTAGTCTTTGCCATATTTTCACCACCCATAATAACACATAAATACATATAAAATATTGTATCATAATTCAAATGTTTTTGCAATAAATTTTTACTATTTTTCTTGCTCTTGTAAAGGAAAAGGGCTTTTGTATACGATACAAAACTCCTCTCTTCTATTCTATACCAAAACAAAAAAGGAACACCCTTCGGTGTTCCTTTTTGTTTTGGTGGGGACTACAGGGCTCGAACCTGTGACCCTCTGCTTGTAAGGCAGATGCTCTCCCAGCTGAGCTAAACCCCCAACGCTGTCTATATTATCATAAAACAGCGTTCTTGTCAAGCGTTTTTTAAAAAAATTTATTGGTTTCTGTTTTGGGCACAGACACTGGGGTAAAATTCCTCAATGGGAAAAGGCGTATTGCAGAACATTGAGCAAGGGTCGGTAACGCTGACGGGACTCTTATCGGTATCGGGAATGCAATAGTCACAAGCAGGTATGATAAGTTGTGAGGGGCGTTCAATCCTTACAAGTGCAAAAATTCCAAGGGTGAGACACACTGCGATTTTAGCGCAATTTGAAGTATCCAGTCCTCCGTCAAAGAGGCAGGATATCTGTTCGGGAATATTGTCGTATTCGGGTGGCAAGGGTATTCCGTTACAGTTTTCAACGACACTTACTGCAAGGGGTATGGGTGTTGCCACTTCAACTACTACTTTGGGGCGGTTTGAAGCAGGTAAGGTATTGCACAAATTGGGAGTGTAGCAGGGGTTCTGGTTAGTGTCTGAAATGAAGACGCTGACGTTTCCCTCGCCTCCGTAGAGAACGACCGTTTTCTCGCTTATGGCAAGGCCTTCAATGTCCTGACTTGTTCCGTTTACGCAACAGGTCAATACTACGTAGAAATAATAGCGTATCGTTACCTGATAGTATCCGCTGTTAAAGGGCATTTCCTCTGTGTTTATCTGGGTCCAGATAACGCGTACTTCCTTGGCTCTCGGGCTTCTGCAATTTTCAAGTACTTGCATACCCGACGGTGTGAGAATTACTCTCAGACCTTCAATACAGTCCTGTGTTCTGCTGGTGTCATATATGCGGTTAGTGTCAATGCAACAAAAGTCTTCGTTGCAACAACAGTTTTTATCGTCGGTTGCACAACATTTTTGAATCATTCTGATTTCCTCCTAAATTTATTATTCGGTCAATGTATCATATGCAAAAACTAACTTTTGTTGAATTTTCTTTAAGAGGCTTCTTTTTTTAGTGCAAACTATTTATCTTGAAAAAACTTTTTCTTTGTGCTACAATCTTACTTAGTAACTGTAAGGAGTACCGTTATGCTTTTAAATAAACTCAAAAATTACGTTGATAAGTTCAATTCGGACGACTGTGAAATGCACAAAAACACCATTGACAACAGCCGTGCTTTTGAATTTTTAAAAGAGAATATTCCTCTTTTTGAGTGTCCTGACGCCACTCTTGAAGAAATATACTATTTTCGTTGGTGGACTTTCAGAAAGCACATAAAGCACACCTGTGACGGATACGTTATAACGGAGTTTTTACCTAACGTTCCTTGGGCTTCACTTCACAATGCCATTGTTGCGCCCTTCGGGCATCAGGTAAACGAGGCGAAGTGGCTTAAATGCGGAAAAGAAATTCTTGCAGATTACACCCAGTTTTACCTTGATAAAAAAGGTAATATTTACGATTACAGCACTTGGTTTATTTATTCCGTTTTAGAGTATTGTATTCACTGCAACAATATGGAGTTTGCAATAAAAAATCTTGATTTACTCGTCCAGTATTTCGAGACCTTTGAAAAGGCGCATATAACTGACACTGGACTCTATTTTTCCTATGACGGTGACGATGCTATGGAGTGCAGTATAAGCGGTGGGCGTACCATTGAGGAAAAGGCTTTCCCGGGGCTTCGTCCTACTCTCAACTCCTATATGGCGGGTAACGCTTTTGCTCTGTCTAAAATTGCAAAGGCAAGTGGTAGATTAGACCTTGAGGAGAAGTATCGAAAAAAAGGTGAATTTATTATTCAAAAAATGATAGAACTTCTCTGGGACGGGTCTTTCTTTAAGGCAACTCATTCTTTAACCCGTATCCCTGCAAATTTTCCCAAGGTGACAGAGGTACAACAAGACAGGAATGCAAGAGAACTTATAGGATATCTACCTTGGTATTTCAACCTTATGCCAAAAGGGTATGAGAAAGTTTTTCGGGATTTGACAGACCCTTGCGGGTTTATGTCAAATAACGGGTTAACAACTGCGGAACAGAGGCATCCGCGCTTTATGTACTCTTACCCTCATTCTTGTTTGTGGAACGGATACGTGTGGCCCTATGCTACGACTCAAACACTTGTGGCGGTAATAAATCTGCTTGAAAACTATGAGCAAGAGTATCTTACATACACAGACTTTTACAAAATGGTTTCAGACTATGCAAAGATGCATTACAGAGTTATGGAAGACGGAAAGAAAATCTGTTGGATAGACGAAGTAAAAGACCCTATAACTGATGAATGGAGTAGCAGAAAGGTCCTTGAAAATTGGGGTTGGCCTGAAAGAAAAGGCGGCGTCGAAAGAGGACGAGACTACAATCACTCGGCGTTCTGTCACATTGTTCTCAGAGGTGTTTTAGGAATAAAAAGTAATATGGGTAAACTTGAGGTGACTCCGAACATTCCTGAAAACTGGGACTATTTTTTAGTGGACAACCTGTGGATTGACGGTGTTTGTTATAAAGTTCTTTATGACAAGACGGGAAAGCGTTACGGTGAAGGTGAAGGCCTTAAAATTATAAAGAAATAAAAAATGCACCCCAAAATTTATTTTAGGGTGCAAAGATTAAAAATCAGTTCTTTCTATATTTCAGTGGGGACACTCCGTAATACTTTTTGAATTTATCCGAAAAGTAGTTACTGTCATTAAATCCGCATTTTGAGGACACGTGGGAGATACTTATATTATCTTCTTCGCGGAGCATAGTCTCGGCTTTTTGAAGTCTTACCAGGGTGAGATATTCGTTAAAGCCAAAGCCTGTTTCTTTCTTGAAGGTTCGGGACAGGTGTTCGGGGCTTACCGAGAGTTTCTGTGCCATACTTTTAAGGGTGATGTCCGACATATAGTTATCACCTACAAGTTTTACCGCCTCGATAACGAAGTCCGAGTTACTTGCTTTTTCCATAGTTTTGTTAAGGTTTCTTGCAAGTAGGAAAAACAGTCTGTACACAAGGCTTTTGAGACTGTCCTCGGTATATTGGTCAGGGCAGTTATACTCCCCTTTTATTTCGTCGAATATTTCTCTTATACTGTCTGAAATATCGGGGTTTCGGTAGAGGTAGAGCATTGTGGGAAGGGCTTTTATTACAGACGATGGAAGAAAGTGTCTGGTGAAGTATATAATTCTGCGAAGGTATGGAGCGTTATAGGTAGTCTTATGTATTACTCCCTCGGGGATAATCACAACGTCACCTGCAATCGCGTGATAGGTGCGACCGCCTACGAAGTAGTTACACTCCCCTTTTTCAAGATAATAGACTTCAAAGAAACTGTGATAATGGTGGGACAACATTTGTGCTGACCTCTTAGGGTCGTTTTCCACCTGTTCGTAATAGAAGTTCTTTTTATCGGAAAATGAAATGCCCTGTTCCATTTCTTCACCACCTTTTATATTAGTATAAGACAAAATATCAAAAAAATCAAGAAAAACTATACATTTTGTCAATATTACAGAGGATTTTTTTGAAAAATTGATATAAAATCAAACTATAAAATACATAAAAGAGGAAAAAAGTTATGAAATACACAGACAAAGGCGTAGAAGGTATTAAAATTGCGTATATCGGCGGTGGCTCAAGAGGTTGGGCTTGGGGTCTTATGAGTGACCTTGTATCAGCGGGTGATATCAGCGGCGAAGTTGCCCTTTACGACATTGATTATGAAGCGGCACAGCACAACGAAATAATCGGCAATATGTACAATTCTGCTGAAGGTGCTTGTACTCACTGGGATTACAAGGCGACAAAGACTATCGGTGAGGCTCTGACAGGCGCAAATTTCGTAGTTATATCAATTCTTCCCGGAACTTTTAAGGAAATGGAAAGTGACGTACATACTCCCGAAAAATACGGAATTTACCAGTCTGTTGGAGATACTGTAGGACCAGGCGGTATTGTAAGGGCGCTTCGTACTGTTCCTATGTTTGAAGAAATTGCAAAGAACATTGAAAAGTACTGTCCTGACGCTTGGGTTATAAACTACACAAATCCTATGACCATATGTACAAGAGCACTTTACAAGGCGTTCCCGAAAATCAAGGCTTTCGGATGTTGTCACGAAGTATTCGGCACTCAGAAACTCCTTGCAAGTCTTCTTGAAGATATGCACGGAATCAAGGGTGTTAAGAGAGAAGAAATAAACGTTGAAGTTACAGGTCTTAACCACTTTACCTGGATAACTGCGGCAAAGTACAAGGACATTGATATTTTCAAAGATTATAAAGTATTTGCAGAAAAATATGCCGAAACAGGCTACACCAAGGGCAAGGACGACAACTGGCTCAACGACCATTTCGACTGCTCTGACAAGGTTAAGTTCGACCTCTTCAAGCGTTACGGATACATCGCGGCGGCAGGTGACAGACATCTTGCAGAGGACTGCGAAGGTAAGTGGTATCTCGAATCTCCCGAGAAGGTAAAAGAGTGGGGGTTTGGACTTACTACGGTTGCTTGGAGAATTAAGGACCTTGGGGACAGACTTCAGAAGAGCGAAGATATGAGAAACGGAAAAATTCCCGTTGTAATCAAAAAGACAGGTGAAGAAGGCGTAAATCAGATGCGTGCACTTCTTGGTCTTGAAGACCTTATCACTAACGTAAACCTGCCTAATATGGGACAAATTCCCAATCTTCCAATGGACGCGGTTGTTGAAACTAACGCTTCCTTCACAAACGGAAGTCTAAAGCCTGTATGTGCAGGGCCTCTCCCAAAAGAACTTTACCCCATCATTTCAAGAGTTGTAGGCGAACAGGAACTTGTAATTGAGGCGGCTTTTGAACGTGACCTTGAAAAAGCGTTTACAGCCTTTGCAAACGACCAACTTGTGACAATAAATACCAAGGAAGCAAGACAACTTTTCGACGAAATGATCGACAATACCAAAGAATACCTCACAATGTACAAAAACTCTTGACAAAGTCCTTTTTTAGTGTTATATTCTTACATATAATATATATTTATATAAAAAAGGCTATGTCAAAGACGGTTTTCTGACACTAATGAGCCCTTAATTTTCGAGCCCTTACAGTGTGATAATTCAGATGGCTTTTTATAACCCGTCTCAAAGACAACTTTGAGACGGGTTTAATTAAATTGTTGACAAAACATAAAGAATATGTTATACTTGTTTTATTCAAGATAAAGGCTATGACGAAGAGTGTGGCGTAATACTTTTTTTACAGAGAGGCGACGGGTGGTGCGAGTCGCAAAAAAGAGACGTCATTTGTAGTTTCCGAGCCGAGAGGAAGAAAGCGTTTGCCGGTAGAACCTCTCCGTGATTGCTGCGTAAAGGCATAGGAATTGCTAGATTCCAAGAGTGGCAGTTTTACTGCAAATTGAGTGGTACCGCGGGTAATGTGTAAACAACTCGTCTCAAGGAACATATCTTTGGGGCGATTTTTTTGTCCCTAATCGGAGGTAAAAATGAACAAATTTTCTGAACTTGATTGCAAAATCAAGGAAATGGCGGGGAGAATAAAAGAACTTCGCGAAATCGTGGCTCTATCCCCCGAGGAAATGTCACAGAAGACAGGTGTTTCTACAGAAGAATACATAAGTTGCGAAAAGGGTGAAATGGACCTCACTTTCGCATTTATCTACCGTTGTGCTCAGGCCCTTAACGTTGACGTTACCGACATTATTGAAGGTTATAGTCCCAAACTTAAAACATATACTGTTACAAGGCGTGGTATGGGTCAGAAGATTGAACAGGCCCACGGAATGATTTACTATAATCTGGCGCCCTCTTTCCAGAACAGAATTGCCGAGCCCCTTTACGTAAAGGCGGCATACAGTGCCGAGGCTCAAAACAAGGCAATTGAACTGACAACTCACGCAGGTCAGGAATGTGATATCATCATTGAGGGGCACCTTAAAGTTCAGGTAGGCGACCACACGGAAGTTCTTGGCCCAGGTGACAGTATTTATTACAACAGTTCAACTCCTCACGGTATGATTGCTGTAGATAATGCGGACTGTCTTTTCTATGCTATCGTTCTTAATCCCACAGGTGAGCCCATATCCGAACTCGTTCACTCAAATACAATTATTGAAAGAAAAGTTCCAAAGGACACCAAGGAGAGAGTATATAAGAATTTCATCGATACTGTCGAAGATGAAAACGGTACTCCCCTTTCAATAAAATTCAAGAACATCGAAAACTTCAACTTTGCATACGACATAGTTGATGCTATTGCAGATAAAGACCCTGACAAACTTGCAATGTTACATATTTCCATTGACAAGACTGAGAGGCGCTTCACCTTCAAGGATATGAAGAAACTTTCGTCACAGGCGGCAAACTACTTTAAGTCACTTGGTATCAAGAAGGGTGACAGAGTAATGCTGGTTCTTAAACGTCACTACCAATTCTGGATAGCAATGCTCGGTCTTCATAAACTTGGTGCGATTGCAATTCCTGCAACAAATCAACTTCAGGAGCACGACTTTGAATACCGCTTCAATTCTGCGGGAGTTAAGGCTATTGTTTGTACTGCCTCTGACCAAACTGCAAAGCAGGTAGACCTTGCCGCAGAGCACTGCCCCACTCTTGAATACAAGATTTTAGTTGGCGACAAGAAGATTGACGGTTGGCGTGACTTTGACAGTGAGATGTCACTCTTTAGTACTCACTTTGACAGAACGTCCGAGTCGGCAGGTGGTGACGACCTGATGCTTATGTACTTCACTTCGGGCACAACAGGTTATCCGAAAATTGCCTGTCACTCATTTAAATATGCACTCGGTCACTTCCATACTGCAAAATACTGGCATACGGTTGACCCCAACGGACTTCACCTTACTATATCCGACACAGGTTGGGCAAAGGCTATGTGGGGTAAACTTTACGGACAGTGGATATGCGAGGCGGCCACCTTCGTATATGACTTTGACCGTTTTGACGCGGCAGACATACTTCCCATGTTCAGTAAATATCATATTACTACCTTCTGTGCCCCTCCCACTATACTTCGTATGATGGTAAAAGAGGACATTTCAAAGTACGACCTGTCTTCCGTTAAGCATATGACAACAGCAGGTGAGGCACTTAACCCCGAGGTATATTATCAGTTTGAAAAACTTACAGGTCTTCAAATTCTTGAAGGCTTTGGTCAGACGGAAAGTACTATGATTATAGGAAATCTGGTGGGAGCAAATCATAAAATAGGTTCTATGGGTAAACCTGCTCCCATATATGACGTACATCTTCTTGATGCAGACGGAAACGAAGTTTCTGACGGTGAATCGGGAGAAATTTGCGTAAGAGTTCAGGACGGTGCTCCTTGCGGACTCTTCAAGGGCTACTATCAGAATAAAGAAAAGACAGATGAGGTATGGTACGACGGCTATTATCACACAGGCGACGTTGCTTGGCGTGATGAAGACGGATTCTACTGGTACGTTGGCAGAACTGACGACGTTATCAAGTCCTCAGGCTACCGAATCGGTCCTTTTGAAATTGAAAGCGTTATTATGGAACTGCCCTACGTTCTTGAATGCGGTGTATCCGCAGCGCCCGACGAGGTGAGAGGACAGGTAGTTAAGGCAAGTATCGTTCTTGTTAAAGGTACTGAACCCACAGACGCTCTCAAAAAGGAAATTCAGGATTACGTTAAGAGCAGAACTGCTCCTTATAAGTATCCGAGAATAGTTGTATTCAGAGACTCTCTTCCCAAAACTGTCAGCGGAAAGATACAAAGGAATAAACTGTAATGGAATTTAAAAGATTAACCCTTTTGTCAGGACATTACGGAAGCGGAAAGACAAATATTGCTGTAAATCTTGCCTTTGAAATTAAAAAGAGGTATGGTAAAGTAACAGTTGCCGATATGGACATTGTCAATCCTTATTTCCGTACAAAAGACAGTCAAAAAGAATTTGAAGATGCGGGGATAAAACTTATTGCATCGCCTTTTGCAGGGTCAAACGTTGACTTACCTGCCCTGCCCCAAGAAATGTATTCCCTTGTGGACAAGAACACAGGTCACTGTATTCTTGACATTGGCGGAGACGAGCGAGGGGCTCTGGTGCTTGGAAGATATACCCCCTACATTCTTGAAGAAAACGATTATGAAATGATTTTCGTTTACAATGCCTGTCGACCCCTCACCTCAAACATCGAAAGTGCCATTGAAGTGATGAGGGAAATAGAGATTGCGGGAAAAATCCCTTTCACTGCAATCATAAACAATTCAAACATCGGAGAAGAAACAACACCCGAGTTAGTGCTAAACCTTTATCACAAGGCAGAGGAACTTGCGAAAGCCACTTCCCTTCCTTTGATAGCAACAACTGTGCACTCGAAGATTTTCCCCTCCCTTGAAAATAAAGTTGCAAATTTAATACCCTTAAATTTGCAGAAAAAAATCATGTAAGGAGTGTAAAAAATGCCTAAACTCACTTTTAAAACAGACAATTGCAAGGGCTGTGGACTGTGCGTTGACGCTTGTCCTAAAAAAGTTCTGGCACTTGCCAAGGAAAAAATCAACAAAAAAGGACATCACCCCGTAGAAGCAGTAAATGAAGAGGCTTGTATCGGTTGTACTTTCTGCGCTACAATGTGTCCCGACTGTATAATCAAGATTGAGAAATAGAAAGGTCGTGAAAAAATGTCAGATAAAGTTTTAATGAAAGGTAATGAGGCTATAGCCGAAGCGGCAATCATCGCAGGTTGCAGACACTATTTCGGTTACCCCATTACTCCTCAAACAGAAATTGCCGCTTATATGGCAAAAAGAATGCCTAAAATCGGTGGTTGCTTCCTTCAGGCAGAAAGTGAAGTTGCCGCTATAAATATGGTTTACGGAGTTGCATCTTGCGGACTTCGTGTAATGACATCATCTTCAAGCCCAGGAATTTCTCTTAAAGGAGAAGGACTTTCCTACCTTGCAGGTGCTGACCTTCCCTCTCTTGTAGTTAACGTTCAAAGAGGTGGTCCCGGTCTTGGCGGTATTCAGCCTTCTCAGTCGGACTATTTCCAGGCTACAAAGGGTGCTGCTCACGGTGACTTCCATATGATAGTTCTTGCCCCTGCATCAGTTCAGGAAATGGCAGACCTCACAGTTCATGGTTTTGACCTTGCAGATAAGTACCGTATGACTTCAATGATTCTTGCCGACGGTACTATGGGTCAGATGATGGAACCTGTTTCCCTTGACCTTAAAGTAGGTGAGCCTATCGAAAAGCCTTGGGCTACAACTGGTACGAAACTTGAACGTTTCCACAACATCACAAACTCCCTTTACCTTGACCCCGAAGCCCTTGAAAAAGGAAACTTCGACAGATACAAGAGATACGAAACAATCGAAGAAAACGAAGTTATGTATGAAGAGTACTGTATGGAAGACGCTGAAATCTGTATTGCGGCTTTCGGTATTGCTTCAAGAGTTGCAAAGAATGCTATTGACGAGGCGAGAAAAGAGGGCATCAAGGTTGGTCTTATCCGTCCTATAACTCTCTGGCCTTTCCCCAAGAAGCCTTTCAAGAAGGCGGCTGAAAAGGTACATACGTTTATTTCAGTTGAACTTTCAATGGGTCAGATGATTGAAGACGTACGTCTTGCTACAGAATGTCGTCGTCCCGTGACTCTTGTAAACAGAGCGGGTGGTATGATACCCAATCCTGAACAGATTCTCGATGCTATTAAAAATGCCAATAAAAACGGAGGTGCTAAATAATGGTAGTATTTGATAAACCCCATGCACTTGCCGACATTCCCTTTCACTATTGTCCCGGTTGTACACACGGTATTGTTCACCGTCTTGTAGCAGAGTGTATTGATGAACTCGGAATTGAAGGTAAGACAATAGGTGTGGCTCCCGTAGGTTGCTCGGTTATGGCTTACAACTATTTTAACTGTGATATGATAGAGGCGGCTCACGGACGTGCTCCTGCTGTTGCAACAGGCGTTAAACGTGCGAACCCCGAAGGACACATTGTATTTACTTATCAGGGTGACGGTGACCTTGCTTCAATCGGTATGGCAGAGACAGTTCACTCTGCAGCTCGTAACGAAAACATTACCGTAATCTTCATTAACAATGCGATCTACGGAATGACAGGCGGTCAGATGGCTCCTACTTCTCTTCCAGGTCAGGTGACACAGACTTCTCCTTACGGAAGAGACACAAACCACTGCGGTTTCCCCATCAGAGTCTGCGAACTTCTCTCAGAACTTGACGGTCCTGAGTATCTTGAAAGAGTTGCTGTAAACAACGTTAAGAACGTTAAGGCGGCAAAGAAGGCTATTAAAAAGGCTTTTGAAAATCAGGTTAACAACAAGGGATTTTCTCTTGTTGAGGTTATTTCCTCTTGTCCTACAAACTGGGGTATGACTCCTCAAAAGGCTCTTGAATGGATAGACGAAAAAATGATTCCCTATTATCCTTTGGGAGTATATAAAGACAGAAGTGCGGGAATCGTAAAGGGGGCAAACTAATGAGTACTAATAAGTATCTTTTTGCAGGTTTCGGCGGTCAGGGTATTCTCTTCTCGGGAAAACTCCTTGCATATAAGGGACTTACCGACGGAAAAAACGTTTCATGGCTTCCTTCATACGGTCCTGAAATGAGAGGCGGTACAGCGAGTTGCTCGGTAATTATCAGCGACACTCCCGTTGGCTCACCTATCGTTTCAAAGCCCGACATTCTCATCGCTATGAACCTTCCTTCTCTTGACAAGTACGAAAACGACGTGGCAGAGGGTGGAATGATTTTCTACGATTCTTCTCTTATCGAAAGAGAGGTTATCCGTAAAGACGTTCGTGCTTTTGCAATTCCTGCTACAAAACTTGCCGACGATAATATGACTCCTACCCTTGCTAACATTATTATGGTAGGTAAAGTTCTCAAAGAGACCGGTGAATTTGATGAAAAATCAGTTGAAGCGGCTCTTCGCAAGGTCATTTCCGCAAAGCATATAGATATGCTTGACAAGAACCTTGACGCTATGAAAATCGGACGTGACTTTTAAGTTACAGGAGGATAAAAATATGGATATTTCAATCACTAAAATTGCACAGCCAAAAGAAAAACCCGAGGCATCTACTCTGGGCTTTGGAAAGTATTTTACAGACCATATGTTCATTATGAATTACACCGAGGGTGAAGGTTGGCACGATGCGAGAATCGTTCCTTTCGGTCCTTTCTCGATTCATCCTGCTTGTACAGTTCTTCACTACGGTTCTGAAATTTTCGAAGGTCTTAAAGCCTATCGAAAGAAAGACGGTTCAGTTCAGCTTTTCCGTCCCATTGAAAACATTCGCAGAATGAACACGTCTGCAGAACGTTTGTGTCTTCCTCAGATTCCAGAAGACCTCGCTATGGAAGTTCTTACTAAATTCGTTGAGTTCGAACAGGACTGGACACCTTTTGCAGAGGGTACTTCCCTTTACATTCGTCCTTTTATGTTCGGTAGTGACGAAACTCTCGGCGTTCACGCGGTACACAATGCAACCTTTATGATAATCACTTCTCCCGTTGGCAGTTACTACAAAGAAGGCATCAACCCTGTTAAAATCATGATTGAAGCCGACGACGTCAGAGCTGTTCGCGGTGGTACAGGCTATGCTAAGTGTGGCGGTAACTATGCTGCAAGTAACAGAGCAGGTCAGAAGGCAGAACTTCAGGGTTATTCACAGGTACTTTGGCTTGACGGTGTTGAGAGAAAGTACATTGAAGAAGTTGGCGCTATGAACGTTATGTTCAAAATAAACGGAGAAATCGTAACACCTGCACTCACAGGCTCAATTCTTCCCGGTATTACAAGAAAGTCTTGTATCGAAGTATTAAAGAGTGAAGGCTATACTGTAAGTGAACGCCTTATCAGTGTAAACGAACTTGAAGAGGCTCTCGAAAACGGAACTCTTGAAGAGGCTTGGGGTTGCGGTACAGCGGCAGTTGTATCACCCATTGGCGAACTTGCTTACAAGGGCAAGAAGTTCGTTATCAACGAAGGCAAAATCGGTAAGGTTACACAGCACCTTTACGATACTCTCACAGGAATTCAATGGGGCAAAATTGAAGACAAATTTAACTGGACTTGCCCTATAAAGAAAAACTAAAATAAAGTCCCAAGGGACAAAACAAATTCCCCACGTTTAACGTGGGGAATTTCATTATACAAAGAAAAGCCGATAGATTTAAAATCTATCGGCTTTTTATTTCATGCTTATTAAAAGAAGTTAGTTACGTACCATTTTCCGTCGATTTTTGCGATAATTACTTCGCCTTCTCCTTCGTACTCGTCTTCTTTACCTTTAATTACGTAGTCATATTCTACTTCAAAGGCTTTTTTAACTGACTTTCTGGGAATGTCGTAATCGTTTTTAAGTCTGTCCTTAAGGTCTTTAAGGTCGTCTTCGTCAAGTTCATCCTTGTCGGTGATGGTGTACTTAAACTTTACGTTCTTTCCATATTCGTCTTCGTAATAGTCCATTTTTTCATCAAAAATGTCTTCGTAATCGTCTATTACGTCGTCGATGTCTTTGTCATATCTTTCTTCGTAGAATTCCCAGTATTCTTCGGGAGCAAGTTTTTCAATCTTATTTGCCTTGCCATTCCAGATAACGTCAACGTAGTTCTTTAACGCTTTCTTATATCCGCCACCTGCAAGAGTAGCGATGAGGAACCACAGAATTGCAATTCCTGCAACTGCACCTACAAGTATTGCAACGTTCTTCTTATTAAGTGTCTTTGCCTTAGAAACAATGTCTGAAACGTTAGATTTTTTAGGGTTGGGGTTAGCTGCGTTGGGAGCGCCACAGTAAGGACAGTTGTTAACAGTTTCCTCAATTGGCTGACCGCACTTCTGACAAAATGCCATATGATATATCCTCCTTAAAAATATTAATATTCTATGACTTTATTGTAACAAACGCTTCTCTGTTTGTCAACATATTTTTAGTTTTTTCTACATGGGTAAGATTAGGAAAGATTCATCTGAGAGAAGACGTTTTCACTTATAAACAGGTTATAATTAATAATATGTAAAAGTTAAAATTTAATTACCTGTTCCGTTTTTATTCAAGTATACTAGGTGCAAAATCATATGCTGCGCCTGACATTGACGTAGCAGGTGCTTCCACTCTGACGTTATATCCGTTACCACCTACGTCATATCCGTATTCTACGTCTAAGTCTTCTTCATAGTCGTAATCATAACCATAATCATAGTCATAGTCATAATCATTGCCATAGTCGTAGTCATAATCGTTGTCATAGTCATAACCATAATCATAGTCATAATCATAACCGTAGTCATAGTCATAATCATAACCGTAGTCGTCATCGGTTGTGCCGTAGATCATTCCATAGATAACTTGTTTAACTTCATAGGGCAGAGCGTCAATAAGGTCGATAAGGTCATCTTCTGTAAGATTATTTACTATATCGTCCTCTCCGTTTTTTAAGTTGTCGAGGTTGATTACGTTACCGTCTTCATCGATTTTAATTTCTACCGAAACGAAGGTGTCTTCACCTGTAACAATTGAGTATTTTCCTGTAATTATGCCATTTTTGGTGGACATATCAAGGACAATAGCAAGTGAAGACAGGTCTATTCCCTTTTCCTTGAAGGTATTAGTGTCCATAATCATAGGAAGCATTGAGGTCAGTTCTTTTGAAAGTTCAAGAGTGAATTTACCATTTGCTTCTTCGTCCTGAACGAGGTCGTCAAGTTTTATATTGAAAATTGGCTGGTCCATAGATTTAAGGGTAAATTTACCTGTGAACTTATCACCCAAAGTTTTTCCTGAACCTGAAAATTCAAGTTTTGCATCTTCACTTTCAACAATTATTTCAAGGTTATATTCGTTGCCATCTTCAAAACTTACAACGCGAAGGGTTGTGTCCCCTTGTTTAAGTTCACGCCCTATAACCTTGCTCTTTGAATTAACGAAAGCAGAAATTTCGATTGTACCAAATCCGTCGAAAAGTCCGTCGATTTCTTCTTCAATTTCCTTGTCGTCAAGGTCGTCGTAAAGAAGTTCTATTTCCTCAGCGGTGTAAGGGTCGATTGTTTTTATTGCGTCTGTTATACTTTCGCGAAGTTCTTTATCTTCTTTTACCTCTTTTGTGATAGCGAGGGCAATCTTTTCAAGGTCACTCTCGTTTAGCGTAACAGTCGTTCTTGTGACCTTTATTTCTTTGTCTCCAAGATATATTTCGTCCTTTTCCTTTTCGCTTTCTCCGAGATTTGCGAAAATAACGTCAATATACTTTGTGAGAATTTTTTCGGTTTTGTCACCGCTTGGAAGGGCTTCTATAACTGAGTAAATAGCGTCATAGGTGTAGTCGGATGTACCGCTGTTTTTTCTCTTTTTTACCTCTTCTTTCAAGTTGTCGATAACGTCGCCGATTCCGTCTACAAACTCTTCGGCGTTCTTCTTTTCAACAGACTGATAATATTTTTCTTCGGGGGTGAACTTATCAGTTAAAAAGTTTGAAATATATGGGTAGCACAAAATGAGGGCTACTGCAATTACAACTACTGCACCTATAATTCCGAAAATGAGTCCTTTTTTGCTTTTTTTCTTTGTGGGGGTATCGTTTTCGGGGAAAAAGGGTGCCTCGTTATTGGGGGCGGGGATATTTTCCGCAGGGGGTGTCACGTTTTCCTGTGTTGTTTCTTCAGGAGTTATAAACTCTATTTTTGCTCCGCAACTTGAGCAAAATTTTGCGTTTTCCTGAATTTCTGTTCCGCAATTTTTACAAAACATATTTAAATTCCTCCTTCAAGAGAATATACATTTACAAAAATATAATATCATAATAATGTAAAAAAGTCCACACAAAAGGTCAAAAAAACTTGAAAATCAAGAAATATTAATGTATAATATCATAAAATAAGGAATAAAGGGAAATATTATGAGAGATTGGCAAAAAGAACTTGAAAAACGTTGTGAATATATAAGAGAACTTGTGAAAGGTGCAGGGGCAAAAGGTGTCGTTTTCGGAAACAGTGGCGGAAAGGACAGTGCTCTTGTGGGAATTCTCTGCAAAAAGGCGTTGGGAGATGACGCCCGTGTAGTTGGCGTAATTCTTCCCTGTGAGTCAAAAATAAACTTCACAAGTGATATGTCAGATGCGGACAGTCTGTCCGAAAAGTTCGGTATAGAAAAGCACGTGGTGGACTTAACAGATGCCAAGGGTGAAATTGTCCGTCGCTGTGAAAAGGTTTCGCCCCTTAACTCTGTGGCTCTTAACAATATAGCACCCCGTCTTCGTATGACTACCCTTTACACTATCGGTGCTGCAGAGGGACTCCTTGTAGCAGGTACGGGTAACAGATGCGAAAGGTATATGGGATACTTTACAAAATGGGGAGACGGTGCTTTTGACTTCAATCCTATATCCGACTTGTACGTCAGCGAAGTATATGAATTTCTCGAATTTCTCGGTTGTCCTGAAAATATCATAAAGAAGGCTCCTTCGGCGGGACTTTTCGAGGGTCAGACCGACGAAAAAGAGATGGGCGTGACATACAGTGAAGTTGAAAAATATATAAAGGGTGAAGAGATAAGCGAAAAATCAAAGGAAATAATACGCTCTTACCATAATCGCTCACATCACAAGAGAAAAGGGATAGAAGTTTTTAAAAATCTTGAAATTGACTAAAAAAGTCAAGGTTTTAATTAAAAAAAGATAAAAACAAGTTAATATCATATTTTTTCATTTTTTTACTTTTTCACTTAAATTTTCCAAAAAGAATAGAATTTAATGAGGTGAAAAAGATGAAAAAATCAAAGAAACTGAAAGTGAAGGTCGGCATTTTTTTGCTGACCTTGTTTTTTCTTCTTTTGCTTTTTTGTTACGTTCTAAATAGAATTGAGCCTATAGTTTCAACAAAGGCACTGGCAATTTTACGCACCAGAGGAACACGTGTGATAAACGAGGCGGTAGAAGACGTTTTAAGAGAGGAAGAGGTATCCTACCTTGACATTATTACTACCACAAGAGACAAAGACGGTAACGTTATGAGTTTATCTGCAAATATGGTAAAGGTGAACACTATAAAAAGTAAAGTGTCCTTGAAAATTGCATCTTTAATAAAGGGGGAATATAAGAGTTTTGGTATTCCTTTAGGGAATTTAAGCGGAACGTATCTGCTTTCCGGAAGAGGCCCGAAAATAAACGTTAAACTGCTTCTCGCAGACAGTGTTACAACCACTCTTGAAAGCACGGTTGAGGAAATGGGGATAAATCAGTCACGGCATAAAATCGAAATGATAATAAATTTGAAGATGGCGGTAATTCTTCTGAGAAAACAAAAAAGCGTCGATATAAGTGACAGGGTACTTATTGCGGACACTATAATTGTAGGAAAAGTGCCTGACGCTTACACTTCTATTAACAGGCTTACAGAGGAAGAAGAGGGTGACGTCTTCGACTTTATGGCGCAAACTGAATAACAGATTACAAATTTTTAAAAAATACTTTGCTTTTTTCTCAAAATATGATATGATAGTATCAAAGATAAAATGAGAGGAAGTCAAATTTTATGAAAAGCAGAATAATTTGTTTATGTCTTTGCCTTGTGGCGCTTGTTGTGTCAATGGTAATGACAGTGAATCTGATAAACTCAGACGAAACAACACCTAACGTTTACGTTCCCTCAAAAGACAATGAGAGTGTGAACAATGACACCACTCTTGAATCGGGTGACAAAGAAGTAGAACTGACCGACAAGGCAATTTCTTCTTTTTCCGACAAGGTGGAAAGTTTCGTTTTGCGCCTTGCTTATGAAAAAGACAAGTCGATTGCTGACATTGACTACATAATAGAAAACCTTGATAAGATTTCAGGCAGTGTTAAAGACTCAAACGAGGGAAAATATCTTGAAACACTTTCTTCCACCTTCAAGAGTGCAAAGGAAGGCTTTACAAGTGATGAAGATTTCTCCGTGAAAGTAGGAAATATTCTTAAAGATATTGATGACGCCGCGTCAAAGATATCGGGTGATAAACTTTCTCTTTACCCTGAACTTGACACAACTGTTGGCGGAGACTTAACCCTTGCTCTTTTATCAATTTATGAGATGGGGCTTGGCGGAAGTGACCCTGACACATACGTTGTAACAGTTGGCGGTGGAGTTCTTTTAGGTGACAGACTTGGTACTGCGGAAGCGGACAAGTTCTCAACTCAGGTTGAAAAATACACCTTCCCTTATCCTTTCCACAAAATTTCATCTGTGACAATGCACGACGACCTGACTCTTGTAAGTCTTGAAGCTCCTTTAACTTCGGCTATCGAGTCGGATTCCACAAATCCTGCAAAAGGCTCTCCCAATTACGTCAAGAGCCTTCTGGGAGTTGAGGCGGTTTCTCTTGCATCTTCAGGGGTGATGGAATACGGTGACACAGGCTTTAACGACACAGTTAAAGTACTCAGAGAAAACGGAATTTCCTACTCTGTTCAGGAAGGCTCACAGGGTATTCAGACAGACTTCGGCAAGGTAGTTTATATAACCTTCGATTTGAGAGATACACCCGTTACTCTTGAACAGAAGACGAGAAACGAAGAAGTTATCAAGAATGCGGTAAAGGTTGAGCGTGAAAACGGCGCTACTCTTATTATCGTTCAAATTCATTGGAACACAAGACAGAGAGTTAGCGACGCTCTTGTTTCCGATTATCTTGGTAACACAATCAGTGAATATGAAGCGCATTTCGACGTATATAACAAGGAAATTGCACAGGCTTCAATCGATGCGGGTGCAGACCTTGTCGTAGGATACGGCGCGAGAGTTCTTCAAGGAATTCAGCTCTATAAGGACAAGATGATAGTTCTTTCAACAGGGGATCTGTCTTATAGCGGTGGTGTAGACAGTACAATGAAAAACACCGATTATTCCTTCCTCTTCCGTCAGACCTTCAAGAAGGACGAAAACTCTGTGAAGTCGGTTTCATACCGCATAATTCCTATTATCAATACTTCAAGCGAAAATCCTTATCTTCCCGAAATAGTATTTGACGAAAGAGCAGACAAGGTTATAGAAACTCTTGTATATCAGTCAAGATATTTTGGAAATGCAATTAAAGATTTCAACTATATCAAGATAGCAAAGTAAAAGAGATTTAAAAAGGCACAGTTAAAAACTGTGCCTTTTTTGTTTTACATCCGTCACCTGTGAGAAAGAAAAAGCATAATATAAAAGGGGAGGAAAAAATATGAATTACAATTTTCTGATACCGAAAGCCGAGTTGTCCTGTGACAAGAGAAACCTTGCTTTAATTAAACTCTTGAAATTAAAAGACAACGTATATACTTTAAATTCGGCGGAAGAAATGTTGGGAATAGAAAACCCGATAGTCATTCTTCCTTTTTTTATACAAGATGAAGTGGCGGCCTCTTTTTTAAAGAATCTTGACGACGGAAGTCAGGTGTTTGGGGGGCACGAGGGGGAAATTTGTCGCAGTATTATAAACAGCAAAAACCTCAGTTACGTGAACATACTAAACGAGGAGCAATTTTGCAAAGAAAATGCCCTTATTACTGCCGAGGCTACCCTTGCTCTTATTATAAATGCAACCGACACTACCTTGTATTCAATGAGAGTGGCAGTTTTCGGATATGGAAGAATAGGTCAACGTCTTACCCGTATGCTACTGTCTCTGGGCGCTACGGTGAGAGTATTTTCGTCAAGTGACGAAGAACTCACCCGAGCAAAAACACAAGGTATTTCCGCCTGTCATCTGTGGCAGAGAGAGAGTATGGATATTTTTCACACTGTTGTAAATACAATTCCGTTAAGGCACGTGATAAATCAAGAAACCCTGTCACAACTTAATGAGAACGTGTACATTCTCGACCTTGCCAGTGGTGAAAACAACGTTGACTGGAAAGCCATGAACACTTTTACACTTCACGGTGAACGTGCAGGTTCTCTTCCTGCTAAAGTTTCTCCGAAGTCTGCCGCACTCGCCGTTAAAAACGCAATTTTCCGACATCTTAATTAAGGAGCAGTTATGGACAAAATCAGACTTGGTTTTGCTATTACCGGCTCTTTTTGTACTCTTGAAACGGTTTTAGAGGAAATGGGGAAACTGTGTCCCGATAAATTCGAGATAACGCCTATTTTGTCAAACATTGTGGCAACAACTTCAAGCAGATTTATGCCTCTTGATGATTTGTACTCAAAACTTCTTTTGATAACTCCGAAGAAACCGATTACGACTATTCAAGAAGCCGAACCTATCGGTCCAAAGAAACTTTTTGATGCCATTGTAGTGGCGCCCTGTACAGGTAACACTTTATCAAAAATCGCTTTGGGAATAACCGACACGTCGGTAACTATGGCTGTAAAGGCGGCGCTGAGAAACGAGTGTCCTATCGTTCTCGCGCCCTCTACAAACGATGCTCTGGGGGCAACGCATAAGAATATCGGGTTACTTATGAACACGAAGAACATTTATTTTGTGCCCTTCGGTCAGGATGCTCCCGAAAGTAAGCACCGTTCAATGGTAGCGGATTTTTCCGCCATAGAGAAGACTCTTGATGCCGCACTTCAAGGTGTGCAAATTCAGCCGATAATAAAATAGATTTTTCTACGTGACGCGTAAGAAAACGGGTTTTTCACTCTTTTTCTTACCCGTCACTTTTTTATCGTCGGAAGATAAATGATGACAGTTTTTTCTATTGACATTTTTCGATACAGGAGTTAAAATTATTTTAGTTTATGTTCATTTTTTTAACACATTCGGAGGATTTTATGAAAGAAACAAAACGACGTCTCGGTGATAGAAAAGACGGATATCGCGTAAGAAATCTTGACTCCATGCACGTTATTGCCCCTCTCATTATGCCAAACAGAACTGATAATGAAGCGGTAATGAACGAGGTTCTTGACATAACGAATTTAAACAAGTATCTTGAAAAGAAAAATGCAGATAATCCTGAATTCAAATATACCTTTTTCCACGTAATTCTCGGGGCTCTGGCAAAGACTATGGTGCTTCGCCCAAGACTTAACCGTTTTTACGAGGGGTCAAGGCTTTTTGACAGAAAGGACATTACTTTTTCCTTTGTTGTTAAAAAGAAATTTGAAGACGATGCCCACGAGGCTCTGGCAATAATCAAGGTTGACAAGGACTCTGATGTTTCCCCCGTTGAGCAGTTTTATACAAAGGTAAAGAAAATCGTTTACTCGGTACGTCGTGAAAATAAAAAAGACGGGACTACCGACATAATGGACACTCTTGTGTCACTTCTCCCCTTGCCTGTTTTGAGGTTCTTTATGAGGACTTTAAAATGGCTTGACTATCACGGAAAATATCCTTATTCCTTAATGAAAGAGGACCCTTATTTTTCTTCGGTATTTGTATCAAACCTCGGAAGTATAAAAATGAATGCAAGTTATCATCACCTTGCAAACTGGGGTACAAACTCATTTTTCGTAGTTGTTGGCGAGAAAAAGAAAAGGCCCTTCTTTAAGGAAGACGGTACTTTTGAACTAAGGGATACTATTGAACTTGGCATGACCATTGACGAAAGAATCGCAGACGGTGTATATTTTGCAAAGAGTGTGAAAATTCTCCGTCACCTAATAGAAAATCCCGAACTTCTCGACCTTCCCATAAACACCGAAGTGGACGTTTGATTTTAGAAAGGACAAAGATATGAAAGAAACCAGAACTCCCTGGCTTGATAATTACGGGGACGTGCCAAAAACTCTTGACTACTTTAAAGGGACTATGTTTGACCTTGTAGCAGAGATGGCTGAAAAATATCCGAAATACATCGCCTACGATTTTATGGGTTCAAAGACCACTTACAGAGATTTCGTGAAGAACATTGAACTTTGTGCACGTGCACTTAAAGCCATAGGCGTCAGAGAGAATGACAAAATTACAATATGTATGCCTAACAGCCCACAGGCTATAATAATGTTTTATGCGGTGAATTTAGTTGGCGGTATTGCCAATATGATCCACCCTCTTTCAAGTCAGAATGAAATTGAATTTTACATAAAAGAATCGGGAAGCCTTTATGCTATTACCCTTGACCAATTTTACGGAAAGTTTGAAGCAATAAGGCAGAACGTAAACCTTGCAAACATTATAATTGCAAGTATTAAAGATGCCCTCTCTCCCCCACTTAAAGCAGGTTATATGCTTACCGACGGTAAGAAGATTGCAAAAATTCCAAAAGATGCGCCCATAATCAGATGGAAGAGATTTTTAAATTACGGAAGAAATTATCACTGGAAGTACCGTGCCGACAAAAAAGACACTGACCCTGCAGTAATATTATACAGCGGTGGAACTACGGGAACTACAAAGGGAATACTTCTCTCAAACCTTAACTTTAACGCTTTGTCTGCCCAGATAATTGCCACAAACAGAATTTTCCGTCCGGGTGACAAGATGCTTGCGGCTATGCCCATTTTCCACGGGTTCGGCCTTGGGGTAAGTATTCATACAATGCTGACAAACGGCGGAAGATGTATTCTTGTGCCAAGGTTTACCCCTGAAAGTTATGCTAAACTCATAAAGAAGTATCAATGCAACTTTATTGCGGGAGTGCCTACTCTTTTCGAGGCGCTACTGCGTCAGGACTGTATGAAAGATGCCGACCTTTCTTGTCTGAAGGGTGTTTTCAGCGGTGGCGACTCTCTGTCTGTTGAGCTAAAAAAGAAGTTTGACAAATTCCTTTACGACCACAATTCAAAAATTCAGATTCGTGAAGGCTACGGTACAACAGAATGTGTTACTGCAAGTTGTCTTACTCCCCTTCATATGTCAAAGGAAGGAAGCATCGGTCAACCCTTCCCCGACACTTATTACACCATAGTTGAGCCGGGTACTACAAAAGAACTTGACTACAATACCGATGGCGAAATCTGTATATCAGGTCCTACCGTAATGATGGAATACATAAATCATCCTGAGGAAACCGCCAACACCCTGCAAGTTCACAAAGACGGCAGAGTTTGGGTACACACAGGGGATTTGGGTTATATGGACAGTGAAGGCTTCATATACTTCAAGCAGAGAATCAAGAGAATGATAATCACAAGCGGATATAACGTATATCCCTCACAGATTGAGAACATTTTAGATGCTCACGAGTTTGTTCAGATGAGTTGTATAATTGGTGTTCCCGACCCCTTGAAAATGCAAAAGGTTAAGGCTTTCGTAATGCTTAAACCCGGTATTCTTCCCACAGAGGAAAAGAAAGAACTGCTTTTTGAATATTGCAGAAAGAATATTGCAAAATACGCTATGCCTTATGATATTGAGTTCAGAGAAACTCTTCCCAAAACTCTTGTAGGTAAGGTTAATTACCGTGAACTTGAGGAAGAAGAACTCAAAAAGAAGCAAGTTGTAGTTCAATAGACGTGGAGAAAAATCCTTTATGTTGACCCCTGAGAAAATAAAAAAGTACAACAATGAAATAATTTCACGTATAAGTGCATTTATGAACTTTAATTCAGATTTTATTACATCTGAAATTATAGATGAACTTGTAGATGAGTGCGGAGTTGACAGAAAATATGCTTTCTCTCTGGTACTTGCCTCGGCATGTTATATGAACATTGACGAGGACGAAGAGGACCGTGAAATGTTTGAAAATTATTTTCCCGAAATGATACACTATATAAAAAAAGAGGACTACGACTGTGACCCTTACTACAAGAACATAAAGGTTACTCCCGTAAAAGAGGGAAATTGGGAGTTTCGAGAGGCGACAATTAAGCCTTACGAACTTATACCCTTTGACGATTTAAAGGAATTTGATGACGGAAGAATAATTCCTCAAGTGGCTTTTTTCGACACCGAATTTCCCTACCCCGTTATTTTCGAAAACTCGGTTGAGTGGATGCTTGTGACTCCAAACGAAGTGGAAACCATGAGGGATGCAATAAAGATTGCAAAGGGCAAGGTTGCCACCTATGGACTGGGGCTTGGCTATTTCCCTTATATGACCTCAATTATGGACGAGGTTGAAAGTGTGACGGTGGTGGAAAAAGACCCTGTGGTAATCGACATTTTCAAGAGATATATTCTTCCTCAGTTTCCTAATAAAGAAAAGGTGAAGGTAGTTTGCGCCGACGCTTTTGAGTATGCAAAAGAAGTAGCCCCAAAGGAAAACTTCGACTATATTTATGCAGACACATGGCACGACCCCTCGGACGGAGTTGAGATGTTCGAGAAGTTCAAAGCCCTTGAACATCTGTGTCCGAATACCCGTTTTGAATATTGGATAGAAAAGACAATGAAGCACTATATGTAGGAGAAAAAATATGACAAGAGTTGAACGTGATTACAAACTGTTTACAACAATTACAAATTCGCCAGAACTCTCTGCACTGACATCAAAGCAGAACATTCTCTTTACCATTCTCAAAAGGTCTGAAAGAGACGAAGAGTACAGACGTGAACTTGAAAACTTTATTGTTCCCGACGGCTCGGGAATGAATCTTATTGTGGCAATTGAAACCTTTTTCAGAAATTTCAGTAACGTTCACGGTGTTGATATTACTCTTGGACTTTCGGAGCTTAATAACCTCGACCATCCCGACGGGCTTTACTTTAATATCGAGACCTTCAAAAAAGAGGGTGAAAACCTCGTTCCTGTACCCCCTATTTCTTTTAGGGCGGGAGAGATAGCATACTTTAAAGCCACTGTTTTAAATGCTGCAACAGATACACCTGAAAAGGTTCCTTTTATTACATATTCAGTCTTTTCCGAGGACGGAGGGGAACTTCAAGGGGAGGTGGAAAACACTTCTTCCTTAGAGTTTTCCATAACCTGTACACGTCCCGGCGCAGTTAAGGCGGTACTTGTTGCCTGTGACGAGAACAAAGAACAGATAATGGGCTCGGACAAGAGTATATCGGGTGCTCTCTTTGATTTTGAGAAAATTTCAACTTCTGTTGATACTCCCGAAGATTTCGAGGAATTCTGGAAAGAACAATGCGAAAAGCAGAAGAAAGTTTCCCCTATTGACACCACCTCTGACGGATACGTGGGCTCGATAATCTATGACGGAAACATCCCCGAAACCAACTACTATCACATAAAGAAAATCGAAAAGTCAGACCTTGAAAAGTTGAGACTAAAAAAAATCACAAGGTCACCTGATGAAGAGCTGGACAAGTTTGAACTTTTCGACTATTCTCTTAAATCCTTGGGTCCCTGCCCTGCTACAGGGTACGTGTCATATCCTAAGGGTAAAGAAAGTCACACACTTCCTATAAGGGTTTACTTTGACGGCTACGGTGCGGCGGCGCCCACACCATTCTTTAACGACGATGCCATTGCCGTACATGCGACCCATCACGGATATCCCTGTGACCTTGGTTACGAGGAATTCTATCAAAAACTTAACGGAACTGGTATTTTAGGTAGGTACTCCAGAGGTACTGACCACCCTAACGGAAAGTTCGACGATAAGGGTGACTGCTATTCCCTTTACATTATACTTCGTAACTTCCAGATGCTCAGATTTTTCACAAATTCCGACCTTTTGAAAGATTTTCCGGAAATTGTAAGGCTTTGGAACGGGGACGTTACCATCATCGGCGGAAGTCTTGGAGGATTTCAGTCGCTTACACTTTCATCGGTGTTGAACTTCCTTGACGAAGAGATAAAAAGCGCCAAATGTGAGGTTACCGTTCCTGCTTTGTGCGACTATGCAGGGCAGAAATTGGGACGCATCAGAAACAGATTTGGTATCAGATGGGCAGAAAACTGCGAGTACTTTGACGCCGCGCATCACTCAAAGTTTATTCGTATTCCTACCCTTATCGGAAGATGCGCTTTGGGGGATGAAATTTGTGTTGCATCGGGAATATGCGCCGCATACAACAATATGTCCTGTGAAAAGGAAATTCGTTTCTTACAAAACTCTTCTCACGGATACCTTCCAAAGAACAAGGACGACTTGTGGACGATAGTTAAGAACTAAAAAAAGACTGTTTAAACCGCTTTGCAGTTTAAACAGTCTTTCTTTTTTATTTAACTATAAAGCCTAAATCTTCGATGGCGTTTTTCACGTCTGAGTCCTTTATGTTTTCCCCTGTAACCCGAACCTCGCCTTTTTCGAGACTAACTTCTACCCCGAGTCCCATTTCTTCAAGGGCTTTTATAACTCTTGAAGAGCAGTGGCTACAATGCATTCCTTCAACTGTAAATATCTTTTCCATTTTCTTTTCTCCTTTTTATTTTCTCATTAGTCTAAGTGCGTTTGTTACGACGAAAATTGAACTAAAACTCATAGCGGCAGCCCCTATCATTGGGTTTAGTAAAATGCCCATTGGATAGAAGGCACCTGCGGCAAGGGGGATACCCAGAACGTTATAGAAGAACGCCCAAAAGAGATTTTGTTTAATTATCCTAAGGGTCGCCTTTGAATAGGTAACGATGCGCAGAACACTCTTTATATCACTTCCCATAAGAACCACGTCAGAGGCGTCAATGGCGATATCAGTACCTGTGCCAATGGCAATTCCGATATCTGCCGAGGCAAGTGAGGGACTGTCGTTTATTCCGTCTCCTACCATAGCAACTTTGCCATGCTTTTTATATTTTTTAACACAGTTTTCTTTATCGGCGGGTAGAACTTCTGAAATCACTTCGTCAACGCCTATTATATCGGCTACACTTTGAGCGCTCTTTTTGTTGTCGCCTGTGAGAAGGACTGTTTTTATACCAAGCTTTTTAAGTCCCGCCACAGTTTCCTCGGCTCCCTCTTTTAGAGCGTCGCTTATAGCCACAATGCCTTGACATTCATTTCCCTTTGAAAAGTACATTACCGTTTTACCTTGACTAAAATAACGTTCTGCATCTTTTTCAAAAGGGGCAGTGTCAATTTTATTTTCTTTCATAAAGGCAAGGTTTCCGCCAAGGCACTTTACGTCCTCAGCCTTCCCTTTAACACCTCTTCCTGAAACTGCCACAAAGTCTTTTATTTCAAGAGGCTTTACATCTTTTGCGAAGTTCACCGCTGCCTTTGCAAGTAGGTGTTCACTATTCTTTTCAAGTCCGTGAATAAGAGAGAGAAATTCATTTTTATCACCATTAAAACTTATATCGGTAACTGTCATCTCCCCTTTTGTAACGGTACCTGTTTTATCGAAAACTACAGTTTTCACGTCTGCGCAACGCTGGGCAAAGGAGGCTTCTTTTACAAGAATTCCCTCTTTTGCAAGAGTGCCTATTGACACAGTAATTGCAACGGGGGTTGCAAGTCCCAGAGCACAGGGACAGGAAATGACAAGGACTGACAGGGCGCGAGAAAGTGCAAATTCAAAACTCTTATCCATTATAAGCCAGAGGGTAAGGGTGATTAGAGAAAGTGAAATAACTGTTGGTACAAAAATTCTACTGATTTTATCGGCGAATTTCGCCACAGGGGCTTTGGTTGCACCTGCCCTTTCCACAAGGCTTATAATCTGTGAAAGGGTGGTTTCATTCCCTACGCTTGTGGCTCTGAATTTAACGGTGGAGTCGAGAAGTAATGTGGAAGACAGAATTTCGTCTCCTACCGACTTATAGACGGGCATACTCTCTCCTGTAAGGCTTGACGTATCGAAGGTGCCTTCTCCTTCAACAATAATTCCGTCGAAGGCAACTCTTGAACCAGGACGGAGAACTACGATATCACCTTTTTTGACCTCGTCGGGTGTCACTTCTATCTCTTTTCCCTCTCTTTCAACGATAACTTTTTCGGGGCAGAGATTTTTAAGGGAATTCAGGGCGTCACCTGTTTTGTTCTTTGATTTCTCTTCAAAAAACTTACCGACGGTGACAAGGGTGAGTATCATACCCGAGGACTCGAAGTAGAGGTTATGGCGGTAGGTGTCACAAAGTGCCATATCCCCTTTTCCAAGGGCGTAGCCTATCATATATATTGCAAAAACTCCGTAAATAAGTCCTGCAAGTGACCCGATGGACACGAGAGTATCCATATTGGGTGCTTTGTTTTTTATAGCACGAAAGCCTGAATAAAAGAACTTGCGATTGACAAAAACTATAGGCAAACACAAAAGAAACTGAGTAAAGGCGAAGACAAGGGACATTTCTGAACCTTTGAAGAAAGGCACTTCGGGTAAAGAGAGCATATGCCCCATTGAGACGTACATGAGAAGGGCAAGGAATATTCCAGAAACAATTAGTCTCGTCTTCTCTTTTGGAAGGTCGCTTTCCTTGGTAGTCTCTTTTTTATCTTCCTTTTTATTGTCTGTAACTTCACTTGCCGAAAAACCTGCCTTTTCAACAGCACCTATTATATGTGAAGAGTCTATCTTTTTCTCATCAAATTCGCAGAGTAAGGTTTTGGATAGAAGGTTCACCGAGGCGCTATTTACACCGTCAATGCGTAAGACGGCACGTTCCACCGAGGCGGAACAGGCAGAGCAACTCATTGATTCAACAATAAAAACTTTTTTCATACCTTCTCCTTACAATGTTTGTTAAGACTAACATCAGTTTAACACAAAAATTTCAAATTTTCAAGCGATATAGTGGAAATATTTTCGACTATTGCAAAATATGGATCTATATGATAAAATTAGAAAAAGAAATTTTTTATTTTTTTAAAAAAAGATGTGACCTTGTGATACTCTCATACGTGTTCATGATAGGAGGTACAAATGAAGAGTTCCCCTGCGGAGCAGTTTGAACATATATACTCGAAGTACTGTGATACTCTTTACAGACTTGCTCTGTCTCATCTTCTGAATAAAGAGGATGCAGAGGATGCGGTACACGACGTATTTGTTAAGTACATCAATTCTCCTTTTCACTTTTTCGGTGAAGAACACGAAAAGGCCTGGTTCATCAGGGTGACTATAAATCATTGTCACGATATGAGAAGGAAGAGAAAGGTGAGAAGTCACTCGCCACTTGATGAAGCCCACGAGATTGCGGTGGAATCGGGTGTAGGCGAGTTTACCGAAAGTGTGTTCAATTTAGAGGACACCTACAAGACTCCCATACTGCTTCACTATTATGAAGGATATAGCGTTGAAGAAACAGCCAGAATTATGAGAATATCGGTTTCAGCGGTCAAAATGCGATTAAAGAGGGCACGGGAAAAACTGAAAAGCGAGTTTTCAGGTGACTGATAGTCACGCACTTTAAGGAGGTGTTGCCCTGTGACTGACAAAAAAGAAATTGAAGCATATTTATCTATTAAAGCACCAGAGTCATTAAAGGTGAGGATAGAGACTGAAAGAGAAAGAAGCAGAAGTAAAAACCTTGCCACAGTACGCTCTTTTTATGCTCTTGCGGCGTGTCTTGCACTTGTTGTGATTGTATTCTTGTTTTTGCCTATGAATAACACTTCTCTTTATTTTGACGGGAATAAAGTTACGTCAAAGGGGCTAGTCCTCGGTGAAGTTCCAAACACAAACGCCAGAGTTATGACTTTATCCACCGCGTCAAGCGTTAACATTCCCCTTGAAATCAAGACCGACAAGAAGGTTAAGGTATCCGTTACAAACGGTTTTCTTGCCTTGCCTGATAGTGAAATAATCACTCAGGAAATTGAAATTGACAAAGACACTTCTCTTGTCTGGGTGGCAGAAGGAGACTTTTATCTTCAAGAATATAACCTTATAATAGAAAAGGAAAAAGAACTCATTTGTTACAGTATTTCCAAAGATGACAAAAGAAACAGTATAATTTTGTCAGAGAAATAAAAAATAAACAACCGAAAGGAAAAAAACATGAAAAAAATTATTATCGCTCTCTCACTTGTACTTGTAGCATCAGTACTCCTTGTTTCTTGCGCAAAAGACGTTGTGGAAGAAAACAACAACGACATCGTTGAAAACAACGGTGAAAACAACACAGAAAACAATGACAAAACCACCGCTACCGTTCTCACTCTTGAAGAACTTCAGGCGGCAACAGCAGGAATTTATGAAAAGAGCCCTGTTCCCTTTATGGCAGGGGACGTTCCCGCTGAAATGATAAACGACGAGTCATTCGCTTACTTACAGATTCTTCAAAAATCAGTGCGGTTAACGTTTCTGAATCTATGATTGGCTCACAGGCTTACTCTCTTGTTCTTGTAAGTGTTAAAGAAGGCGAAGACGTAAATGCAGTTGCAGACGCTATGATTAACGGCATCGACCAGAGAAAATGGATGTGCGTTGAAGCCGACCTTATCAGAACTGTTGTTTCAGGTAACACAGTTATGCTCATTATGATTGACTCTCAAATGGAAATCGATATCAACGGTTTTGTTGATGCATTTGTAGAAGTTGTAGGCGCTATCGACTACGAAGCGACAAAGAAGTAATAATTTTAAATAAAGGGCTGTCAAACCGCAGACGGTTGACAGCCTTTTTTTAAGGCGGTGAATAAATGCTTTTTTCGGGAATACCTTTCCTTTTTTATTTTTTGCCAACTGTAATTTTACTTTACTTTTTGGTACCATTTAAACTTAAAAACACAGTCCTTCTTCTGTCAAGCCTTGTCTTCTACGGTTGGGGTGAGCCTTTGTACTTATTCCTTATGGCAGTTTCAATTCTGCTCGGATTTTTCATCGGTATGGCAATAGACAAGACGAAGTCAAAGACGGGGAAGAAAATTTGGCTGACTCTGTCGGTGGTGTCAAGTGTTGTAATACTTGGCTTTTTCAAATACGCCGACTTCTTTATAGATAACTTCAATGCGGTGACAGGGCTTTCCCTTCCCCTTTTGAAAATTGCCCTTCCCATCGGTATCAGTTTCTACACGTTCCAGATTCTCAGTTACACTATCGACGTTTACAGAGGAAACGTACCTTATCAGAAAAACATTATAAACTTTGCAACCTACGTTGCCCTCTTCCCTCAACTTATTGCAGGGCCCATTGTAAGATACGTTGACGTATGTCGTGAACTTGAAAAGCGTGAACACTCTTTTGAAAAATTTTATCTTGGCACAAGACGCTTCATTATGGGTCTTTCAAAGAAGGTACTTATAGCAAATCAGATGGGCGCTGTATGTGATATTTTCAGAGAAACGAGTGAAAAGTCTACCCTCTTTTTCTGGGTTTATGCTCTGGCTTTTGCGATACACGTGTATTTCGACTTTTCGGGATATTCGGATATGGCAATAGGTCTTGGCAAGATTTTCGGCTTTAACTTTATTGAAAACTTCAATTATCCTTACATTTCAAAGAGTATTAGTGAATTCTGGAGACGTTGGCATATGTCCCTTGGCTCTTGGTTCAGAGACTACGTGTATATTCCCCTTGGCGGTAACAGAGTTAAGGTTACAAGGTGGTTATTCAATACACTTGTGGTATGGATGCTGACAGGACTCTGGCATGGGGCGGCGTGGAACTTCGTTTTCTGGGGACTTCTCTATGCCTTGCTTCTCATTTTGGAAAAGTTCTTTATAAAGAAGATTATAACTAAAAGTGACGTCCTTGCTCATATTTACACAATGCTCTTTGTAACAATCGGCTTTGTTATATTCAATGCCCCCGATATGCTGACTGCAGGTAAAGATTTACTCGGTATGATAGGGGTAGGCGGATATGAGTTTGTAAACGACACAACTCTTTATCACCTGTCAAGTAACGCTGTGATTTTCATCCTCGGCATTGTGGGTGCAACTCCTCTTCCGAAGTTATTACACTCAAAACTTGAAAACTCGAAGATGTCGGGAGTTCTGGCAGTTGTTGAACCCATTGTGGCAGTTTTGCTCTTTATGTTATGTACTGCTTACCTTGTGGATGGGTCTTATAACCCATTCCTGTATTTCAGATTTTAAGGGGGTGACGTTATGAAAAAAAGATATATAATCTCATCTATTGTTTTTATTGTGATGCTTTTTTCTCTGTCGGTTATGGCAATTTTAAAACCTGCAGACGAGAGTTCTTTAAGTGAACGCCGACCTCTTGCGCAGTTCCCTGAACTGAGTATTGATACCATACTTTCAGGTGACTTTACTTCAAAATTTGAGGACTATGCTACCGACCAATTCCCTGCCCGTGACTCTTGGCGTACCCTTAAGGCGATAGCGAAGTTCTATATTTTCAACCAAAAAGATAACAACGACATTTATATTCACGACGGGTACGCGTCAAAACTTGACTCCGAGATAAAGGTGGAGTCGGTTGAAAACGCTGTTAAAAAGATAAAGTACCTCTACGATACCTACGTCAAGGAAAAGAGTGACAAGGTGTACTTCTCGGTAATTCCCGATAAGTCTTATACCCTCGCACCTCTTGGAAATTACCCTTACCTTGACGCCAAGGCAATTGTGGAAAAGTTAAAAGAGGACCTTGACTTCGCAAAGTATATAGATATTTTACCTCTCCTTGACTACACAGACTACTACAAGACTGACACACATTGGAGTCAGGAAAAGGTGAAGGACGTGGCAGACAAGATACTTGACGAAATGGGTGCTGAAAAGATTAAAAATTACAAAGAGGTAACTCTTGACAAGGACTTTTACGGTGTCTATTACGGACAGTCTTCTCTCCCCCTTCCCCCCGATAAGATAACTTATATCACGTCCGACTCAATCGAAAATTCCGTAGTTTACAACTACGAGGGCACAAACGGAGTACTTGAGACAATTATTCCCGAAAAGGTGTACAATGAAGAAAAGTTAAACTCCAAAGACCCTTACGAAATGTTTTTGTCGGGTGCCTCTTACCTTATCAGAATTGTAAACCCCGAGAACACTTCGGGAAAACGTCTTATCGTCTTCCGTGACTCTTTCTCCTCAAGCCTTGCACCTCTTATGACCGAGGGGTACTCGGAAATCATTCTTGTTGATATCCGCTACGTTTACTCTCACGTTATAGGCGCACTTATCAGTGAAGAAGAATTCAAGGACGCCGACGTACTTTTCCTTTACAGCGCAATGATTTTAAACGATTCATATTCATTTAAATAAAAATTTCAGCCTACACCAAACGGTGTAGGCTGTTTTTTCTTTACAAACAAAAGAATTTGTGATATAATCTTCTTACCACACAAAAATCGAATAAAATGCCCAATGAGAGACGATACTCTTTTTACTTTGGTAAAAAGTGTCGGCTCTATTTCGCGTCGTCCTTATTGGGTGTGTGAAAAGGTTTTTGTGTGGTAGCAAAACGGAGCCGCCTTTTTCGGTGTGTGCGACTTCGGTTTGCACACACTTTTTTAATTTAAAGGAGAAAAGGACTATGAAAAAATTCTTAAAAGCAGTTGGGGTAATTTTGCTCACTTTATCTCTAATCCTCTGCTCTTGTGAAAAGGAAGAAAAAAAGGATAATACAGAGGAAGGCAGTACCACAGAGATTGAAGGCAGTACCACAGAGATTGAAGTGGTTGGATTTTTTGTTCAATCAAACAATGGTTGGTCGTACCTTGACCTAAACGGAAAACCTTATACAAATACAATTTTTGATAACGTTGACGATTTCTCCGAAGGTTTGGCAGGAGTCAAAATCAACGGTAAATGGGGAGTTATTAACGAAAAGGGCGAGTTGGTTGTTCAGCCTATTTATGATGATATTGACTCTTTCTCAGACAACGGTTTGGCAAGAATCAAAGACAAAAGTAAATGGGGATTTATTAACAAAAAGGGCATCGTGGTTATTGAGCCTATTAGTGGTGCTGTTGACGATTTCTCCAACGGCTTGGCAGGAGTTAAAATCAACGGTAAATGGGGATTTATCAACGAAAAAGGGAAATACGTTGTTCAACCTGTTTATGATTACGTTTCCTCTTTCTCCGACAACGGTTTGGCAAAAGTTGAAATCAACGGTAAATACGGATCTATTAACAAAAAGGGCGAGTTAGTTGTTCAGCCTATTTATGATGATATTGACTCTTTCTCAGACAACGGTTTGGCAAAAGTTAAAATCAACGGTAAATGGGGAGTTACTAACGAAAAGGGCGAGTTGGTTGTTCAGCCTATTTATGATGATATTGACTCTTTCTCAGACAACGGTTTGACAATCGTCAAAATCAATGACAAACGTGGACTTATTAATGAAAATGGGGAACTCGTGATTCAGCCTATATATGATGGTTTTTACCCTTTCTCAAACGGTTTGGCAAAAGTCAAAATCAATGGTAAATGTGGATTTATCAACGAAAAAGGGGAATTCGTGATTCAGCCTGTTTATGATGACGTTTACTCTTTCTACAACGGTTTGGCAAGAGTCGAAATCAATGGAAAATACGGATTTATTAACGAAAAGGGCGAACTCGTGATTCAGCCCGTTTATGATAGTGCAGGTTCTTTTTCGGACAACGTTTTGGCAAAAGTTAAAATCAACGGTAAATGGGGATTTATTAACAATAAAGGTGACTTCGTGATTCAGCCTGTTTATGATGACGTTTCCTATTTCTCCGACAACGGTTTGGCAGGAGTTAAAATCAACGGTAAATGGGGATTTATCAACGATAAGGGTGAACTTGTGATTCAGCCTGTTTATGATGACGTTTCCTATTTCTCCGACAACGGCTTGGCAGGAGTCGAAATCAACGGTAAATGGGGATTTATTAACAATAAGGGTGACTTCGTGATTCAGCCTGTTTATGATGTCTTTTACCCTTTCTCAGACAACGGTTTAGCAGAAGTTGAAATCAACGGTAAATACGGATTTATTAACAAAAAGGGCGAGTTGGTTGTTCAGTCTATATATGATGACGTTGGCAGTTTCTACGATGGTTTGGCAAGAGTCGAAATCAATGGTAAATGGGGAATTATCAACGAAAAGGGGGAAGTTGTTGTTCAGCCTGTTTATGATTACATTTACTCTTTCTCCGATGACGGTTTGACAATCGTCGAAATCAATGACAAACGTGGACTTATTAATGAAAATGGGGAACTGGTGATTCAGCCCGTTTACGATAATATTGAATTTGTTTACAGTTACAACTAATACATAAAAATTTCCCCGAGGCAAGCGTTGTTGTCTCGGGGTTGTTTTTTAGTTATTGTAGCCAAGTTCAAAGGCTTTGAGGTTGATGTCGAGGAATTTCGGGGGGACTGTGGTCTTTATGGTTTCAATCCACTTTTCAAAGGGGATATCGGTGCTCCTTGCCATAACGCCGATAAGGACTACGTTAACAGCCTTGGTGCTTCCCGCCTCTTTTGCAAGGGCGAGGGCATCGACTACTGTGCAGTCGGTAAGACCCGAGAGTTTTTCGGGGATATTATCGGGGTAGTCGGCAACGCCTGAAATTACGGGCATGGGGTCAATCTTCTGATTATTTACAATAATCTTTCCGCCTTTTTTAAGATAAGGAAGGGCGCGGTATGCTTCGAGAAGTTCGAAGGCTAAAATTATGTCGGCGCATCCTTTATCAACTATGGGGGAATAGACCTTTTCGCCATATTTTACGTAGGTTACAACGCTTCCGCCACGCTGACTCATACCGTGAACTTCGGAGACCTTTACGTCGTAGCCTTCGTTTATAACGGTGTTACCGAGAATTCGACTGGCAAGGAGAGTTCCCTGTCCGCCGACTCCAACAATCATTATATTCTTTGTCATAACATTATCTCCTTTCGTCGTTCTTTTCGATAGCAGAGAACGGGCAAACGTTAACACAGAGTCCGCAACCGTTACACTGGGTGGGGTCGATTACTACCTTACCGTCACGAAGGGTGATGGCGGGGCAACCGAGTTTCATACACATTTTACAGTTGCGACATTTATCGTTAATCTGACATACGCCTGTATATTTAACGCTCTTCAAAAGTGCGCAGGGGCGTTGTGCGATAATTACAGAGGGTTCGTCTGCTTCAACTTCGGCTTTGACTACTTCTTCAAAGTGTTTTACGTCGAAGGGGTCGGCAACCACAACTCTTTCAACGCCTACCGCTTTACAAAGGGTGATGAGGTTAACCTGTTTTGTCTCTTCACCTCTGATAGTATAGCCTGTGGTGGGGTTGTCCTGATGGCCTGTCATACCTGTGATAGAGTTATCGAGAATGATTACGGTGTTTGCGCCTTTATTATAAACGATATCAACAAGTCCTGTGATACCCGAGTGCATAAAGGTGGAATCCCCTATAACCGAGACGAGTTTCTTATTGAATTCCTTGCCTCTTGCTTTTGCCATACCGTGTGCGGCTGAAACGGATGCGCCCATACAGATTGTAGTATCTACCGACTGCAAGGGCATTGTAGCGCCCAGAGTATAACAACCGATGTCACCCGACACGACGAGTCCGAGTTTTTTAAGTACGTAGAAGGTGCCACGGTGTGGGCAACCTGCGCACATAACGGGGGGACGGACAGGGATATTTTCGTTTACGGTAATTGTTTCGGGGGCAGAGGCTGAAAGTACTGCCTTTTTAATCATAGCGGGGGTATATTCGCCAAGAAGTGTGAACACCTCTTTACCGATAACTTCAACGCCGAGGGCTTTCGCGTGGTCTTCGATTACGGGGTCAAGTTCTTCGATAACAAAAACCTTATCGTAATTCTTCGCAAAATCCACAATCTTCTTTTCGGGAAGGGGGTAAACCATACCGAGTTTAAGGTAGTCAACCTTATCTTCCAGTGCTTCTTTCGCGTACATATATGTGATACCTGATGTAATTACGCCAATTTTTGAACCGTTATTTTCAACTGTATTAAGGTCACTTACTTCGGCAAACTCACGAAGGGCGTTAATGCGTTCTTCAACGGTTACGTGTCTCTTTATGGCGTTTGCGGGCATCATAACGTACTTTCCGATATTCTTCTCATAGTCCTTTACGGGAACTAATTTTCTCTCTTCAAGTTCCACAAGGCTTTGAGAGTGGGAAACTCTTGTGGAAAGGCGGATGAATACGGGGGTATCAAATTTTTCGGAAAGGTCGAAAGCAAGGCGGGTAAAGTCACGGCACTCTTTTGAGTCGGAAGGCTCGAGCATTGTAATCTTCGACGCCTTGGCGTAGTGTCTTGAGTCCTGTTCGTTCTGGGAAGAGTGCATACCGGGGTCGTCTGCAACGCAGAAGACGAGTCCACCGTTAACTCCCGTATAACTAACGGTGAAGACAGGGTCTGCCATAACGTTGAGTCCTACGTGTTTCATACAACTCATGGCTCTGCCACCTGCAATAGATGCTCCGATTGCAACTTCGGCGGCAACCTTTTCGTTAGGTGACCATTCGGCGTAGATTTCTTCAAACTTTACTATTTCTTCTGTAATTTCGGTACTTGGGGTGCCTGGATAGGAAGCAACGACGTTAACTCCTGCTTCATAGGCGCCACGGGCAACTGCGGCGTTACCCAGTAATAACTTTTTCATTGAAATTCTCCTTTAAAAGCAAAAATTACTTTATTTCGTTTTGTTGAGCCACAACGCTTTCGCCACAGTAAATTTTACGAAGTTTGGGCTTTTCTATTTTACCTGTTGGGTTACGGGGTACGTCTGCGAAGATTACCTTATGAGGTCTCTTGTATCGGGGAAGGTCCATACAGAACTCTTCAACCTCTTCTTCTGTCAAGGTCTGTCCCTCTTTGACTTGGATTATAGCGGCGGCTATTTCTCCAAGTCTTGCATCGGGAAGTCCGATAACTGCTACGTCGGAAATCTTATCGTTTTTACGTAAGAAGTCTTCAATCTGAACGGGGTACAGATTTTCACCGCCTGAAATTATGACGTCTTTCTTGCGGTCAACCAGCCAGATAAAGCCGTCCTCGTCTTCCTCTGCCATATCTCCTGTAAAGAGCCAACCGTCACGAAGCACTTCGGCGGTGGCTTTTTCGTCTTTATAGTAAGCGGTCATAACGCCTGGGCCTTTTACTGCAAGTTCCCCGACTTCTCCCCTCTTTACAGGGTTCTTATTTTCGTCAACTATCATAGTTTCCCAACCGTAACCTGCTTTACCGATAGCGCCGACTTTATGTTCATTTTCAACGCCGAGGTGTACACAGCCAGGGCCTATGGACTCGGAAAGTCCGTAGTTGGTGTCGTAGGCGTGGTTCGGGAAATACTTCTTCCAACGCTTTATAAGACTTGGGGGTACAGGTTGTGCGCCGATGTGCATAAGGCGCCAACTTGTAAGGTCGTATTCTTCAAGTTTGATATCCCCTCTCTCGATGGCATCCAGAATATCCTGTGCCCAGGGCACGAGTAACCACACGATAGAGCACTTCTCTTCACTTGCGACCTTCATTATCCATTCGGGTTTAATACCGTTTAAGAGTACCGATTTTGCACCTACAAGGAAACTGCCGAACCAGTGCATCTTGGCACCCGTATGGTAGAGGGGCGGAATACACAGGAAGATGTCGTCTTTCGTCTGTGAATGGTGATTATTCTCGGTAAGGGCGGAGTGCATAAGGCTTCTGTGTTTATGTATTATGGCTTTGGGGAAGCCTGTTGTACCTGATGAAAAGTAGATTGCCGCCTCGTCGTCGTCGGTGAGTTTGATGGCGGGTGATTTAGACGAGCAATAGCCTACCAGTTCCTCGTAACTTTCGGCAAAGGTGGGGCAATCCCCGCCCACGTAGAGCCAAGTTTTCACACGTTTTACCTTTGTGCAAATCTCTTCAACTCGTCCGATAAATTCAGGTCCGAAGACAAGGACGTCGGCGTCGGCAAGTTCAAGGCAATACTTAATCTCATCTGCGGTATAGCGGTAGTTTAAAGGTACTGCCATAGCGCCTGATTTAAGGGCTCCGAAATATACGGGAAGCCATTCAAGGCAGTTCATAAGAAGAATTGCAACCTTGTCCCCTTTTTTTATTCCTCTTGACAGGAGTAGGTTTGCAAAGCGGTTAGAACGACAGTTGAAGTCCTGCCAGGTTATCTGCTTTTTATAAACCTCTCTTGAATTTGTCTCAATTAGAGAATATTCGCGCCAAGAGGTACGTTCTTTTTCGAACTTGGGGTTTATCTCAATGAGACTTACGTCGTTGGGATAAAGGTCGGCATTCTTCTGTAAAATCTCTGTAATGGGCATTTTTATTTCCTTTCAAAAGACTATTTAATGAATTCTATTTGCCAAGTGATTCTTTGGATAATACTTTTACTTCCTTATGGTAGCAAGAGAACATTTCATCTGTGTCCTCTTTTTTAAGTTTAGGTGTGATAAGGCTGATAATGGGAACGAGGATAAGTCCGCCAAGCATTGCAAATACTCCCGAGTAAAGTGAATTTCTGAAAATAAATCCTAAAAGTCCGCCGTCTATTGTAAAGACGCCAAAGTCTTTTAACAGTTGCACAAGTTCAATTCCTGTGCCGAAGATAAAGGAAACTGCGACAGCCGATTTTGTGGTTTTCTTCCAGTATAATCCATAGAGGAAGGGAGCAAGGAATGCTCCTGCAAGAGCGCCCCAAGACACGCCCATCATCTGCGCGATAAAGGTAAAGCCGGGGAACATATCCTTAACAATGGCGATTACTGCAGATACTACGATAAAGAAAACTATAAATAAGCGGAGAATTAAGAGTTTTTTCTTCTCGCTTGTACTCTTTTTGTTCTTTTCAAGTCCGGGGACGATTACGTCAAGTGTCAGGGTGGAACTTGAAGTGAGCACAAGTGATGAGAGAGTTGACATTGATGCCGCAAGGACAAGAACTATAACTATCGCCACAATTACGGGGGAAAGTTCGGAAAGCATAGATGGGATAATCTTATCGTTCATAAGTTTTCCACCTACGTAAAGGTCGGGTGAGTCGAAAAGACGTCCAAAACCGCCGAGGAAGTAGCAACCCCCTGCTACGATGATTGCAAATGCTGTTGAAATTATAGTTCCTTTATTGATGGCTTCTTCATTTTTGATTGAGTAGAACTTACCAATCATCTGAGGAAGTCCCCAGGTGCCAAGGGAGGTGAGCATTACAACGAAGAAGAGGAATATTGGGTCGGGTCCTACAAATGATGAAAAGGCGCCTTGCATTGTATCGTGAGGAAGAGCACCAAGGGCGCTGTATGCTTCCATAAAGCCACCTTGACTATGTAAAACTGCGCCGATTACCGCAACAATACCTACAAGCATTATAATACCTTGAATAAAGTCATTTACCGCAGTTGCCATATATCCGCCAAAGATGACGTAGATGCCTGTAAGGACTGCCATTATGAGAATTACTGACCAGTAAGGCACGTCAAAAGCCATAGTAAAGAGGCTTGAAAGTCCGTTATAGAGGGACGCTGTATAAGGAATGAGGAAAATGAACACTATGAAAGATGCGGCAATTTTCAGTGCGTTTGACTTATATCTCTTCTGGAAGAAGTCGGGCATTGTCTTACTTTCAAGGTGTTGGGTCATAACTCTTGTTCTTCTGCCAAGAACTACCCAGGCGAGAAGTGAGCCGATGAAGGCATTACCGAGACCTATCCAGGTTGACGACATACCGAACGCCCAACCGAACTGTCCTGCGTAGCCTACGAAAATAACTGCTGAAAAGTATGAAGTACCGTAGGCGAAGGCGGTAAGCCATGGTCCAACACTTCTGCCACCAAGGACGAAACCGTCAACGTTGGTAGAGTGGCGGCGACAATAGAGACCTACCCCTATCATTACCGCAAAAAATACAACGAGCATTATAAGTGTTAAAATCTGTGTACCCATTTTAAAAATCCCTTCTTTCGTACTTTTTTCTTTCAAAGAGACTTTAAAATGGATAAAAAATATCGTCCTCTTCAAAAGAAGAGGACGAGAATTTCCCGTGGTACCACCTCTGTTCACTGAAGTCTCGCGACAACAGCCTTTACGGGTACGTACATACCCTCGTTCTATGACGGGAACTCCCGTTGCAGCCTACTGTAAGTTCGGTGCACTGCTCACGAAATGTATTGGGGATAAGGTCAACGTCGTTTCACACCTGCCAACGACTCTCTTTGGATAAACTCTTATCCTTACTTGTTTTCGCTCAAACGCATTTAGATGTTACAAACATTTTACCATACTATGAAGATAAAATCAAGTGTTTTTTTATTTTGGTGGAATTTTTATTTTTTTGCCTCATTTTGTCGGGAATTGCTTTATTTTTAAAAGTATTTTTGAAAGAGGCACAATAAGCAGTCCCGCTATCAGATTACCTATTGCATGGGTCACGTCCCATGGCAGTCCCTGAAGAATCCACAAGAGCATTCCCTTAAAGTCGAGCCCAAAAAGGAGTGCTTGTGACGGTGCATAGAGTGTTCCGTACAGAAGTCCGAAAAGGGCGTTTATGATAGGATAGAGTATTGCTCCATATCTTGTGGGAAGGTTTTTGGGAAGTAACATTGTTATCCCCCAGAGTACTAACCATAAATAGAGATATGGAATCCACCAGAGTGCAAAGCCTGACCACACGCCTTGAATGAAGACGAAAAGGTAAATGGGGATTAAGGCTTTACCACGATATACTATGGTGTATAGCATTGTAAACATACCCAGCAGATGAATGTTTGGAAGTACTTCGAGAATTATTTTTGACACGAACATCAATGCGCCGAGCATTGAAAAGATTACTATTTCTTTTATTGACAGTATTCTTTTATTTTGACAGGACGAGTTCATAGTGTTCACCGCTTGTAATTTCGGTTGTGTCGGCACCTGTCATAAGGTATTCACCGTCTTTATAAAGCGCCCAGTAAACTCCGTCTTTTTCGTAGTCACCTGAAATTCCGTTTACTTTTTTAATATAGAGTCCAAACTCGGTTACGTCCCCTTCTGCGATTTTATTTTCCAGAAGGGCATCGCCGAGGGTTTTACCGTCGGTGTTGACAGTGAGTTCAATCGTCTTTTCCTCTGCTTTGATTTCAATTACAATTTGCTTTTCGCCCTCTCCTAAGGTTGTGTCCTCGGTGTAGGTGGCGCTGTCCCAGATTGACGCATCTTTCAATTCGTTCTTGGTGCAAGAGACGAAAAGTACAAGGGTTAAAAGGGTGAGAATAAGGGTTAGGTTTTTGATGGTTTTTTTCATTTTTTTAGTCCTTTCTTTTATTAAAAGAACAAAGAAAAAGTGCTCCTTCACAGAGCACAACAAACCAGAGAAGATAAACCTTCCCCTTTGACTGCACTCCCTCTTTACCCAAGGAGTCTTTCCCGAGTCACAGTACGACAAGCATTCCGACTTATGAAAAATCAATTACGGTAATGGCTGTTGCAAAGGATTTGCACCTTTATTTCCTTGACATCGAGGAAAAACCCCCGATAACGAACTTTATTCGATGTACTGCGTTATTCTTTTTTATCATTGTAGCATAAGAGGTTTGATATGTCAATAAAAAAGTGCTTAAAACTTTAATGTTTTAAGCACTTTTTACATTTACCAAGGAATGATTTCGCTTTCGTCTTCATCTAAGGTAATACTTGCCTGTGAATCAATATACTTCAACGTCTCATAATAGTATTTATACAGGGCTTTTGAAAGATTCAACAATTTCCCTTCCCCATTGTCACATATACCTTTTACGTAGTTCATAGCGGAATAGGTTACCTTCATTTCTTCATCCCCATTTTTTAAGGTGATGGTAAAAGATGTGCCGAGTTTATGTGCGGGAATATTCGTAATATCTATATAAAGATAGTTTGTATTCTTTATAGAATTCTTATCAAAGACAAGATTTCCGCCATCACTTTCTACTGTGAGAGTATCAAGGACGTTAAGGTCTGACACCTTAAAATAGTGGCGAATGGTGGTAGCCTCTTTAAGAACAAGAGATGATGCATAGATGTCAATTCCCTCTATTTTACCATCCTTTGAGGAAGAAGATATTTCTGAGAAATCAGGGGTAATATTAAGGTCACCGAGAAGGCTTTCCTCGTTATTGAAATAATCGTCGGCATACTTGCAATAGGTGTCGAGAGAGGACACAAGGTCAAGAGCCTTGGCATACTCTTCGTTTGTCTCGGCGAGAGTCTTGAAGGTGTCGATATAACCCTTCACCGATATATCTTCAACCGTTATGCTTTCTTTATCGGCATAAATGCAGTCTGCAGTCACAGTTATATCAAAAGTGAAATTATCGTAATCCTTGGGGGAGACGTAAATAACAGCATATGCTGTCTTCCCGTCATCTTCAAGGGTCGCTGGAAGTGTGGAAACACTATTTGTGCCGTCATCGGCATCCTTAACAGTAGCGGTAACAGTTATAGTATTGGGGTAGATAAGAGTCGAATCGTACTCGAAATAGGTTTTAATGCCTATCGTTCCGTCAAGGAGAAGAGCATTTCCAACAGCAGTAAAAATGTTATCAATAGGTACAAATGAAATGTCGTTTTCATTTGCATAGGTCTCAGCATAAGAGCCTAAATAGCCGTAGATGGTGACTTTGTAGCAATATTGGAATGCATCTGAGCCTATGAACGTCACACTCGAGGGGATGACTACAGATGTGAGTCTTGTGCAATAAGAGAATGCATATGAGCCTATGCTTGTAACACTCGATGGGATGATGATTGAGGTGAGGTTTGAGCAATTATAGAAGGCAGATGAGCCTATGCTCGTAACACTTGAGGGGACAACAAGGTCTGTTATAAGAGTACCATTAAGATAAAGATTTTCCGCATAGTAAAGTGGATTAGCAGAAGAACCGCCAAAAGAAATCTTACACCATGCTGCTATATCGGTTATGTGTACCTCTTTGAGGCTTGTGCAATCATTGAATGCCCAACCACCTATGCTCGTAACACTTGAGGGGATGGTAATGGAGGTGAGGTTTGAGCAATTATAGAAGGCAGAAGATGCAATACTTGTACCACCTGTTATGGTGACTTTTTTGAGACTCTTCGGTACATAAGTGGTATGATCAAAATAAGATGATGCACCGAAAATGTAGCCAAAGTGAGTATTCGACGTTCCGTCTTTTGTGTTCCCCACAAAAGGCAGAGTGATTTCTTCGAGGCTACTACATCCGTAAAAGGCATCCTCGCCTATACTCGTCACGTTTGAGGGGATGGTGATCGATGTAAGGCTTGTGCAATCATAGAATGCCCTATCACCTACGCTCGTGCACTTGCTTCCTTCTTCAAAAGTAACAGAGGTAAGGTTTTCGCAATTTTTGAATGCATATGAGCGTATGCTCGTAACACTTGAGGGGATGGTATACGCAGTAGCAGTTTTGCCACACGGATAACAAACGAGCTCTGTCTTATCCTTATTAAAGAGTACTCCGTCAAGTGAGGAGTATACCTCATTTCCCTCAGACACGGTTATAGATGTGAGGCTTGTGCATTTCCAGAATGCATTTGAGCCTATGTTTGTGACACTCGAGGGAATTGTGATTGATTTGAGGTTATCGCAATGATAGAATGCCTCATCACCTATGCTAGTAACACTCGAGGGGATGGTGATTGAGGTGAGGCTTGTGCACCAAGAGAATGCCCCATCACCTATAGTTGTAACACTTGAGGGGATGGTGATCGAGGTGAGGCTTGTGCAATTATAGAAGGCAGATGTGCCTATGCTCGTGCACTTGCTTCCTTCTTCAAAAGTTATCGATGTAAGGCTTGTGCACCAAGAGAATGCCACTGAGCCTATGCTCGTAACACTCGTGGGGATAGTGATTGAGGTGAGGCTTCTGCAATAATAGAATGCAGATGAGCCTATGCTCGTGCACTTGCTTCCTTCTTCAAAAGTAACAGAGGTAAGGTTTTCGCAATTTTTGAATGCATATGAGCGTATGCTCGTAACACTTGAGGGGATGGTATACGCAGTAGCAGTTTTGCCACATGGATAACAAACGAGCTCTGTCTTATCCTTATTAAAGAGTACTCCGTTAAGTGAGGAGTATGATGCATTATCCTCAGACACGGTTATAGATGTGAGGCTTGTGCAATCATAGAATGCCCCTGAGCCTATGCTCGTCACACTCGAGGGGATGGTGATCGAGGTGAGGCTTGTGCAATTATAGAATGCATATGAGCCTATGCTTGTGCACTTGCTTCCTTCTTCAAAAGTAACAGAGGTGAGGCTTGTGCAATGCCAGAATGCCTCATAACCTATGCTCGTAACACTCGAGGGGATGGTGATTGAGGTGAGGTTTTCGCAATTACAGAATGCCACTGAGCCTATGCTCGTAACACTCGAGGGGATAGTGATTGAGGTGAGGCTTGTGCAATCATAGAATGCCTCTGAGCCTATGCTCGTAACACTTGAGGGGATAGTGATTGATGTGAGGCTTGAGCAACCTGAGAAGGCAGAAGAGCCTATG
>SVQQ01000019.1 GCA_015065265.1 Oscillospiraceae bacterium | reverse complement strand
TACCTTTGAGCAGTCAACCTTAAAGTAATTGATAAGCTGAGCAAGAGGAATATAGGTATCGGGCTCGGGGTTACCGAGGATCATTGTGAAGGACTTGCCTGCTTCACTTGCTGCCTTAAGGCGAGTGAAGAGAGTGGATATGAGAACAGGATGGGGGTTCATCATAACCTTTACCTCAAATTCGGGATGCCACCATGCTTCTCTCTTTTCAAGGTCTTTGCCGCTTAAGCTACGAACGTAATCACAAACTTTTTTGTCCTTGAAGGGAACAAAATCAGCGGGCTGAAAATCAAATTTTGTTGCGGGATCTGTAATGAAATTGCTCATTTTTTTCTCCTTTATGTAAATTTATTTTTAAACAAACTTTCCGCCGAGCATAGTGTTGTAAACCTTCATTTTGTAGTCAACAAAAACTAAATCGGCACGTTTTCCCTTTGCTATCTCTCCCCTGTCAGTCAAGTTAAGAACTGTGGCGGGGTTAAGAGATGCAAACTTGAAAACATCAACAAGAGATGCTCCTGTGTGTTTAATCATATTTCGACACGCGATATCAAGGGTCATTTTTGAACCTGCAATTTCACCTGCGAAGTCGAAGTTAATGTCGTCAACGTCGTCGTATCCCTCGGGAATAGGTCCGTCACACGCATAGGCATCGGAAATAAGAATTATTCTGTCGTCCCCTTTAATTCTTCTTACCAAACGAAGCATATACGGGTCAACGTGTATTCCTCTGGAATCGCAGATAAGTTCTGCAAATATCTCTCTGTTATAGTTTACAGTTTCGTCAACACAGACTCCTCTGCACTCGGGGTACATAGGGCGGTCGCCAGTAGCGTTGGTGTGGTGGGTTCCTATTTTCAGACCGTATGGCATTATTGCCTCAATATCGGAAGGTGCCGCTTCACTGTGTGCTACTGCAAAAACTGCATTGGAATTTTTGCTCTTTACATCAAGAACGAAATCTAAAATATTTTCCCTTTCAGGTGCAAGTGCCCATACTTTTGCCAAGTCGTATGCCGCGTCAATAATGGGCATATGTTTTTTGGCATCTACGGGGCCTTTCCAGGGGTTTGATTCTCTGTCGCATCCAAACTTTGTGTTAAGATAAGGGCCTTCCATATAAAGACCGATAATGTTAGCACATTCGGGCTTTTTCATAGCATCACGGATTTTATCTATGGCTTCAACGTACTGCTCGGTATTCATGCTGTAATAGAGTGCCGGAAGCAATGCGGTTGTACCGTGAGACAAATGATGCTTAGATGCTGTAACAGGATCATCCTGGAAGAAAATCTTACCGTCGGAGTGAGTATGTATATCAATGAAACCAGGTCCTACGTAAAGACCGTTTGCGTCAAACTCTTCGCATCCGTCGGGGATTTTTGTTTTTCTTGCTTCACCGAAATCTACAATTTTCCCCTCATCAACGAGTAAAACTGCATCGGGAATAAAATGGTCTCTCATTACAAGGGTAGCGTTTTTTATTGCTATCATTTTTATTCTCCTAATTCTGCAAGAAGTTTTTTACCTTCGTCGATAATGAGTTCTGCAACACCTGCTTTATAGTTTGAACCTCTTGCTTCATATCCGCCTTCTGCATAAGCGTCGTACATGGGGAAATATCCCTGTGAACCGTTTGTCAGACACATAGGAAGTACAAGTTCATAGCCTTCGGTTTCTTTAATTGCACGTCCGATTCCTGTGAAGGGCTCTCCCGGGATACCGAAGATTGCAACAGGTCCGATTGAAAGTCCGATGAATTCTAACTCAAAGAATTCAGGTCCGTTTTCAAGACGTAACATTCTTGCTGCTTCTGCAACAACTGTTGTAAGCATCATTCCCTTGAATGGAATTTCGTCGTCTTTTCCTGCATTATGTAAATCGCTAATCTTCTTTGCCTGAGGAATGTCCTTGGGGTCAGGCATATTAGAAGGAACTTTTATGGTTTTAGTAAGTGTGGCTATATTATCTACGTCAACGTACTTAACTTTGTCAAATGCTTGAAGGACACCGCCTGTGATAACACGTGCAAAATATTCAGCGTGAGCGTATCCTCTTGATACGTCGTCAAAGTCAACGAACATACCGTTAAATTCTCCGGGACGGGGCGAAACGTTAACGTGGTTTACGTCACCTTCTGCACCGTTGAAGAAAATACATTTTGTATTGTCAAGAACCTTTTCAACTGTTCTGCGGAGAAGTCCGGGCCAGTCTGCAGAAATCTTACATCCGCCTACAACGTCGGGGTGGCATCCAAAATGAGCAAATACGATTGAATCTGCTCCTTCTCTGTCAAATCTCAAAACGCTGACTCTTTCATCTACGTCACCTATGGGGCTAACGATATCGGGGTTATTAACACCGGGGTTAGTTTTAATTGAGCCGTCTTTCATTCTATAGCGGCGAACGAATGCTAATCTGGGAGCAGTTCCGATACCCCAACCCATTTTTGCATCTTTAAGGTCTGCGATAGCAAATTTTGCAGCGTCAACCGCTCTGTTAATTACAAATTCGATATAATCGCTTTCGAGTTTATCTTTTATTCCGAGTCTCATACGAGGCGCTGTGTGAGTATGAGTTGCAGAAATAGAAATTGAATTTACATCTACTCCTGTTGCCTCTGAAATGCGTGTGCGGAACAAATCAGCAAGATTTCGAAAAACTCCGCAATGGTCCAAGGAAAGCATAAGAATTGTTTTGTCACCTGAATTGATTGCAAGAGCATTTACTTCAAGATCGTCGAGTATTCCATCTGCACGACGAACTTTGTAATATCCGCCTATTTCAATTCCCATAGGTGGGTTGATATTACCGCGAGAAAAACCGACTTTCAAATTATTCATTTTATTTACTCCTTCTAATAAAAATTAACCGTTATAACATTCTTCGTCGCAAATGAGAACGACGTTTGGATGAACTTTAAGGAAAGTTGAGGGGTTAGAAGTTGTAATCTCTTCATCAAGAAGTTTCTTGAAGGCATTATGTTTGTTTTTGCCATTCGCTAAAAGAACAATCATTTTAGATTTGAGGATAGAGCCCATACCCATAGTAAGTGCCTTTGTGGGAACTTCGTCAATACTGTTAAAGAGTCTTGAGTTCGCCTCTATTGTATCCTCTGTAAGTGAGGTGGCGTGTGTTCCTGAAATGAGCGCTTCATCAGGCTCGTTAAAGGCTATGTGACCATTTCTGCCTATACCCAGAAGTTGAAGGTCTATCCCTCCTGCCGCCTCTATTTGAGCATCGTAATCTGCTCCTTCTTTAACGGGGTCGGGAGCCATACCGTTAGGAACTCTTGTGTTATTTATATCAATGTTCACGTGATTGAAAAGGTTTTCGTTCATAAAGTATCTGTAACTCTGAACGTTATCGGGCTTTATGGGATAATATTCATCAAGGTTGAAAGATTTAACCTTTGAAAAATCAAGGTACCCCGACTTATTCATTTCAATAAGTCTCTTATAGGTTCCGATAGGGGTTGTTCCGGTGGCAAGACCGAGAACTGAATTGGGTTTTAATATAATTTGAGATGAAATAATTTTTGCCGCTTCTTCAGACATTTGATTATAGTCTTTACATACAATAACTCTCATTAAAAAGTATCTCCTTTACTAAACTTTTATTCGATTATATGATATCACCTTTAGGTATGTTTGTCAACCATTTTCCCTTGTATTTTAATATGTTTTTCACATAATTTTTACACTTAATAAAAGAAAAGCAAGAGGGTGTTTCTCTTGCTTTTCGCGTTTTTTAAAATATGCTCATTTATGGATTTTGAGACTATCGTTTTTTATCTGTTTTCCTCAAGAATTCTATCCATTACCATAGAGGTTGTGTAGAGAATCATATCGGGATAGTTGATGTACAAAGGTCCCATTTCTGCGGTTACCCAGTTATCATATCCGATTGATTTAAGTGCCTTCATTACCGCAGGGAAATCAACGTTTCCTTCCATGAGGTCAACAAAACTGTTACTTGCTCTCTTAAAGTCTTTGAAGTGGATTTTTTTAATGCGGTTACCTAAAATTCTTATCCACTGGTCAGGATAACCTATTCTGATAATGTTTCCTACGTCAAAGTACATTCCAACGTAGTCTGAGCCGATTTTGTCGATAAAATCTCTCATTTCAAGAGGTGAAATAAGGAGTTTATTTCCTACGTTTTCAAGGGCGATTGCTACCTTTTTCTCTTCTGCATATTTAGATAATTCCTTGATGCCTTCAAATGCTCTTTCGTATGCTACGTCGTAGTCTACAATCTCACAGTTAGGAATAAAGTCTACTCCAACTGCACCTGGAACTACAAGTATTGTATCGCAACCGAGCCAATTTGCGATATCAAGTTGTTTCTTTATTACTTCTTTTGCTTTATCTGAAATTTCTTTATTAGCGGAAGTGAGCGAGTAATTCCAATGAAGGCTTGTAGCAACGCTATATAATTCTATGCCGTGTTTTTCGGCGGAGGCTTTGATTTTTAATATGTCCTCTTTTGTGGAATCCATAGTAATTTCACCTGTTGCTTCAAGTGAAAGTTCAACACCGTCATAACCTGCTTTTTTAGCCTGTTTGAAGGTCTCTTCCAGCGGTTGTGCAGGAAAAGACCAGATAGATATACCCTTTTTCATAATCGTTCTCCTAAAAGTTTTTTTTATTTCAGACCTTCGATTTGTGATGCGGCTGATGCAGCACCCAAAACTCCGGCATCATTTTTTAAATTTGAAATCAATATTTCAACCGGCATTGTAACCTTTTCTCTTAACGGTAACAAAAGGTTGTCGCCCTCGTTAGAAATCGCTCCACCTAAAACTATTGCATCGGGTTGGAAAATTCTTACAAGGCTCTTAATGCCTATAGCGATATAGTTTATGTAATCGTCGACAACCTTGGCTGCAACGGGACAACCTTTTTTCATAGCATCAAAGGCGGTACGTCCCGATATCTTGTATCCTGCAGATTTTGCAAGGAGGCTGTCGGGGTTGTTTTCAATTGCTGTTTTTGTTTGTCTGATAAGGGCGGTAACAGAGGCGTACTGTTCATAGCATCCTATCTGTCCGCAAGGGCACTGAAGTCCGTCGTACTTAATTATAATATGACCTATCTCCCCTGCGTTACCGTTTTTGCCCATATAAATCTTATTATTAAGAACAATTCCACCGCCAACACCTGTTCCAAGCGTTATCATAATGAAGTTATCGTATTTCTGACCGAAACCTGCATAGAACTCTCCGTAAATTGCACAGGTAGCGTCGTTTGCAAGTTTAACAGGCAGGTGGAACTCGTTTTCAAGCATTTTAACGATTGGGGTGTTTTTGTAAGGTAAATTAGAGGCGCGGATAACTATCCCCTCTTCCGAGTTAATTCTACCCGGAGTTCCTATACCTATTCTGTCAAAATCATATTCTTTTTTAATCTCGTGAACTTTATTTATAATCTGTTCCACAAGATACACGTCGCCTTTATCGGTGGGAGTTGGTATGCTGTAAGATTTTACATTACTGTAGTTCGCATCTACAATTCCAAACTTTATATTTGTTCCACCAATATCAATACCTAAAACCATATTTATCCCTCTCTATTGTCTTTTGAAGTGGCATACGCCGTCGACAAAGGTCATTTCAGGAATATACTCCTTGTTCAAGACAACCAAGTCCGCTTTCTTGCCCTTTGAGATACTTCCTGTTTCATTTTGCATTTTTAATGTTTTTGCAGGGTTGAAAGATGCCATTTTGGAAACCTCAGGAAGCGGAATTCCGCTTTCAATGAGATGTTTTACTCCGTCTAAAATTGTCATTGCACTACCAGCAATTGTACCGTCGGCTAACGTTACAACTCCGTTTCTTACGTAACGGATTTCGCCCTCTGACATAAACTCGGAAACTGTAATACCTGCGGCGTGACCCGAATCGCTTATAACGTTGATTTTGTCGGCACCTTTAATCTTATAGATAGTCTGAACTGTTGCTGGGTGTAAGTGGACGTAATCGCAAATCATCTCACAAGTGACCTCGTCATTTACAAAGGCGGCGCCAAGTACGCCAGGTTCTCTGTGATTGAAGTTACGCATCGCGTTGAAGGTGTGAGTGATTTGACTTGCCCCCGCTTCAAAGGCACGTGTCGCTTCATCAAAGGTGGCGTTCGTGTGGCCGAGTGAGACCGTTATTCCCTTTTTAACTGCAAACTTAATCAGTTCGTCACTTCCCTCGTTTTCAGGAGCGATTGTGACTATTTTAATAAGACCTTCGCCCCTGTCTACAAGTTCACGAAATTTATCAACGTTGGGAGTTAAAATGTTACTTGCATTCATTGCGCCTTTATATTTAAGGCTTATAAAAGGGCCCTCAGCGTGAACACCTGCAATTTTTGCGCCCAGGCAATTGCTTCGAGCTTTCTTTACAACGTCAAGCTGTCGAAGCAAGTCAGAAAATTCGGAGGAAGCAGTAGTGATTGCAATAGACGTAACCCCCTGAGTAGCTTCAAATGAGGTAATCTGACTCATATCCGGGTCTTTATCACTGACTCTTACGCCAAACGCACCGTGGATATGAGTATCGATAAATCCGGGAAGGATATATTTTCCACTTAAATCGATAACTTCACTATCGTTTAAGTCTTCGGCAATATCCGTTATCAAATCTCCGTCAATTTTGATATCCAGTTTTTTCAACTTAAAAGTTTCGTCTACAATCACAGCGTTCTTTAAAACCATACTACTTCCTCCGCGTGAATTCTATGTAATTTTTACTTTGAGATGATACTATTTAGATAATCTGCCGCTGTCTTGATATCGGCAGCAGGGTCTTCGCCAACTTCTCTTTCGATAGTTAAGAATCCTCTGTATCCTACGTCTTCGAGAGCCGCAAGGTATTCGGGATAAGGAACTGAGCCCTTACCGAGAGGCATTTCTTTATAGTTCTTAACTATGTTGTCGCATTCAACTACTCTGTAAATGTGTTCGGGGTTATTTTCGCCGAATTTTGTTCCGTCTTTTGCATGAGTGTGAACGATATATCTCTTGAGGTTATAAACTGCCTGAACGGGATCGTCACCTGTAATCATAATAAGGTTTGCAGGGTCAAAGTTTACAGCAACGCCAGTTGAACCAAGAGAATCGAGGAATTCCTTTAATACCATTGAGGGTTCAGGACCTGTCTCGATTGCAAAGTGTGAACCTATATCGTCTGCATAACGTGCAAGTTCAACACATGCTTCTTGCATTATTTTATATCTGTCGTGATTCTTATCTGCGGGAACTACGCCGATATGTGTTGTAACGATATCGGTTTCAAGTTCTTTTGCAAGGTCCATAATTCTCTTTGATTTTTCAATGAGTTCGGGGTTAAGTTCTCTGTTGCCAAAGCCCATTCCCAAGTCTCCGCATATAGCAGAAAAAACAAGTCCGTTATCTTTAACGAAGTTCAAGAGTTCACGACGTTTTGAACCTACTAAATTTTCGGGAGAGTTTTCTCCTGTTGTTGAATACATCTGAAGTCCTTTTGCTCCGATTTCTGCCGCTTTTTTAACCGCGTCAAAGGTGGGGAGTTTAAAGGAGTCAAGCATAGCGCCTATTGGAAAATTATACATATTTTAATCCTCACTGTTTATAACGTTAAATTATTTAAGAGTAACCGTTTCGCCTGTTTCGGCAGATTTGATTTCTGCAAGGACTGTATCTACTGAATCCTTTGTGCTTTCGGGAACAAGAACTGTAATGTCTCTGTCCTTTTCGATAGCGTCGATGAAGTCCTTCATTTCTGCAACGTATGTATCAACTGCCTGAACTGCAACGTTGTATTGAGGTCCGTCAACGGGGCTTATAACAACTTCGCCTGAATCCTTCATTTCAAGAGCACCCTTTTCAAAACTTGCAATATAACCGCGTCTGAAGCCGAAACTGTCGCTAAATCCCCAGTCACAAACTGCTGTGATAAAGAAGTTGTCGTAGAAATATCTTGTGGAGATTGAGTCGAACTTTGTTCTGTCGTGAGATGCGATAGATGAAACCTTGTTAGGCTTACCGAAGATGTAGTTGATAACGTCAACGTCATGAACGTGCAAGTCCATAGCGGCGCATCCGCTCTTTTCGAAATCTTCGTACCAATGCTGCCAACCCCAAACAGGTACAAGGCTATAACGATGGAAATCAACTCTTAAAAGTTTTCCAAGTTTGCCGTTTTCGTAGTAATCTTTAAGAACGTTGTATGTAGGGCTGAATCTGAGGCACTGACCTATCATAAGTTTTTTGCCAACTTTTTTGGACATATCCAGCATCTGCTGTGCTTCTTCAGAAGTTCTTGCCATAGGCTTTTCGCAGAATACGTGAAGTCCTTTTTCAAATGCTTTTAAAGCATATTTTGCGTGAAGATATGTGGGAAGTGCGATGATAACGAAGTCAAGGTCTTCCTTTTCGAGCATTTCTTCTGCATCTGTATAGAAGTTGAAGTTTGAAAAATCTGTGGTTGTCTTAATTTCACCTAAGTTTGTCTGTACACCTGCAGAGAGTTTTTCTTTCTCGATGTCACACAAAGCAACAAGTTTTACCTTGTCCTCCATACCAAGAATGTTGCCGAGATGTTTTTTACCCAGGCCTCCGAGACCAATAATCGCGCATTTTAACATTTTTTTCGTTCCTTTCGTATGTAAAAAATATTTATTTACTTTTTAGAAAACGGTTTTGTTTTCAAATGCATTATAGAACATAACCTGTGTTATGTAAATAACCAAATGAAATGCACTCGCTATAACTCAAAAGTTATAGTAGATACGTTTTTGCTCGGTCAAGTCTTCATCCTGAACGGAAGCATAATTTGTGAGAGTGTCGATAAAAAGTTTTACCGCCTTCGACTGCAAGGCGTCAAGGTTATAAAACATGTAGGTATTTCTCTTATAATCACCGATTTTCAAGAGTGCGACGTTGTCCGTCAGAACGTCTCTCCAAGATTCAGGAACAAATGCGATACCCAGTCCCAATTCTATGTACTTTCTGAGATAGGTTGTATCGTCGCATTTTATGCTCACGTTTGGCGAAAAGCCTTTGGAAAAGCAGATGCGATGAGTGTGTCGCCAAAGGCTTGTGTCCTTGCTTGTGGAGATAAAGTTATTAGAACTTAAAACGTCGGGGGTGATGTTGTTAAGTTTTACGATAGGATTATTCTTTTCAACCGCTAAATAAATGTCTTCACTGGTGAAAAGTTTTCGTTCAAAATCCTTGTAAACTATTTCGTCGTCGGAAATTAAAACGTCGTAATCTTTCGGGTCAAAGTCAAGATTATGATTTATTGTAAAAAGCACTTCGGGGTACTTCTTTTTGAAGTATTCGATGATATTCATAACGAGGTTTCTGTTTGTCAGAACTGAAATTTTAATTTTGCCTCTAACCCCTTCGTTATTTGAAGAAAGTTGCGCTTTTGCATTGTCGAGAATTTCGATAGCACGTCTTGCGCCACCGTAGAATATCTTCCCTTCTTCTGTCAAAACAATCTTATTCGCTGAGCGCATAAATAATGTTACGCCCAGTTCGTTTTCAAGGCGTTTTATAGTCTGGGATACGCCCGAAACGGGAACTTTGAACTTTTTTGCAGTATGAGAAAAGTTTTCTGTTTCGGCAGCCGAACAAAAATATCTGAGTTGTAAAAATTCCATATTTTTTCCTCCAATTTAATTCTAATACAAAAGTCCAAAAATGTCAACGTACTATATTTATAAAGTTATACTATTTCGAGATTTTGAACAGATAAGGTTCAAGTCCTTTCATTTATCTACAAAAAAACAATGACACCCTTTGGGTGCCATCGTTTTTTTGGTGCGGATAGCAGGACTTGACGCATACCTTCGGTCTGCTCTCTCCTCAGGCATAGCCCTCGGACACAAAACTAAAAACAGTCCACCGGACTGTTTTATTTACGTTTTGTCCCTTCTCAAGGTTCAAGTCCTGACTTTTTCTACAAACAAAAAAAGAGGGCAACTGCCCTCTTTTTTGTTTGGCATATGACTTATAAAAAAATACAATGAACCTATTTATAACTCACGGGTGCACTTTTACTGTTTTTATTTCTATCGTTAATTTATTTATATTCAATATCCGATAGCGTTTCAACAGCAAATCTTCCACCGAGCCGGAAGGAATATATAAATATTTCCCTTTCCAAAATGCTGTTCATTTCCGAAACTGTATCATCATATTTTTGCAGGACTTCCTTCTGTGCTTCCGTTAATGTTTCTGTTAGGCTTGTTCGATTCTTGTCCATAAGTCGCAGTAGTGGTTTTATTTCTGGATGTTGAGCAGCATATTGCTCTTGGGGAAATATATTGCCATACCAAAACTCTTCAAGCAATTTTCTCATAATACACCTCCTTCAATAAAGAAAACGACCGCATCACCGATAGCATTCCCAGTAACACGGTCGTTTGTTTTTTTCTTGTTTTTTTGTTTTATTTGTAGCATAGTGCTGCACCTCCTTGTAGCACGACACTATACCATACAATTTTGAGAAAGTCCAGCTTATACTTCATCAAATATTTTATCAATTGTCATTGCGAGATTGGCTTTCACGGATTCTATATCATCTTCAAAAACAAAAGGTAATCTCACCATATGGACTTTAATTGTTTCGCCAGAAGCTTGGTTAACTATACTTATAGGGAAATATGGTTCACAATCCTCAAATCGATATAATGGATACAACAAATATACGTCTGAGACGCCGCGCTTAACAGCATATGAAATCATTTGATATACATCGTTTTGACTAATTTCTTTATTTATCATTTGGCGAAGTTCAGCCTCGTTTTCCACACTCTCAAATCGTGATAATTCTTTATATTTGGTATCCAAAATAAACAGCCCTTTTTCTTTGTGTTTTACAAGAATATCGTGTCTCATTGTAAATATCTTTCCAAGTGATTTCCCACCATATTGTAAATCATCAACTAATGTCATATCACTTGCCTGGAATTTTACAGTAGCATTTTTACCCAGAACTTCCTTTATGAAACCACCAATAAATCCTTCGAATAGCAATTCTGTCGGGAACAAAAAGCAGAAAGATTCTTGATTATCAATTTGATAAGTTGATGTCTGATTAAGCAGAAACATTTTGCTCATACTTAGCAAAACCGAATACTGCCGGTGTAGTTTGCTTAATCGAATGCCATCACAATCTGAAGGAACGCATCTAACATCGGAAACTTCATTAAGCCTAATAAGAATTTGACGAATAATTTTTTTGTTTTCAGAAGATTTGGTGGTATCACTTAATCCTCTACAAGTATACTTAATAATTCTATTGACAATGTTGTCAAACTCAAATTCCGAAAAAGAACAATTAAACTTGTCATATAATCCGTTTGGGATTTTGTGATTTATATAATCTTTGAAGGTGATGTGTCCCCTAATTACAGAAGTATCGTCATTCTTTTCTTCATACCGATAAAACGGGACTTGTTCCAAAGCTCGTTTTACGTAATGCAAATATAAAGTTGTAAACAATTCACGCAAGTCCTCGCAATCTTCAAGATTGCTGGATATGCTTATGAAGGGATATTCAACTCTATTGCAATATTTCAGCCATTGAATAAGGTTATGCATAAGGTATTTTATATCGAGCCCATCAGTGTCATAATCCCCTTTGAATTCTTTGAAAACCTTTGGGAATATATTTAATTGATGTCCCTTGAACGCAATGGTACCTATGTAATTCTTAGAACGAATATTTTTTTGGCTGAGAAATTTTATGAATTGTTGCTTACTTGAAAGTTTACCATCATCATAAAAAATTGAACGTTCTTCCCAATTGAGTTGCAAAAAATCTTCGAGTTCGTCAAGAGAACTTTGGTCTTGCCACTCAATTGGGAGGTTTTTGTTTTTTATGACACTTTCCTCAAAATAATTTAATGTCACTGACATTATTGCTCATCCTTCTTTTTGATTTTAATCCTGCCCATAGAACCTGACAAAATCTCAATATCTAACTCTTCTAAAGACGCTTTTAGATGAGCTTCAACCTTGTTGCTTTTATCAAAGAAATATTCGTACAACAATGGTATTATACTATGGTTCATAATATCACAAATGTCGTCTGTTGTTTTATTGATAAAATAAGAATGTCCAACCAACAAATCTGTGCTATGTAATTCCTCTGATATTCCGTTATTGAGTTTTTCGAGAACGGTTCTTAATTTAACATCCGTAATCAAGCTCAAGTCAGGTTCAAATTCTACGAATTTAAATCTACGTCTAAGTGCTGTGTCAATAAGTGATATTGATTTATCGGCAGAGTTCATTGTTCCGAGGATATATAAATTATTAGGAACAGCAAATGGTTCGCCAGAGGGCAGGGTTACAGATACCGCATTTTCTTCACCCCAACGTTTATCATCTTCAATTAATGTTATTAGTTCTCCAAAGACTTTGGATATATTTGCTCGGTTAATCTCATCGATTATAATAACATAATCTTTTTCTGGATTTTGCATTGCTTGCCAAGAAATTTTCTTAAACACACCATCGACGGTTTTGAAATTCATCCCGCCTTTTGTTGTATCAGGACGAATACCTTGAATAAAATCTTCATAACCATAATTTTGATGGAATGTTGTAAAAACAATACGTTCTGACTCAATAAACCCATTATATCTTGACATTATATCTTTGCGTGGTTCTTTAGAAATTTTGGCAATGGGTGTGTCTTCAATTATAGATAGAGCATACTGAGCTGTTGCATAGGTTTTTCCTGTCCCCGGTGCACCATAAAGTATTTGATTGAAGGGGTGTGTTCTGCGAGTGTTATTTGGTAATTTTAAAAGTGCAAAACTTTCATTGCATTTTTCTTCACAATTTTTTGGTTCAGTAACGGCAACGCTTTCATCGGTAAAACAAATACCAAATTCATTATTAAAAATAGAATCGTATATTTTTATTCCTTTACGAACTTCTTCTTTGTATGATGCCGGCAATCCCGAAGCAGTTACAATAGATGTAATCGCATAGTTATTTTCCTCTATGACTTTACCGTATTTTATTCCAAACATATGTATACCAGCAGGCTTATTTGATGCTGAATTATACATTTTAGCGAGAATTTCTCCCAATTCATCCACGGATAAATCATCTCTTACAGGTTCTGCACAAACAGGTGTGCTTGAATGCGTAGGAGATACCAGGGCAGTACTTGTTGCAGCACTAAAATTCTCCCAAAATACCTTATTAAACATAACATTTGAAATTCCGCATTTATCAGTAAATAATTTGATTTGACCCATGCGAACAAAAGGATACGTCTCCTGTTCAATTCCTATTGCAGATAAAACCGTTCTTTGTGCTGCATCAGAATAATCAGATGCAAGTAAGTCAGGGAAAAGCATATAGAAATATTTCATAAACCATGCTCTTTCTACATGACCTGCTGTAACTTCTTTCAATGTAGAATGTAAACTCTTATAATCGTCTATCGTTTCTATTTTACCATATTCTTCTATGGCTTTAACTCCAGCAAGCAAATAGTCACGCATTTTCGTTCCTATTTCAATTGCTTCTTCTTCGGTTATCTTTTGCGGATTTCTTCCAGTCCCTGTCATCCAACAACCTTCACTTGAAAAGAATAAACCATATTTGTGAGCATTTCCGCCCGCAATACTTCCGAAAAGCTCTCTGTTCTTTGCGTCATATTCCATAACACGACAAAGATTTTCGGAATTATCACCATTGAGAAAAATTGTATTAAGAATATCTTTGCCGGTAAGAGAAGACAAAATTGCAGGCGAGAATTTTGTCTGAAAATCAGTTAAATTTTCTTGAGCTTCAGCATCTAATTCGGGGTACTCACGTGCTTTTTCTGCAAACCATTTGGGAGTATACATATTTTGTGTTGAGGCAATTGATATAGTGTTCTGTGAATAAGATTTTATGCTTTCTTCGATGATTTTTTTACTTGTTCAGTAAGCCTGTACTTAGTTATAGTTTTATACATATTATCTTCAGAAAGCGTCTCTGTATTGGGTTCTTCAAGTACATTTTCAGAGTCCTCTTCCGTATCAATTGTATCTTCACCATCATCAAACGCCGCCTCTGCATCAACCTCATCAAGTGCATTATCCGCAAGAATAACAGAACCATCGGACAAAAGTTGAAGGATTTCTACAGATTCTTTCTCAAGAATATGCCAGTTATTTACTAATGATGGTAAAAATATATATGATTTTGTTGTTTTTGTATACGGAGATGCTAAAGATGTCTTTCTAAATGAAAGGATGAAATCTTTAATCTCATCAAACTGCTCGTCACTTTTAAATAGCGGATTATATACAAAATGTGCTATTTCATGTTCCGTCAAATAGCCTTCTATATCTTTATCATAAAGCAGTTTTAATATTATTTGACCAGGATGAATATTGCGACCTTTGTTATCAGCGTACCATGCAGCAAACACTTTTAATGTTGTTTTCACAAATGTATTTTCATCGCAAGTAAGATTCCCATCATCGTCATAAATTGAGAGCAATTCATCACCTAACGGGGTAACAACAAAACAATTCTTTGAATTGGCAACATACTTAATTAAACCATAAGTATACAACGCCTTTTCCGTATGAGTATCTCCATTGCTTTTCTTTTTACGCTTACCGTCCTTTTTTGCTTCTTCAAATATTGGTTTGCTATCTTGAGTGGTTAATGGTTCATTGTTTTTTACAGCACGCAACAATACTGCCAGCATAGCAATATCCGTAATATTTGTTGGTAATTGAATTTTATCTAAATTCCGAGCCATTGTTATCTCCTTTCAAAATCCATTACAGATTCAATAATTTTTTTAACCATGAGAGGAGGGATCCCTTCGCCTATAACAAAACGTATCAATTGTTCGTTTGCCCAATCAGGAATATTCCAATCAGTCGGTAACGATGATACAATGAGCAACTCGTAAATTGTTAGGACTCTTGGGTTCGTATATAGAGCCTCGCCTTCATCATCATATTTCCACAATCGTCCCGGATGCACATTGTTTTGAGAACCCATTATGCCGTTCCACTTTGTTATTGTAGAAGAGGGTTTGTCCCAAAATAATCTATGATATGTGGTTTCATATCCTTTCACTCTATTTCCATCTTTCCTTTTGGGGTAATAGAATTCGTTATCAAATGCGGTATTACCTGTCGAAGTGTGTAACATACATTCAACATTTCGCCATACATGGCAAGGAGGTCTATGCCATTTATGGAATGATAGTGCTTCTTTTGAGTTTTTAGGCAACTTATTTCTGAATTCTTTTTCCCGTATTTCGGGCCATAAGTCAGGAATTCCTTCAAATGCTTCTTCGAGGGTAATGGGGTCTTCTTTAATTGGAAATTCCCATTGAAACGGTATATCTTTTCTAACTAACAGAAAAATTGCTCGCCGCCTCATTTGTGGAACTCCATAATACATGGAATTGGTTATAACTTCACTGTTGAAATTATATTTTTTACCTAATCGAGTTTCAATATATTTAGGAATCAACATTTCTTTTCCACGGTACTTTATAGGAGTATCTAATTGCTGCGGAACATTCTCTAAAAAAACATATTTGGGATTTAAATCCAATACTGCATCTATAGCATATTTAACCAAACTATTTCGCTCGTCATATGGGCTGTTGTGTCCCGCAATGCTCATACCTTGACACGGGGGTGTTGCTATAATAAATTCTACTTTTGACAAACGAGCTTGATTGATAACTTCGTTATATATATCTGAGTTAGTAATATCCCCGCAAATCATATTACAATTAGGATAAAGATGTTGATAAAAGTTTGCTCTGTCAGGTTCTAATTCATTTGCAACAACAACGTCAAGACCAATTTCGTTTAAATATGTTTCTGCAATGCCTACATTTGCAAACAAAGATAAAGCCCTCATCAATCTTTCTCCTTTCTTATTTGTAATGCGGCAACAATTTTTTTCACAGCAAGAGGCGGGACGCCTTCCCCTATAACAGTTCTTATTAATTGAGGTGATGCCCACTCAGGAATATTCCAATTATCTGGCAAACTCATTACTCTCATCAACTCAAATATTGTTAAAACTCTTGCGTCAGAATAAAGTCCCGTTTCTGGGTCTAATCTTCCAGGGTGCACATTTTGAAATGAAGAAATTGTGTGATTATAACTTGTTATAGTTGGTGCAGCTTTATCCCAATCCATTCGCATATATGTTCTTGGAGCACCACCCACCATAGTTCCATCTTTTTTCTTTGGAAAGTACACAGGATTCTGTCGAGCGCTGCATCCTGTAGGCGTATGCATCATTACCTCTATATTTCTCCACACATGGTCTTTAGGGAAATGCCACTTCGAGACTTCCAATCCTTTTTTTAATTTTTCTTCGTATTGAGGAAAAACATACCGGTACTCTTTTTCTCGTACTAATGGGTCTAAAGATGGTAAATCACCAATGACATCTTGCAAGGTAACAATATTCTCCTCATACTCGGGGAAGTGCCAGTGCTGAACGTCTTTACGAGACAAAAGTATAATGGCTCGCTTCCTTTGCTGAGCAACCCCGTAGTATTTAGTGTCAATAACCTTCTTTTCAATGAAATAATCATCACTAAATATTTCATCTATCAAATCAGGAATTAAAATTCTTCTTCCGTTGTAGTTTATTGTGGTTTGCAGTTGCATAAAGACATTTTCCATAAAAACAAATTTAGGGTTTAAGTCCTTTATGGCATCAACAACATATGTTATTAAGTAGTTTCTTGAATCTTCCGGATCCATCTGCCCGGCAATACTCATACCTTGACATGGAGGTGTTGCAATTATGAATTCTACATTAGATTGTTTAGCCAGGCTTATTATTTTGTTGTATATAGAGATATCGGTAATATCCCCACAAATCATATTACAATTCGGATATAGATGTTTATAGAAATCAGCACGAGACTGTAATAATTCATTAGCTACTGTTATATCAATGCCTACATCACACAAATAAGTTTCGGCAATGCCAACATTGGCAAATAAAGATAAACCGTTCATTGCTTTCTCTCCTAATCTTTTTTACACTTTTAAATAGGTTAATCTATAGCACTTTTTCCGCTCTTAACCCATTCATCCAGTTCAGAGAGTTTAAATTTCCACAGTTTACCAATCTTATGTGCAGGAATATCTGTTTTTCTAATCCAATTTCTTATGGTATCTTTAGTTACGCCAAGGTGGTCAGCAGCATCTTCTACACTTATCCATTTTTCTGTGTAATTATCAATCATTTTATCGTCTCCCACATAAACATATAATTCGACATTTTGTATTATATCATATAATTCTAAAACTTTCAAGTTGTTTCATATGATTTGTTAGTAATAAACTGATTTTATATGTGTTTATTTTCAAATTAGCTCTTGACTTTTACCTCTTTAAGAGTGATATATATTACAACTAAAATCATGGAGGATGTAGTATGAAAATAATAAGTAAAAAAAGTTTAGCAAAATTACGCACGGAATTCCCTGTTGGTACAAGAGTAAAACTTGTGAAAATGGACGACCATTACAATACAGTACTCCACCCCGGAGAAATGGGGACAGTTGTTTTTGTGGATGATATTGGTACGATTCATGTCAAATGGGACTGTGGTTCTGCATTGGGAGTTGTATATGGTGAGGATGTATGTCAAAAAGAGTAAAAGCCTCAAATACTATTTGGTTATGTCCGTCGCAAATGACTTAAAAGGGTTCGCCGATAAAGTGTGCCCAAAAGTGCCCTTTAATTCCGAAAGAAAATGTGTTATCATTATACTGAAAGAATAGAGTAAAATACAGTGAAATACAGTTACCTTTTATGATATAGTTATAATGTGATATGACACTTGCTACAAACCACCATTGCCTGTTATTATATATTTTTCAAAAAGTGTGTAGTAAAGTGTAGTTGAATGTATATCAAATATGTGCTATCGTTATAATAGAGAGGTTGTGGTTACAATTATAGCCGCAACCTCTTTTGCATGGACAACACTAAAACTTGTAACAGAATGCCACTGTTTGTCATCATTATTTTTATGTTATTATAAAATAGAACAAGTAAAAAAGTTTCTAAAATTTAAAAGATGAGAGTAAATGTGATTGAATGTTAGTTAATAATTATGATATCGTTATAATGGGAATGGTTAATCAAGTTGAATTTTGATTATTGTTTCAAAAAGCAAGGTGCATTTTCATAAAAAATCTATCTCAAATTACTGATTTACGGAAAACTGTAAAAACGCAGTTTTCTTCAAAGAACGGAAAACCTATAGAGCAAAAACCTGACCGCAAGGAAAAGAAATACTGCTCCGATAAATGTCGCATGGCATATTGGAACAGCCACCAAGATGAGGTAAACAAACAAGCCTACTACACTTTGGTTTGTAAACACTGTGGAAAGGAGTTTGTAAGCTATGGAAACAAGAATCGTAAATACTGCAGCCGAACCTGCTACGGAGATGCACGTAAAAAGTCCGCTTGATTATGAGAGCGGGCTTTTCTCATACCGCTTGAGTATGTCGGCTTTGAGAACCATGCTGAATAACAACACAATCACCGAAGTCGACTACAATAAATGCCGTGACAAATTAGCACAAAAATACGGCATATCTTTGTGTAGTATATTTGCTTGAAATAACTTGCTATTTCTTCGTTTTAGAGTGATATATGTAGTACCGAAACTTTGATACAAAGGAGCAGTACTATGGAACGAAGAATCAAGCAAGTGCCGTTACAAAACTTTCAAGTGCCAAAGCTTACAAGAGTTGCGGCATATGCAAGAGTTTCTTCCGACAAGGATGCGATGCTACATTCATTGTCGGCACAGGTCAGTTATTACAATGACCTTATTCAAAAACACCGGGGATGGTTATTCTGTGGTGTGTATACGGATGAAGCCTTAACAGGCACCAAAGCAAACAGAGAAAACTTTATTCGTCTGCTCGGTGATTGCAGAGCCGAGAAAATCGATATGGTAATCACAAAGTCAATTTCCCGCTTTGCAAGGAACACCGTTACATTGCTTGAAGCAGTAAGAGAACTTAAAGATATCGGAGTGGATGTGTATTTTGAAGAACAGAACATCCACTCCTTAAGCAACGACGGAGAGTTGATGCTTTCTATACTCGCATCTTATGCACAAGAAGAAAGCCTGTCGGCGAGTGAAAATCAAAAATGGCGTGTGAAGCGTAATTTTGAAAGCGGAATACCTTGGAGCGGAACAATGCTCGGATACCGATATGAGAACGGAAAATTTATCATAGTTCCCAATGAGGCTGAAATTGTAAAGCTCATTTATGACAGTTACCTTTCCGGCATGGGAGTTACGGCAATAATGAAAATGCTAAACAAAAATGGATACATTACAAGGTTCGGCAACACATGGCACAACAGCGGTGTTTCAAGAATCCTTCGGAACTATACATATACCGGGAACTTGATTCTACAAAAGACTTACAGAGAAAACCATCTCACAAAACAAAAACGTCAAAATAACGGAGAATTACCGCAATACCACATAACAGACAGCCACGAAGGAATCATTTCTCTTGAACAGTTTAACGCTGTCCAAGACGAGATTAAAAGACGAGCTGAGAAATATGCTGCAAAAGGCTCAATAAAGAAAATATATCCTTACTCCGGCTTACTTGTCTGTGCCAACTGTAGGAAGCATTATCGCAGAAAGGTCACGGCAACAGGTGCGGTGTGGATATGTAACACATACAATACACTTGGCAAAGGGTATTGTTCCTCAAAACAAATACCCGAAGAAAAACTTAATGATGTAACTATGAAAACAATAGGGACTTTAGATACCCTTCACGATAAAATAACGGCTGTTAGAGTTGAAAACAATAATACATTGATATTCGTCTTCAAAAACGGAGAAGAAACCGTTAAACGATGGATAGACCGCTCAAGAGCAGAAAGTTGGACAGCCGAAATGAAAGAGAATGCAAGACAGAAAACATTGGAGAGGAGAAAAGAACATGAGTAAAAACATTACAGTTATACCGGCAACTAAGAATTTACACACCGGGATACCAAAGGCAGATACTTTCCACAAAAGGAGAGTTGCAGCGTATGCAAGAGTATCTACCGACAGCGAGGAACAGCTTACAAGCTATGAGGCACAGGTGGATTATTACACCAACTATATACTGTCAAATCATAATTGGCAGTTTGTAAAAGTCTACACGGATGAAGGCATTTCCGCTACCAATACAAAGAAAAGAGACGGCTTTAATTCCATGATTAAAGATGCTCTTGACGGAAAGATAGACCTTATTGTTACAAAATCGGTCAGTAGATTTGCAAGAAATACTGTCGATAGTCTTACCACCGTTCGAAAACTGAAGGAAAAAGGTGTAGAGGTATACTTTGAAAAAGAAAACATCTACACCCTTGACAGCAAGGGTGAACTTCTCATAACTATTATGTCTTCGCTTGCTCAGGAAGAGAGCCGTTCCATTTCTGAGAATGTTACTTGGGGACAAAGAAAAAGATTTGCAGATGGAAAAGTGAGTCTTCCGTACAAGCAATTCCTCGGTTACAAAAAAGGTACAGACGGTCGCCCTGAAATAGTTCCCAAAGAAGCCGAGCTTATAAGAAGAATATATAGCCTTTACATTCACGGAAACACTCCAAGCACAATTGCAAGAATACTTACCAAAGAAGAAATACCGACACCTGCCGGTAAAACAACATGGCAAAGTTCCACTGTTGAAAGTATTCTTCAAAACGAAAAATACAGAGGAGATGCAAGGCTTCAGAAATCCTTTACAGTAGATTTTCTTCAAAAGAAAATGAAAACAAATGAGGGTGAAGTTCCACAGTACTATGTTGAGAACAGCCATCCGGCAATCATAGAACCACAGGAATGGGATATGGTACAAGCGGAATTTAAAAGACGAAAAGAATTAGGTCGCAGATTTACATCCTCAAGTATTTTCTCATCAACGATATTCTGCGGAGATTGTGGCGGGACATATGGTTCCAAAGTATGGCATTCCAACAGTAAATACAAAAGAACGGTGTGGCAATGCAACGACAAATTCAAAGGAAGTTGCAAATGTGCCACACCACATTTTTATGAAGACGAGATTAAAGCATTGTTCCTTCGTGCCTTTGGTAAAATGACAAAGCTCAAGGATAGCATAATAGAAGATTGCCTACTGATGCAGCAGACACTTTCCGATTGTTCAGACTTGGATAGTGAACAGAAAAAGCTCACAGAGGAACTTGAAACAACGGAAATTCTTATCCGCAAGTGCATAGACGAGAATGCCCTGAAAGTTCAAAACCAAGTGGAATATCTTGATAAGTACGAACAGCTTATGCGAAAATACACAAAAGCAAAAACAAAACTCGATGATATTGAAAATGAGAGACAAAGAAGAGTGGAACAGAGAACCGCGATACAATCTTTCATTGACACCCTCCAAAAACAAGACACACCACCGATAGAATTTGATGAAGACCTGTGGCTTACCTTGGTAGAGCGTGTTACCATCAACGCAGACGAAAGTGTAGTGTTCAAATTTAAAGGTGGAATTGAAATAACAGAACAGATGTAACGAAGGCTCGGAGCAAGGGATACACTTCCCAAGTTCCGTGCCTTTTTTCTTTATATTTTTAGTTGAACCCATTTAAGTAATAAATCAACGATAGGTTATTATTTAACGCATATATAAGAAAAATGCGAAACTCAAAAGTTGAACGATTGCGGTGCTTCGCTATATTTTCATATCACTATGGCGTATGGGTTCAGGGCAAAAAGAAAAAGCCCTATGCATATAGGACTTTAAGGCAAAAAATTAACGAACCGACAGCTGACTATTGTATCAACTGTCGGTTTAGTTATGGTGCGGATAGCAGGACTTGAACCTGTACCGAATCACTCCGACTAGAACCTGAATCTAGCGCGTCTGCCAATTCCGCCATATCCGCATAAATTTATAACAAGTGAATTATAACATAATAAGAGTAAAAAATCAATACGTTTTGAAATTTTTGTATTTCAAAAATAAAAGGTGCCATAAGGCACCTTTTATTTTTATTTATTTTCTTTATCAGAAGAACAAGAACAAACGCATGACTTTTTACCACATTTTGAGGCTGAGGGGCAACCTATACACTTTACTCCTTTTTTCTTCGCTTTGTAAACGTACAAGAATGCGAAAAATAAAACTAAAACTATAAGAACCACTAAAAGTAAATCTTTCATAAATTAACCTCTTTATTTAGTAGTAACCGACTCTTTCTTCCCTTTCAGAGCGTAGTCTTCTTTAAGTTTTTTGTCTGCTCTTATACACAAGAACACAATCACCAAAACAATGACAAGAACTGCGATAAGCCCAGGCAGGAATCCGTTTCCAAGTTTGCCGGTGGTGATAAGAGTTCCTATTTGATAAACGAGGAACGATATTGTATAGCCTACTGAAAGTTGAAGAGCAATTCCGCTCCAAAGCCATTTCGCGCTTTTCATTTCTGAGTTCATTGCTCCGATTGCTGCAAAGCAAGGGGGTGTGAAAAGGTTGAACATCAAATATGCGAGTGCTGCAACTGCGCCGATTCCAAAGGTTTCGGCAACCTCTGCTCCTGCACCTGCTTCAAGGGCAAGTTCGTCTAAGTTAATAAGATTTGATATGCCATAGCATACTGCAAGAGTACCTACAACATTTTCTTTTGCGATAAAGCCTGTAACCGCTGCCGCTGCCATCTGCCACGCTTTTACACCGATGGGGATAAGTAAAACTGAGATGGGGGCTGCAATAGTGCCGAGAATCGACGTGCTTTCTGCACCTTCTGCAACAAGGTTGAATTTCCAGTCAAACGACTGCATTACGAAGACTGCTGCGTTACAAAGAAGAATTATTGTTCCTGCTTTAACTATGTACGCCCAGCCACGCTGACACATTGACTTAAACGCATTCCAGAGACTTGGGATTCTATATTCGGGAAGTTCTATGATGAAGAAGGATTTTCTGTTTTTATATGCTGTTAATTTATTTATGAGAAGTGCGCCAAGGAGAATTACGATAATACCTACGAAGTACATTAAAGTACCTACCCAAGATGCGTCTTTGAAGAATGCACCTGCAAAGAGGGCGATAACTGGAAGTTTTGCACCGCAAGGCATAAAGGGTGTAAGCATTGCAGTTGCTCTACGTTCACGCTCGTTGCGGATAGTTCTACATGCCATAACACCGGGAATGGAACAACCTGTACCGATTACGAAAGGAATAACGGATTTACCTGAAAGTCCGACTTTCTTGAAGATGGGGTCAAGGACTACTGAAACTCTTGCCATATAACCGCAATCTTCCAAAAGTGCGATAAGGAAATACATAACCATTACAAGAGGAAGAAAACCAACGACAGCACTTACACCGCCGATAATGCCTTCGGTGAGGAGGGCGACGAGGAATTCGTTTCCGCCTTCAAGAGAAACTGCTACCCATTCTTTAAACAAATCGATAAGGGTTACAAGGCCTGGAATTTCGACGTCCTTAATTGTTACACCTTCCGCTATCCAAACTCCAAGCCATGCCTGTGAAATTTGGAAAACGAGGAACATTACTACTGCAAAAATGGGAATGCCGAGCCATTTATTTGTAAGAACTGCATCTATTTTGTCTTGTGAGTTTTTCTCTTTTGACAGAGTTTTACGTGTTTCAACGTCTTTAACAATGTCGTTTACAAAATCAAAGCGCTTTCTGTCGGCAAGTTCAACCGCTTTTTTATCGGTTAAGTCAATATCACCTTGTACGTAGGGAGCGTTTTGTGTCTTCCCTGCTTGTTCAAGTGCGGAAGTTACAACGTCCTTTAATCCGTCTGCGGAAGTTGAAATTGTATTAACAACGGGACAACCGAGTTTCTTGGAAAGTTTATCGGTATCTATTTTTGTGTCCTTTTTCTTGTTGACGTCGGATTTATTAAGTGCCACAACAACAGGTATTCCAAGTTCAAGAAGTTGAGTAGTGAAGAATAGTCCTCTGCTCAAATTTGTAGCATCAACAATATTGATGATAACGTCGGGATTTTCGTTCTTTACGTAAGAACTTGTAATACTTTCTTCAGACGTAAAGGGCGACATTGAATATGCGCCAGGCAGGTCAACTGCTATAAGTTCCTCCGAAGAATTATAGTAGGCTTTCTTAATTGGGTGTTCAATCTTATCAACTGTAACACCTGCCCAGTTTCCAACCTTCTCGCTCCTACCGGTAAGGGCATTAAACATTGTGGTCTTACCGCTATTGGGATTTCCGGTCAATGCAATTCTCATAGAAATTCTCCTTCTTTATTTAAAAAAATGTAATTGCGCTCAACAGATTTGTTAGTATAGACTAACTTCGTGCTAAAATTTAAAGGCTGAAAACCAGCCGTAAAAATTTTATATAATTATTGCCTCAGCAAGTTCGTTATCAATGTTGTATCTTCCTTCCTTGATAGAAACGATACATCCGCCTTTTATATGCGAAATGACGGTTATTGACTCCCCGCTATAACAGCCGAGGGAAAACAAAAAAGAATTAAGTTCTTCGTCGTCGGTTTCAATAGCCTTAATAATATACTCTTTTTCTTCGATTGCCTCGGTCAAATTCATTGTAATCTCCTATAATGTTAGCGTTGTCTAACTGAATGAATTATAGCACCAAGACGTGTGTCTGTCAATAGTTTTTTACAAAAAAATATAAATTTTTCCTGTCCTTATTTATTTTTATTAATGGGAGAACTAAAAGTCACCCGTGGCTTTTATGGTCACGGGTGACGAAGCTTTATTATTTTACGATAATTTTCTGATAAGACTTTTTGCCTTTTTTAAGGATAACTTCTTCATTAAAGTCTTCTCTTGTAACAAAGGAATCAAATTTATCCTTCTTCTCACCGTTAACGGTAATTCCGCCTTGCATTATAAGACGTTTTGCCTCCCCTTTTGAAGGAGCGAGTTTTGAAATTACAAGAAGGTCAGATACGAAGATTTTTCCGTCGGTAAAGTCGGATTCGGAAATTTCGGTAGTTGGCATATTTTCTGAACTTACACCTGTTGAGAAAATTGCTCTTGATGCTTCAAGAGATTTTTCTGCTTCCTCTTTTCCGTGAACGAGTGCGGTAAGCTCATAAGCAAGTTTTTCCTTTGCTTTGTTAAGTTCGCTACCCTCTAATCTTTCATACTCGTAAATTTCTTCAAGAGGCATAAAGGTGAGCATCTTCATACATTTAATTACGTCGGCGTCGTTAACGTTTCTCCAATACTGGAAGAAGTCGTAGGGACTTGTCTTTTCGGGGTCAAGCCATACTGCGCCCTTTTGAGTTTTGCCCATCTTCTTTCCTTCAGAGTTAAGAAGAAGGGTTATTGTCATAGCGTGAGCGTCTTTTCCAAGTTTTTTA